>CAMLOR010000210.1 GCA_946481615.1 uncultured Aquimonas sp.
TCGAACTCGCCGCCGATGTTGGCCGGGCCGTTGCTCGGCCAGGCGGCGTCGAAGTTGCTCCACAGCAGGGCGTTGGTCATCGCGCCGTCGCCCTCGCCGCCCAGCCACGGCAGCGCCAGCATGCGGGCGTAGAACAGCGCGCCGAAGAAGGCCGCGAAGAACATCACTTCCGAGAAGATGAACCAGATCATCCCCATGCGGAACGAGGTGTCGACCTGCTTGTTGTAGAAGCCCGAGATCGACTCCTTGATCACGCTGCCGAACCACCCGAACAGCATGACGAGCAGGATGGCGATGCCGCCGAACATGACGAACTCGCCCCAGGCGTGCTCGTTCATCCAGCTGGCGGCGCCGAACACGGTGGCGAACAGGCCGACGGAGCCGACGATCGGCCAGTGGCTGCCGTGCGGGACGTAGTAGACGTTGGCGTCGTGATGTTCGGCGGCGTGGGCCATGGTGCAATCCTTCAGGGCGCGTTGACGCGCTTGGTAGCGATGTCGTTGGTGTAGAAGGTGTAGCTCAGCGTCACCGTGGAGACTTCCTTCGGCAACGCGGGGTCGATGATGAACTTCACCGGCATGGGCTTTTCTTCGCCCGGCAGCAGCGGCTGTTCGGTGAAGCAGAAGCACTCGGTCTTGTTGAAGAAGCTCGACGCGGTACTCGGCGCCACCGAGGGCACGGCGTTGCCGACGATCTGCATCGTCGCGTTGTTCTTCGCATGGAACAGCGCTTCGGCCGGCTGGCCCGGATGCACCTTCATCGAGGGCACGTCGGGCTTGAACGTCCAGGGCAGCTGCGAGTTGACGCTGGCGACGAATTCGACCGTCACCAGGCGCGATTCGTCGATCGTGAACGAGGCGGCCTTGGCCTCGCCGACCGCGCCTTCCTCGAGCTTGATGCCGAACACCACCTCGCAGGCGATGCGGTAGAGCGGCACCAGCGAGAAGCAGAAGACGAAGGCGATGGCCGCGACGATCAGCGCGCGCTTCACCACCGGGCGGGCCGATTCGCTCACGAGGGCGACCCCGCGAAACCGAACACGCCGCTCAGGATGAAGGCCACGTAGACGGCGAGCGCGACCAGCGCGAGCACCCACACCGTGCGCTTCGCGGCGGCACGTTTGCGGGGATCGGGCTGGGGCGCGCTCATGGCCGTCATCGCTTCGGCGTCAGTGCGTCACGTCGCCGTGCGCGAGATCGCCGTCCTTGATGACCGGCGGCACCGTGAAGGTGTGGTGCGGCGCCGGCGAGGGCACCGTCCATTCCAGGCCCTTGGCGCCTTCCCACGAGCGCGCCGCGGCCGGCGCGCCATGCTTCTTCGAGTGCCACAGCACGTAGAGCATGATGAGCGGCGAGAGCAGCATGCCGAAGGCGCCGATCGAGCTGATCAGGTTCCAGTCGGCGAACGCGACGTTGTAGTCCGGGATGCGGCGCGGCATGCCGGCCAGGCCCAGGAAGTGCTGCGGGAAGAACAGCAGGTTGACGAAGATCGTCGACCACCAGAAGTGGAACTTGCCGAGCTTCTCCGAGTACATGCGGCCGGTCCACTTCGGCCACCAGTAGTAGGTGCCGGCGATGATCGAGAACACCGCGCCCGTCACCAGCACGTAGTGGAAGTGCGCCACCACGAAGTAGGTGTCGTGGTACTGGAAGTCGGCCGGCACGATGGCGAGCATCAGGCCCGAGAAGCCGCCGATGGTGAAGAGGATCACGAAGGCGATCGCGAACAGCATCGGCGTCTCGAAGGTGAGCGAGCCCTGCCACATGGTGCTCACCCAGTTGAACACCTTCACGCCGGTGGGCACCGCGATCAGCATGGTGGCGTACATGAAGAACAGCTCGCCGCCCAGCGGCATGCCCACGGTGAACATGTGGTGGGCCCACACGATGAAGCTCAGGAAGGCGATCGAGGCGATCGCGTACACCATCGCCTGGTAGCCGAACAGCGGCTTGCGCGAGAACGTGGGCAGGATTTCCGACACGATCCCGAACGCCGGCAGGATCATGATGTAGACCTCGGGGTGCCCGAAGAACCAGAAGATGTGCTGGAACATCACCGGGTCGCCGCCGCCGGCCGCGTTGAAGAAGCTGGTGCCGAAGAACTTGTCGGTCAGCAGCATGGTCACCGCGCCCGCCAGCACCGGCATCACCGCGATCAGCAGGAAGGCCGTGATCAGCCACGACCACACGAAGATCGGCATCTTCAGCAGGTCCATGCCCGGCGCGCGCATGTTGAGGATGGTGGCGATGATGTTGATCGCACCCATGATCGAGCTGATGCCCATCAGGTGGATGGCGAAGATCGCGAAGGCCACGTTGGTGCCGCCCTGCAGCGACAGCGGCGGGTAGAGCGTCCAGCCGCCGGCCGGGCCGCCGCTGGGCATGAACAGCGTCATGAGCAGCATCGTGAAGGCGAACGGCAGGATCCAGAACGACCAGTTGTTCATGCGCGGCAGCGCCATGTCCGGCGCGCCGACCATCAGCGGGATCATCCAGTTGCCCAGGCCCACGAAGGCCGGCATCACGCCGCCGAAGATCATCACCAGCGCGTGCATGGTGGTCATCTGGTTGAAGAATTCCGGGTGCACGAACTGCAGGCCCGGGGTCAGCAGCTCGGCGCGGATCACGCCCGACATGCCGCCGCCGATCAGGAACATCACGAAGGCGAACACCAGGTACAGCGTACCGATGTCCTTGTGGTTGGTAGAGAAGACCCAGCGCTGGATGAAGGTCTGCTGGTGACCGTGTTCGTCGGTCGGCTGGTGCGCGGTGTCGTGCGCGGCGTAGGTGGCCATCGTCATCTACCTCTTACTGGACCTGGGCGACCGCGGCGGGCTGCTGCCCGGCGAGCCACGATTCGAATTCGGCGCGCGGCACGGCGTTGACCACGATCGGCATGAAGCCGTGGTCCTTGCCGCAAAGTTCGGTGCACTGGCCGCGATACGTGCCCGGGGTTTTGATGTTGGTCCAGGCCTCGTTGACGATGCCCGGGATGGCGTCCTGCTTCCAGCCCAGCGCCGGCACCCACCAGGCGTGGATCACGTCGTCGGCGGTGACCACGAAGCGGATCTTCGTGTCGGTCGGCAGCACCAGCGGCTTGTCGACGTTGAGCAGGTAGGTGTTGAGATCGCCGGTCATCACGGCGCCCGGATCCTTGCCCGAATTCAGCTGGCGCGTGGCGTCCGAATCGCGGTCCAGGCGGCTGACGAAGTTCACCGACGTCGGCTGGCCTTTGTAGTTGAGGATCTCGTAGCGCCACATCCACTGGTAGCCCGTGATCTTCACGGTCATCTCGGATTCGGTGGTGTCGTACATGCGGAACAGGGTCTTGGTGGCCGGCCAGGCCATCGCCACCAGGATCAGGATGGGCACCACCGTCCAGATCACCTCGGCCACGGTGTTGTGGCTGAACTGGGCGGCGACCGCACCCTTGCTCTTGCGGAACTTGAACATCGCCACGCCCATGGCACCGAAGACCAGGATGCCGATGACGACGCAGATGCCGAGGATGAGGTTGTGCAGCCAATAGACCTGGGCCGAGGTGTCCGTGACGCCGGGCGTCATGTTGAGCTGCCAGGGTTGCGGGTCGGCCGCCGCCACCGTGCCGGCGGCCAGCATGGCCAGTACCCCGACGCCCACGCGCACCCAGTTTCCTGCGTTCATCCGTTGCACCTTTGCGGGCCTCAGGGCCCCTGTTCTGTGTGGTATCGCCTGCCGACCGAAAAAAACACCGGCACGCTCCCCGCGCGCGGGGAGGCCGGTGGGGTTCGATGCGGCCGGGAAACCGCAAAATGATAGTGGCTGGCGGCAAGCCGGGGCAAGCCGAAGACGGCCCGGACGGGCATACTCGGGGCATGTCATTGCACGCCATCACACTCTGTGCGGCCCTGGCGCAGGCTTCGGCCGCCGCCACGGTGACGCCCTGGCCTCTGCCTGCGGGCGCGCCCTCCTCGCAGCCCAGTCTGGCGGCGCAGGGCGAGGCCTTGCATCTGAGCTGGATCGAACCCGCGGGCGAAGACCACCGTCTGCGCCATGCGCGCGAAGCCGGCGCGGGCTTCGAGGCGGCCACCGACATCGCGCGCGGCCGCGGCTGGTTCGTCAACTGGGCCGATTTCCCGGGGCTGGCGGTGCTGGCCGACGGCAGTCTGGCCGCCCATCTGCTGGTGAAGCGCAGCGATGCGCCCTATGCCTACGATGTGCAACTGCTGCGCTCGGCCGATGGTGCGGCGTGGTCGGAACCGGTGCTCGTGCACGACGACGGCACCGCCACCGAGCACGGTTTCGTATCGATGTGGCCCGAAGGCGGCAGTGGCCTCGGCATCGCCTGGCTGGACGGGCGCGCAACCGGGGGCGGCGGGCACGACGACCACGGCCACGGCGGCGGCGCCATGACGGTGCGCGCCGCGCACTTCGATGCGCGCGGCAAGCGGCGCGAGACCCTGATCGACGAAATCACCTGCGATTGCTGCCAGACCGATGCCGCCGTCGGTGCGCGCGGGCCGGTACTGGTCTATCGCGATCGCACGACGGAGGAAGTGCGCGACATCGCCCTGGTGCGCTGGCGCGACGGTGCGTGGACCGCGCCGCGACTCGTGCATGCCGATGGCTGGCGCATGCCGGCCTGCCCGGTCAACGGGCCCGCCGTCGCGGCGTCCGGCGACGAGATCGTCGTGGCCTGGTACACAGCGGCGGAAGGCGAGCCGCAGGTGCGCCTGGCGCGCTCCGCGGACGATGGCGTGCATTTCGGCGAACCGGTGATCGTCGCGCGCGGAAGCACGGTGCAGGGCCGCGTCGATGTGCAGCGCGACGCCGGCGGCGTGGTGCTCACCTGGATCGACGAGGACGCGGCCGCGCAGACCTTGCGGCTGGCGCGCTTCGCGCCGGATCTTTCGAAGGAACTCGAGCGCGTCGACGTGGCGACGCTGGCGCGCGGCCGAGCCACCGGATTTCCGCGGCTGGCGCTGCGCGATGGCGCGGCTCACGTGGTGTGGACCGATGTGGTCGAGCGCGTGCCGCGGGTGCGCGGCGCACGCGTGGATTTCGGCGCGAAGGCGGGAGCGAAGGTTACGGACAGCCCGTAGTGCATCGCGCCCGGATTCCCGCCTGTGCGGGAATGACGTTGACGTCGTCCCCGCGAAGGCGGGGACCCAGAGTCGTCAGCGTGTCGTACGTCGAAGTCGCTGGATTCCCGCCTTCGCGGGAATGACGCTGGCTGCGTCGTCCCCGCAAAGGCGGGGACCCAGGTGCCAGGCGTTCCGTGCTTCGCCGCCGTCAGCGGCGCGCAGCGGCCTGCGCGTAGACGTCCGCGGCGCGCTTCTGCAGCGCGGCGATTTCCTCGTCGGAGGCCGGCGCGCCGCCCTTGTCGTTGAGGATGAGCTGGCCGTCGGAGGTCCAGCCGATCAGCGTGGTGACGCCGCCCTGCTTGCGCTCCACGACCCACGGCTGGCCGCCCTGATAGGCGAAACGGTAGGCCGCGGTGCCGCCCTCGGCGGTTTCGACCTGTTCGCGCGCCATGCGCACCTGGCCCGAGCTGTCGACGAAGGCGTCCCAGCCGATCGCGACGGCCTCGTCGAGGCGCTCCCCGGTGATGCGGCGCAGCGTGCCGAGGTTGGCTTCGAGCTGGGCGAAGTCGAGCTTGATCTGCTCCGACGGCGGCACCGTGGCGACGGCCTTGCCGCCGCGCACGAGGTTGAGCACCACGCCGCTCGTCGCCGCGCCCTGCGTCAGCACCGGCGTGGCTTCCGGCGTGCCGTACAGCACCACGCCGTTCGCCTGCAGCGAGGCTTCGACCACGTAGCGGCGGGCCTGGTCGACGCGCGCGGCGTCGTAGCCGATCTCGAAGTTGTAGGGCAGCACGCGCGGCGCCGGCATGACGACTTCCGAGAACACCGGCGGCACGACCGTGGGATCGCTGGCGTCGAGCAACTTCACCACCAGCTGCAGGCCGGCCGGCAGCTCGGTGAGGTC
>CAMLOR010000211.1 GCA_946481615.1 uncultured Aquimonas sp.
CGCTCGCGCCGGTGTCTTCGAGCGAGGGCATGCTCGGCGTGGCGATGGTGCTGGAGCGGCACGCCTCCACCACCGTTCGCGGTGAGCCTGTCGAAGCCGCCGCCCCGGTCGCCACGCTCTCGATCTCGCTGCGCTCCGGCACGCCGATTTCGCTCCCGAGCCGGCTCGATGCCTTCGCCGGACGCAACGCGATGGCGCCCGCGCTGGCGCTGCTCGACGCCATCGCGAACGAACGCAACGCCTGCGAACTGATCGCTGGACAAGAGTCGACGCTGCGCGTGGAGCTGGCGCATGGCTGACGCGTCGCGCGTCGCCGTCCTGATCCCGGCGCTCAACGAGGAACTGCGCATCCGCGAAGTGGTGGAAGGCGCGCTGCGTGAAGCCGCGCACGTCATCGTCGTCGACGACGGCTCCACCGACGCCACGCTCGAACGCATCGCGGATCTGCCGGCGCGCGTGATCCGCCACGAAACGCGCCGCGGCAAGGGCGAGGGCCTGCGCACGGGTTTCCGTGCCGCGCTGGAACTCGATGTCGACGGCGTGCTGACGATGGACGGCGATGGCCAGCATCTGGCCGCCGACATACCGCGGCTGCTCGCCGCCTCCGAGCAATTTCCCGACCGCATCGTGATCGGCGCGCGCCTGAAGAAACGCAGCCAGCAACCCTGGCATCGCCGCCTCGCCAACGAATTCGGCGACTGGGGTATCGCCTGGGCCATGGGCTATCGCGTGGCCGATACGCAGAGCGGCCAGCGCTTCTATCCGCGCGCGGTGTGCGAATTGGCGGACATCGCCGGTGAAGGCTTCGTCTTCGAGGCCGACATCCTGATCCAGGCCGCGCGCCGCCTCGGCACGCAGTGCGTCTGCGTGCCGATCGAATCGCGCTATGCCGGCGACGGCCTGGCCGGGCAGTTCCGCCGCAGCCACTTCCGGCCGCTGCGCGATCTGTGGCGCATCACTTCGCATGTGGTGAAGCGGGTGTGGACCTATGGCAACGTGATTGCGCGGTACGCGCAGGCGCGGCGCGAGGTGGCTTTGATATGCGACCCGCTACCGTCGTTCCCGCGCAGGCGGGAACCCAGGTGCGAGGCCTCCGGGGATGCATCGCACCTGGGTCCCCGCCTGCGCGGGGACGACGAAGGTTTGCGCGGGAACGACGGTGTGGTTCGCGGAGACGACGCCTCGTGAGCGTCGCCATCCTCGGCGGCGGCCTCGCCGGCCTCACGCTCGCCCTGCAGCTTCGCCAGCAACACGCCGAGCTTCCCATCACCGTGCTCGAACGCCGCCCGGGCGACGCGCCGGAAGCCGCCTTCAAGGTCGGCGAATCGACGGTCGAGATCGGCGCGTACTACTTCGCGCAGGTGTTGGGACTGAAACAGCACCTCGACGAGGAACACCTCGTCAAGTTCGGCTTCCGCTTCTTCTTCAGCGAGGGCCGCCACGATTTCCATCGCTGCGACGAACTGGGCGCGAGCCGCGCGCTGCCGACCGGCGCCTGGCAGATCGATCGCGGGCGCTTCGAGAATTTCCTCGCGCGCCTCGCACGCGAACGTGGCATCGAGCGGGTGCCCGGCGCCGTGGTGAAGCGCGTCGAACTCGCCGACGACGATGCGGAGCACGTCGTCCACTTCACCTGCGATGCAGAGCCGCGACAGCTGGCGGCCCGCTGGGTCGTCGATGCCAGCGGCCGCGCCGGCCTGCTCAAGCGGCAACTCGGACTCGCGCAGCCGAATGGCCACACCGCCAACGCGGTCTGGTTCCGCGTGGGCGAGCATCTGAAGCCCGACGATTGGCCGGACGATTCCGAATGGCGCGCCCGCTGCACGCCACCCGAGCGCTGGCGCTCGACCAATCACTACGTCGGCGACGGCTACTGGGTGTGGCTGATCCCGCTGGGCTCGGGTTCCCATTCGGTCGGCATCGTCTGCGATGCGGCCACGCATCCGCTCGAGACCATGAAGACCTTCGAGCGGGCGATGCAATGGCTGCACGCGCATCAACCGGCCGTGGCCGAACGCATCGAACCGCTACGCGGCGAGTTGCAGGACTTCGCCTTCTTCCGCGATTTCAGCTACGGCTGCAGGCAGGTGTTCTCGGCGCAGCGCTGGGCGCTCACTGGCGAAGCCGGGCTGTTCCTCGATCCGTTCTACTCGCCCGGCAGCGACTTCATCGCCATCGCCAACACCTGCATCGCGCAGCTGATCGGCAAGGACCTCGCCGGCGAACATTGGCAGCCCTACGCCGGCATCTACGAACAGCTGTACTTCAGTTTCTACGAAAGCACGCTGGCGATGTACGAGAACCAGTACCACCTGTTCGGCGATGCGCAGGTCATGCCGCTCAAGGTGCTGTGGGACTACACCTACTACTGGGGCGTGCTCGCCGCGCTGTTCTTCGCCGGCCGCATCGCGGATCTTCCGACGATGTCGCGCCTGAAGCCCGAACTGGCCGAGGCCAAGGCGCTGAACGTCGCGATGCAGGCGCTGCTCGGCGCGTGGGGCCGCGCGAACTCCCCGCGCGATACTGCGCTGCCGCCACGCTTCCTCGACCAGGCGCGTCTGCCGTGGTTCGCGGAGTTGAATCGGGCCTTGCAGGACCGGCACGACGAGACGTCCTTCCGCGCGGCGATCCGCGCGAACCTGCAGCGGTTGCGCGATCTGGCGTCGGAGTTGCGGGAACTGGCGGCCACGGCACACCCGCAGCTCGATGCGTCGGCGGTCGATGCTTTGCTTGCCGGCAAGCCGCGTGGCGGTGACGTCCTGCTCGATGCGGACTGGCGCGCTGCGATGTAGTGCATCGCACCTGGATTCCCGCCTGCGCGGGAATGACGGATGTCGTCCCCGCGCAGGCGGGGACCCAGGTGCCAGGCATTCCGGCGCAACGCACGACTCCCGGCTCCCGATACGCGGATCGACCGCTATCTACCCCATCCCGCCGTTGACGCCGATCACCTGCCCATTGATGTAACCGGCCGCATCGCTGGCAAGGAACGCGACCAGCGCCGCAACCTCTTCGGGCCTGCCCGCCCGCCCCGCCGGCACCATCGCCTTGAGCACGTCCGGCGGAAACTTCTCGCCGATCATGCGTCCCTCGATCACGCCCGGCGCCACCACGTTGGCCGTGATGCCGCGCGAGGCCATCTCGCGCGCCAGCGACATCACGGCGCCGTGCAGCCCGGCCTTGGCGGCCGCATAATTCACCTGGCCGCGATTGCCCAGCACCGCGGCCACCGACGACACGCAGATCACGCGGCCCCAGCGCGTGCGCGCCATCGGCAGCAGCAGCGGCTGCGTCACGTGGAAGAAACCGTTGAGCGAGACATCGACGACGCGCTTCCACTGCGCATCGCTCATGCCGGCCATCGGCGCATCGTCGTGCACGCCGGCGTTGTTGACGACGATCTGGATCGGTCCGTCGGCGAGCAGTGCGTCGAGCGCGGCGCGCGTGGCCTGCGAATCGGCCACGTCGAAGGCCACGGCGCTCGCGCCGGGCAGTTCCGCGGCCAGCGCCTGCGCCTTCGCCAGCGCCGAGTTTGCGTGCACGATCACCTGCACGTCCTGCGCCGCCAGCGCGCGGCAGATCGCGCCGCCGAGGTCGCCGCTGCCGCCCGTCACCAATGCGCGCTTCATGTTTCCTCCGGTTGCAGCATCACGGCCGCGCGGCCGCTCGCGAGCAGCGTGCCGGCGTGTTCGACACGGAATTCGTATTGCTGGCTGGCTTCGCCGGCCTGCAGCAGCGCGGCATGCACGTCGAGCCGGCCCGGCAAGGTGTCGAGACGCTCGCAACGCAATTCGACCCCGCGCAGCGAAACCAGCATGCCGGGCCGCGCGCGCCCGCCACGGCGCGCCGCGAGCAGGCCGCCGTGCACGGCCATCGCCTGCGCGCCGTACTCGCACAGATGCAGCGCCTCGAGCCGGCCGTCGCGGCGCAGCGGGTTGTCGGCGCTGCGATGCGAATCGCTGAACGCGTGCAGGGAATCGTCGTTCCAGGCCAGCACGCCGTCCAGCAGGCACATGCCGTGCTGGTGCGGAATCATCGCGAGGATGGCCGCGCGGTCGATCACGCGGCGCGCTCCGTCGGGCGGCTGGTGATGAGCCACGCCAGCAGCGTCTGCAGCAGCACGCCGCCGCTCACCGTCATGCCGATGGCGCGCAGCACGGGCATCGAGGACAGCGCCAGCAGCGCGAACACGAACAGCGTCGAGAGCGAGCACACGACCAGCGCGTGCAGCGTGCGGCGCTGGTCCTGCGCATCGGTGCCCGCGCGTTCGAGGAACAGTGCGTAGTCGACGCCCAGGCACGCTGCCAGCACCAGCGAGACCAGATGGAACAGCGTGAGCGGAATGCCGAGCGCATGGAACAGCCCGAGCAGCGCCGCCGTGCCCAGCGCCACCGGCAGCAGGATGCGCAGCGCACGCCGCCAGGCGCCGATCGACCACGTGATGCCGATGCACAGCAGTACCCAGGCGATCGCCATCGCCCAGAGCAGCCGCGCGCGCCAGGCCGTGGCGAGCGATTGCGCCGTGGCCTTCAGATCGAGCAGATGCACGCCGTCGCGCCCGGCGGCCCAGGCTTGCAGGGCTTCCGGTTTTTCGAGACCGCTGAGCGAGACCAGGCCGAGCGTTTCGTCGTCGACCTGACGCAGCAATGCATCGACGCGCAGCTGCAGCGGCGTGCCGGCAAGGTCTTCGGGGCGCAGCGGCGTGCGCGTGCGGGCGCGCTCGACGGCCTCGAGGAAAGGCATGAACGCGTTCGCGGCGAACGGCGTGCCGGCCTGCGCTTGCGCCAGGTCCGTCGCCAGCGTGTCGCGATCCGGCAGTGCCGCCTGTCGCGCGCGCTGCGTGCGTTGCGAAGGCAGGTATTTCGCCGCGAGGTCGTAGCCTGCGATCGCATCGTCCGCCACCAGCGCGTCGAGCTGCGGCTGCAGGGCTTCGCTGCGCTCGAGCACGTCCTGCGCATCGCGGCCGCGCACGACCAGCAGCCAGCGCACGTCGGGCGCCCCGAGTTCGGCGCGCAGCGCGCGGTCGCGCTGCAGCAGCTGCGCCGGCACCGGCGTGAGCTGCGCGAGATCGTCCTGCCACCACGCGCCGCGCGGCAGCAGCAGCGCGGCCAGGCTGGCGAGCGCGATCAGCAGCACCGGCCAGCGCGGCAGGCGGCGGCCCAGCAGGTGGCGTTGCAGCCATTGTGGATAACCCGCCTGCGCCGCGTCGCGCCGCACCGCCGGCAACACGCGCGGCAGCGCGCAGCGCGTGGCGAGTGCGGCGATCGACAATCCGGTAACGGTGAACACCGCGAGCTGTTGCAGGCCGTCCACGCCCGCGAACAGGAAGATCGTGTACGCGAGACAGCTCGACCCCGTGCCGGCCGCAAGCGTGGGCCAGATGTGGCGCGCCGTCGCCAGCGGCGCTTCGCCGGGCCGGCCGTGGCTGAAAAGATGCACGGGATAGTCCTGCGCCACGCCGAGCAGCGTGAAGCCGAAGGCCAGCGTGATGCCGTGCACGCTGCCGAACAGCAGCGTCACCGCGACGATGCCCGCGATGCCGCCGGTGGCGAGCGGCAGCGCGCCGTAGAGAGGCAACGAGAGGCTGCGATATGCCAAGGCGAGCAGCAGCAACAGCAGCACGGTGGCGAGCGTACCGAGCAGGCTGGCTTCGCGCTGCGTGGTCTGCGCCATGCGCTCGGCGAAGGCGCCGGGGCCGGAGATTTCGAGCGTGCCGCGCGGCGCTTCGAGCGTGGCGAAGGCCGTGCGCAGGCGCTGCAACGCGGCCTGCTGGCCGACCGGATCGAAACCCGGCGCGCGCGTTTCGATCAACAGCAGGGCCTGCGAGAGATCGCGCGTCATCCACACGCCGTCGAAGCGTTCGGGTTCGGCGACGGGCGTCCAGGCCTGCAGGACGCGCAGCGTTTCGAGCGTGGGATCGCGCGCCAGCAGCGGCGCGA
>CAMLOR010000212.1 GCA_946481615.1 uncultured Aquimonas sp.
GACACCGTGTTCGGCACCGACTCGCACACCACGATGATCAACGGCATCGGCGTGCTGGGCTGGGGCGTGGGCGGCATCGAGGCCGAGGCCGCGATGCTGGGCCAGCCTTCCTCGATGCTGATCCCGCAGGTGGTGGGCTTCAAGCTCACCGGCTCGCTGCCCGAAGGCGCGACCGCCACCGACCTCGTGCTCACCGTCACCCAGATGCTGCGCAAGCACGGCGTGGTGGGCAAGTTCGTCGAGTTCTTCGGCGACGGCCTCGACCACCTGCCGCTGGCCGACCGCGCCACCATCGCCAACATGGCGCCCGAATACGGCGCGACCTGCGGCATCTTCCCGATCGACAACGAGTCGCTGAACTACCTGCGCCTGTCGGGCCGCGAAGAATCGCTGATCCAGCTCGTCGAGGCCTACGCCAAGGCCCAGGGCCTGTGGCGCGTGCCGGGTGCGCCGGACGCCGAATACTCCTCGATGCTTTCGCTCGACATGGCCGACGTGAAGCCCTCGCTGGCCGGCCCGAAGCGCCCGCAGGATCGCGTGCTGCTGACGGACATGAAGGCCAACTACCACGCCAACGTCGAAGGCCTCACCGCCAACCGCAAGCCCAAGGTCGACGAAGTCAAGCGCATGGATGCCGAAGGCGCCGCGCAGCCGCAGGCCGAGCACCTGGCCGCGAAGCCGCGCTCGAAGATCCGCATCTACGACCAGGACGCCGAACTCGCCGACGGCTCGGTGGTGATCGCCGCCATCACCTCGTGCACCAACACCTCGAACCCGGCGGTGATGCTGGGCGCGGGCCTGCTCGCCCGCAACGCGGTGAAGAAGGGCCTGAAGGCCAAGCCCTGGGTCAAGACCTCGCTCGGGCCGGGTTCGCTGGTCGTCACCGACTATCTGAAGAAGGCCAACGTGCTGGGCGATCTGGAGAAGCTCGGCTTCTTCGTGGTCGGCTACGGCTGCACCACCTGCATCGGCAACTCCGGCCCGCTGCCGGACGAGGTCTCGCGCGGCATCGCCGAGAACGATCTGGCCGTGGTCTCGGTGCTCTCGGGCAACCGCAACTTCGAAGGCCGCGTGCATGCCGAGGTGAAGATGAACTACCTCGCCTCGCCGCCGCTGGTGGTGGCCTATGCGCTGGCCGGCACCGTCGACATCGATCTGACGAAGGAACCGATCGGCACCGGCGCCGACGGCCAGCCGGTTTACCTGCGCGACATCTGGCCCTCGAACAAGGACGTCTCCGACGCCATCCTGGCCACGGTCGGCCCGGAGATGTTCAAGGCCAACTACGCCGACGTGTTCAAGGGCGACAGCCGCTGGAACCAGATCGCCTCGCCGGACGGCGCGGCCTACCGCTGGGACGAAGCCTCCACCTACATCAAGAACCCGCCCTACTTCGACGGCATGTCGATGGACGTGGGCTCGATCGCCGACATCCACGGCGCGCGCGCCATGGGCATCTTCGGCGACTCCATCACCACCGACCACATCTCGCCGGCCGGCA
Source organism: uncultured Aquimonas sp. (assembly GCA_946481615.1). The sequence continues at coordinate 1,502 of CAMLOR010000212.1, forward strand.
ACATCAAGAAGGATTCGCCCGCGGGCCGCTTCCTGCAGGAACGCGGCGTCAAGCCGGTGGATTTCAACAGCTACGGTTCGCGCCGCGGCAACGACGACGTGATGGTGCGCGGCACCTTCGCCAACATCCGCATCAAGAACCTGATGCTGGGCGGCGAGGAAGGCGGCAACACGATCCACCATCCGGGCGGCGAGAAACTCGCGATCTACGACGCGGCCATGAAGTACAAGGCCGAGGGCGTGCCGCTGGTGGTGTTCGCCGGCAAGGAATACGGCACCGGTTCCTCGCGCGACTGGGCCGCGAAGGGCACGATGCTGCTCGGCGTGAAGGCCGTGATCGCGGAGAGCTTCGAGCGCATCCACCGCTCCAACCTCGTCGGCATGGGCGTGCTGCCCTGCCAGTTCCTGCCCGGCCAGAACGCGCAGACGCTGGGCCTGGCCGGCAACGAAGTGTTCTCCGTCACGGGCCTCAACGACGGCGCCGCCAAGACCGCCACCGTCACGGCGCGTCGCCCCGACGGCAGCGAACACTCGTTCGAAGTCCACGTGCTGTTGCTCACGCCGAAGGAAGTCGAATACTTCCGCCACGGCGGCATCCTGCACTACGTGTTGCGACAACTCGCCTCGCGCAAGGCGGCGTAAAGCGAAAAGCCCGGCGGAAGCCGGGCTTTTCGTTGCGGGACTGCCGATGGACGGGAGCTGCGCTGCCGCTTGCCAGGGCGGGGCCGACGGCCCTGCGCAGGCGGATGCCGGCGGAGAGTCACCGACGGATCGAGAAGACCTCGACTTCCAGCGCAGTGTTGAGGTTCAGCCCGAACTTCGAAACCAGCAAGGTTTCGCCGTCGAAGGCGATGCGCGGACCCGATGCCGGCTGCCGGCCGGCAGGTCGCCACGCGCCACCGCGGAACTCGAAGGCATGCACCGCTCCGGCTTCGCCACCGCCGGGCGCGTAGGCAAACGCGAGATCGCCGCGCACCGCGATTCCTGCATGCCAGCGCTGTCCGCTCGGCAGTGCGAGGCGCCCGCGTGAAACCCAGCCCGCCGCGGTGCGCTCGTAGGCGAGCACGCCGCCGGGGGGCCGCGATTCGAAAGCGCCGGATTCGCCCACCAGCAGATGATCGCCGTGCAACGCCACCTGGTCGCCGAAGCCCACGTGCGGCAGCGAATCGCCGAGCAGGCGCCCATCGAGCTGCCAGCGACCGTCGCGGCGCGACAGCAGGTAGACGATGCCCTGGTACTGCGCTTCCCCGCTCCATGAAGAAATGCCTAGCGCCAAGGTGTTGCCGTCGAGCGCGAGCGCGCTCATGACATAGGCGCCTCGCAAGCCGGCCGGGAAATTGGCCTCGTGGCGCCACGTGCCATCGGCATCGCGATGGAACAGGTGCAGATCGAAACGATTGCCGGCCGCCGCGATGTCGCCGTCGATCGCCACATCGCTGGCCGCGAAGGGCTGGCCGCCGGCATCCAGCAGTTGCGCCGCGCGTCGCCAGACACCGGCGACATCGCGTTCGAACACGTCGACGCCGGGCTGATCTTCCCAGTCGTAGCCGCCGCCGCGCGCGACGATGGCGCGATCGCCGCGCAACGAAACCGCATGCGCATAGCCGTCGGCGAAGCGCACGGGCCGGCCGATCACGGTGCCGGCCGGTTCCATGGCGCCGTTCGGCGCGCGCTCGAAGAAATGGCCGACGCCGATGTTCACGGTCGGCGGACAGAAGCCTCCGCACAAACCTGGCGCGCCGATCAGTGCGTGGCCATCGTCGATGGCGAGATCCCAGCCGAACGTGCCGTTGAATTCCGGCGTGTCGTCGCTGCTGATCAGGGCCTGCGTGGTCCAGCCCTCCGCGTACGCGGCGATCGCCGCCACGCCGCGGTCCTCGCCCGTGCCCACGTCGGTGTGCGGCGCGCCGTAGGCGAGCGTGTCGCCCGACAACGAGACGGTCAGTGCGGCGTCGTCGGAGGCCGCTTCCGGCGAGTCGGTACGCTGCCAGGCATCACCGATCCGACGGAACAACGTCGGTGCCGCGGCAGAGCCGCCGAGCGCGATCGCCTCGCCCGAAAGCGACACCGAGTAGCCGAGCGCCCTGGCGCCATCGGCTGCCGTGAGCGTGGCTTCGGGAACGAAGCGGCCGCCCTCGCGCAAGAACACGCGCGCCGAACCGGCATCGCCGCGTCCATCGACATCGTCGAGATGGGCGCCCACCACGAGGCGCTGCGCATCGGCGGCCATCGCGATGCCGAGGGTGTCGCCGGTTTCGCCATCGTCGGCGGTGAGCGTGAAAGCGGGGTTCCAGCCCGCGCCACCGCGCGTGAAGCCGAGCACCGCGCCCTGCCCGCCGCGGCCCTGCACGTCGAGGCCCACCGCGCCGCCGAGCGCCAGATCGCCCGACCAGGCCACGCTGGCGCCGAGCAGGTCGCCGGCCTGCGCCCACGGATCCTGGAGACGCGCGGTTTCGCGCCACACGGGGCCGGTGGACTCGAACACGTGCATTGCACCCTGGTTGTCGCCCTGCGGCCCGTCGGTACCGGGCGCGCCGACCAGCACGCGGCCATCCTGCAGCGCCACCGCATGGCCGAAGGCATCGCCGTCGGCGCGGCCCGCAGCCGCCACGCGGTCTTCCAGCACCCAGCGCTCGCCGATGCGACGATGGATTTCCACCTGGCCGGCGCCGGGCAGGCCGGGCTCGCCGGGCGCGCCGATCAGCAGCAGATCGCCGTGCAGCACCAGCGCGTGGCCGAAGCGGCCCGAGCCCTCGATCGTGGCCTGGCGCCGCCAACTGCCGTCGCGGCGCGCCCAGACCTCCACCTGACCCAGATATCGCAGGAAGCCCGGCTGCTTGCCCACCGCGATCGCGACGGTGTCGCCCTCGGCGGCCACCGTCGTGCCGTAGCGATCGAGCAGGCCCTGCGGCGGCGCCTGCGCCAAAAGCGTCGGCTGACGCTGGAATTCGACCGCGCCGGCGGCGCCGGCGAGCACGAGCAATCCCGCGGCGATCAGACCGCGCCGGATTTCGATGGACATCCCTGACCCCGTTGGCGTCGCTTCAAGTGCGAGGGGGACGCGCGCGCGGGGCGCATCCCCCATCTTCACAGCGCGTCCTTCCATTCCGCGTGATAGACCTGCCAACCGTCGTCGCCGTCGCGCCAGCCGCTCTCGATGCGGTAGCCCTGCGCGCGCTCGGGCAGCATCCCGCCGCTTCCGCCCGTCAGCACGACATCGAACTCCACGATCGCGCGCTCGCCCTGCATGACGACCTCCATCGGGCCCAGCGTCGCGCCGATCGAGGCGTTGCGCATCACCTGCAGCCGCACCAGTTGCTGCAACGCAGCACGATCCACATTGCCGCTGCCGATGAAATCCCCGGCCACGCCCTCCATGAACGCAGACACGTCGCGCGCGACGATCGCCTCCTGCATCGCGCCGATGCGCTCGCGCAAGCGCTGCTCGGCGGGCGCCTTCGCACAACCTGCGAGCAGTGCCGCCGCCAGGAACAATCCGTGACTTCTACGCATGTTTCGTCGCCTTGCCAGCCCCCGGGGGGTATGTTCCAATCCAAGCGACTTTGCAAGGGGGGATGTGCGAAATGAGTGCGGAACGGCCCTGGTTGAGCTCCTATCCGAAAGCCGTTCCGGCGCAGATCGACGTCGACGAGTTCGCGTCCATCCCCGCGGTGCTCGAAGCGGCCTGCAAGCGCTTCGCCGGGCGTCCCGCCTTCGAGAACATGGGCCGCGTCTACACCTATGCCGAGATCGATGAACTCAGCCGGCAGTTCGCGTCCTTCCTCATCAACGAGCTGAAACTCAAGAAGGGCGACCGCGTCGCCCTGATGCTGCCGAACGTGCTGCAGTACCCCATCGCGATCTTCGGCGTGCTGCGCGCCGGGCTCACGGTGGTGAACACCAACCCGATGTACACCGCGCGCGAACTCAAGCACCAGCTGGTGGATTCGGGCGCCAGCGCCATCGTGGTGCTCGACAACTTCGCCGCCACCGTGCAGGAAGTGCTGAAGGACACGCCGGTGCGGCACGTGGTCACCACGGGCGTCGGCGACATGCTGCCCTTCCCCCGCAGCGCGCTGGTCAACTTCGCGCTGAAGTACGTGAAGAAGGCCATTCCCGATTACCGCATCGAGACCGCCATCCGCTTCCGCGAAGCGCTGAAGCGCGGTGCCGCCAAGCCGCTGCCGCCGGTGGCCATCACGCACGACGACATCGCCTTCCTGCAGTACACCGGCGGCACCACCGGCGTGGCCAAGGGCGCGATGCTCACGCACCGCAACCTCGTGGCCAACATGCAGCAGTCCTCGAGCTGGCTCGGTACGAACGTCGATTACGGCAACGAGCGCATCATCACCGCGCTGCCGCTGTACCACATCTTCGCGCTGACGGCGAATTGCCTGGTCTTCATGAAGTTCGGCGGGCTCAATCACCTCATCAC
>CAMLOR010000213.1 GCA_946481615.1 uncultured Aquimonas sp.
GGCATCGACTACTGCCTGCGCGAGGGCCTGCGCTGCTTCGAGCCCGGCGCGCAGGGCGAGCACAAGCTGGCACGCGGTTTCCTGCCGGTGCTCACGCAAAGCCGCCACTACATCGACGATCGCGATTTCGCGCGGGCCATCGCCGGCTGGTGCGCGCAGGAACGCACCTCGGTCGTGCGCTATCGCGACATGCTGCTGCAACATTCCCCGTTCCGCCATGACGATCCGGCTGCCGCGCCTCGGGCCTGACCCGCGCTCGCCCTTCCCGCCGGTGGAAGCCGCGCTGGACCATCCGAACGGCCTGCTCGCCTTCGGCGGCGATCTGCATCCCGAGCGGCTGCTCAACGCCTATCGCCACGGCATCTTTCCGTGGTTTTCCGAAGGCGAGCCGATCCTGTGGTGGTCGCCCGATCCGCGCACCGTGTTCGACACGCACGCCTTTTCGTTACCGCGCCGGCTGCGCCGCACGCTGAAGACTTCGACGTGGACCGTCACGGCCGACACCGATTTCGCGGGCGTGATCGACGCCTGCGCCACGGCGCCGCGTCCCGGCCAGGACGGCACCTGGATCGTCCCGGCGATGCGCTCGGCCTATCTCGAACTGCACCGGCTCGGCCACGCCCACAGCGTGGAAGTGCGCGACGGCGAACGGCTGGTGGGCGCCATCTATGGCGTGATGGCGGGCGGCGTGTTCGCGGGCGAATCGATGTTCAGCGCGGCCTCCGGCGGTTCGAAGATCGCGCTCGCCGCCCTGTGTCGCGCACTGGCGGACTGGGGCGTGGCGGTGCTCGACGCGCAGGTCGAGAACCCGCACCTGGCCTCGCTGGGCGCGCTCTCGATGCCGCGCCGCGACTACCTGCGCTGGCTGGAGCGGCCGCCGCCCGCGGCCGCCGCGCCCGGTTCGTGGATGAACCGCTTCGGGCGCCTGCCGGCCCGCGAACTGGCCTGAAACCGGCGTCCGTGGCATGATGCCGCGCGCTTTACGCGCCGCTGACCCTCAAACAGAACCCCTGAATGTCCAAAGACGATTCCATCGAAATGGAAGGCACGGTGCTGGAAACCCTGCCCAACACCATGTTCCGCGTGAAGCTCGAAAACGGCCACGTCGTGACCGCCCACATCTCCGGCCGCATGCGCAAGAACTACATCCGCATCCTGACGGGCGACAAGGTCAAGGTCGAGATGACCCCGTACGACCTCACCAAGGGCCGCATCACCTACCGCATGAAGTAAGCCGCGCGCTTACTGCACCACCGCCGTCGCGCTCGCCATGTCCTCCGGCGGCGAGCGCCCGTAGAGCGGCGACGACCACAGATCGAAGACGTACTGGCCGCGGCTCTTCGCCTGCGGGCCGACATCGAAGGGCCGCCCCGGCCCATCCGCGCACAACGTGTTCTCGGCGGGAAATCCGCGCTCCATCGCCTGATTGCGCAGGAATTCCACGTACTCCCTGCTCGCCACCTGGTGCCGCAGCGTGGCACGCACGCTGAAGGGCCCGGCCGCGTTCGCCGGCAGCGGCACGCTGTAGGCGGCCACGTCCACGTTGCCCGCGAAGCTCGCTCCGCGCGGCGCGATCAGCGGATCCTGCGCGCCGGTGAAGCCGAGCGGCGGGATGCGGTTGTCCTTGGCGATGCAATCGTTGAGCACGAAGTGGAAGCGCTCGCGGCCCTGTCCGTCGGTAGTGCGGCAGGTGCCGGTCTGCGCGTCCCACTGGCCCTGCTTGATCTCGTAGATGCGCGTCTGCCCGTCGCTTTGCAATTCGCCGGTCGCCGGGTCCCAGGCGCCGTTGCTCCACAGCAGCGCATTGCCCGCGTCGCGCACTTCCAGCGTCAGCCACATGCGGCGGCCTTCGGCGTAGCCCGTCGGCAGCTTGTGGCCTGCAAGGTTGGTGACGCGCACCGTGGCGGTGAGCGTGCCGCCGCTGCGCGAGGCGCGGGTTTCTACCAGCGCGCTGCGCTCCGACAACATGCGCCGGGCCCAGGCCATGGTGCTGTCGAAGGCATCGGCGCGGTTGAGGCCCGGAAACTCGCCCTTGAGCAGCGCCGGCACCCAGGCATTGCCGCCCGCGAACTCGTGCACGCGCAGATTGCCTTCGCGTTCGGGGCCGAAGCCGCACACGCGCGGCTCGTCCTGCTCGAACGGGCCTTCGGCCTGCGGCATGTGGCAGCCCTGGCAGGTTTCGCCGCGCGCCAGTTTCACGCCGGGAATGCCCGCGCCATCGGCCTCCATGCCGTCGGCGAACAGCACCGTCGCGAAGGCGCTCGCCTTCCATTCGCTGAAGGTGCGTTCCGCCGGGAACGGCAGGCCGGTGTCGGTGCCGTTCTCGATCAGCGTGCGGAACGGGCCCGACTCGGTGATGGGCGTGCTGACGTCGTGGCAGCTGCCGCAGGCTTCGCTGCTGCTCTGGTGCGGCGAATGCTTCCACGCATGCGGCGGGCCCGGGAACACGTTGAACTCGTCGATCTGCACCGGATAGTCGTCGTACGGCCCGCCGCGGCAGGGTTCTGCGAAACCCTCGCAGGCCACGTCGTCGATGGTGAGCGCGGATTCGGACTGCGCGACGTTGGGCAGCAGGCGATGACACGTGGCGCAACCGATGCCGCCGTAGTCGCTGGCGTCGACGTCGACGTCGTCGTGGTCGCCCTGCAGCAGGCAGCCGTCGGCGCCGTCGACGATGTCGGCGGCATCGACCAGCCCTTCCTGCGGCTGCACGTCGCGCTTCTTCCGCACGCGTCCGTCGAACCAGCCCTTGGGCGTGTGGCAACGCAGGCAGTAATCGCCGATGCCTTCGGCGCCGTTGGCCGCGCCGTCGGCATTGGCCACGTCGAGCGCGGCCCAGAACAGCGGATCGCGCGTGGCATTGGCCATCATCGAGCCGGCCCAGCTGTTGCGCGGATAGTGGGTGTTCTGGGTAGCGCCGCCATGACAGCCGCCGCAGCCGTTGGAACCCGGCAAGTCGAACTGCAATTCGGGCTGGGTGCCCTGCGGCGTGAAATCGGTGAACGGAATCAGCGCGCCGGCGCGCGCGCCGAAGGCGAACAGCAGGGCCGCGAGACCGGCGATCAGGCGCGTCATGGCGCGAGTCTAGCCCAGCCCCGGCGCGCGCCAACGCGCGCTTGCGCACGATTGACGGGACTTGCGGCATGGCTGGCGCCAAATATCGCGGAACTCATGCTGACTTCCGCGAGATTCGCGCGCCGCGGCGCGCGGCTAGCGTGCGCCTGGGCCCGCGCCGCGTCGGGCGGCGCGCCCGCAGCCAGGAGAACCGGGATGTTCCAGCGCACCATGCAGATGCTCGCCCTCGCCCTCGGCACCCTTGCCACCTTCGGCGCACAGGCGGCGAAGCACGAGAAAGTCACCCACTGCATCGAGCTGTCGGAGGCGCGCAGCTTCAAGCGCACCGGTCCGCAGTTTCTCTACGTCTCCGACGCAGGACAGCACTACCGCGTGTCGTTCGCCGGCGGCGAATGCGGCGAAATGCGCGGCGCGAGCCGGCTCGATTTCAAGACCGGCGAAGCCAGCGGCCGCATCTGTCCGAAGGGCAGCAAGCTCTGGGCCAACGGCCCCTTGTGCAAGGTCAGCGGGATCGAAAAGCTGAGCGCCGAAGACTATCAGCGGCTGACGCGCAAGCGCCGCACCTGAGGCGCGGCGCTCATTCGAAACCGTTGCGGAACAGCGCGGCGGCGTCGGGCACCGGCGCCGCCAGCGTGTACGACGCGGGCGTACCCGGCTCCGCGACCGCCAGCTCCACGCCGCCCGGACCCGGGGCGGACGTGCTCACCACGCTGAAACTCACCAGGCGCCCCCAGTCGAGCGTGGCGGCCGGCGTGGACCAGGCGATGGAATCGGCGTCCACCGTGGAGGTCCAATCGTTGGCGGCGAGATCGTCGCCATCGAAGAAGGCCGAGGTGTCGGCGGTGGCGCCGTTGGCCAGCGCGAACGTCGCGCCGGAGAAACCGAAGTTGCGCAGCACCCGCAGGTTGGGCTCCGCACTCTGCGTCACGGCGCGCGAGAAATCGAAGTTCATCAGCGCGTAGTCGTAGCGCCAGCGCAGATCGGGCAGTTGCCGCACGCGCGAGGCAAGCACCACGGTGCCCTCGGCACTCGCCAACTCGGCGCGCTGCGTGAACGTTCCCGCGGGCGCTGCCGCCAGCCAGCGGTCGATCACCGCGCCGGGCACGAACACCCCGGCCGGACCGACGCTCCAGGCGGTGTTGGCGAACTGCGGCGCCAGCGTGCGCGAACCCATGGTGTTGTAGATGTCCTGGTCGTCGCGCACGACGTACCAGGCATCGAGCAGATAGGTCGCACCCGGATTGGCGGCGGGGTCGACATCGCTCTCGCGCACCACCAGGCGATGGCGATAGGCGTCGTCGGCCGGCGGCGCATCCTGGACGCCATCGCATCCCGCATCGCCCGATGCATTGACGACATCGTCGTAGACCGAACCGCAGCGGCCCCATACGCCGGACGCGGGAACCACTTCCGAACGCGGACCGAGCGCGAACGCGAAATCGTTGCTGGCCGCGTTGTAGAGATCCTGGCAGCCGCGTCCGAGGATGTGCGAGTTGAAGCAGGCTTCCGAGCATTGCTCGTTGGAGGTGGCGAAGGCGTGCTTGAGTCCCGAGCGTCCGATCTGCTCGACGACGCCATCGGCATCGAAGCGGTAAAGGTTCCAGACCAGATAGGGATGCTGGTCGTTGCCGTAGGGCGGGAACGTGCCCGAGAACTTGGTGTACCAGGGCACTTCGCTGGCGTTCTCCGCCGTGCTGTTGCGCAGCGTGGCGGAGGGCACGATCACCATCTCGCCTTCGGTGCCGCCGGGGCCGTCGCAGCTCGCGGAGCCCGACACGCGGCGACAGCGCGCCACGTCGAGGGTGTCGATGGAACGCAGCATCACGTCGGTGACATAGCCCGGCGTGCCGGGCCAGTTCGGCACGGAACACGATTTCGCCACCGGTTCTGCCTTGGGCAGCGCCATCGGCAACTGCAGGCGCGCGTTGCCGAGCAGCTGTCCGGCTTCGCCCTGCCCGCTCCATTCCGCCAGTGCCGCTGCGCTTCGCACGTCGGCAGTCAGGAGGCTGAGGCCGTGGCTCGCGACATCCGGCGAACGCATGCCATGCGTGATGACGAACCACGGGTTGCCCTTGGCATCGACGGCCTGCCAACCGAGCGCCTCATCGGGCGAGGGTTCCAGGCGCAGCAGCGGCGTGCGCGCGCCGTCCGCGCGCAGCAGCGAGAACGCCGGCAGACCGAGCGAACCGCCGAGCAGGCGCGTGGGCGCGCGGTCGGCGAGCTCCACGCCGATGGATTTGCGCGGTGTCAGCGGCAGCGCCCATTCGCTGCCGGCCGGCCATTCGACGGCACGGCGCACGCCCAGGCGCTGCAGTGCGTCGTGATCGGGGCGCAGCCAGAGCATGCCGCCGTGAGAGGCGGTCGCGGTGGGAGGGGGGGCGGCCGCGAGCGCCGCCGCCAGCACGATCCCGAACACTCAGTCGACCGTCGCCGGGAGGAGCTTCTCCGGCTCCTCGTGCGCTTCGACGTGCAGCTGGCCTTCGCGCACCGAGACGTTCACCCGGCCGCCGCCGACCAGCTTGCCGAACAGCAGTTCGTCGGCCAGCGGGCGCTTGATCTTCTCCTGCAGCACGCGCGCCATCGGGCGCGCACCCATCTGCGGATCGAAGCCATGCTCGGCCAGCCAGCGCCGCGCTTCCGGATCGACGTTGAGCGCCACGTGCTTCTCGTGCAGCTGCATCTCGAGCTCGATGATGAACTTGTCGACGACGCGCAGGATGTGGTCGAAGTCCAGGCCCTTGAACTGGATCACCGCGTCGAGGCGGTTGCGGAACTCGGGAGTGAAGGACTTGCGGATCACTTCCATCGCGTCGGTGCTGTGGTTCTGCTCGACGAAGCCCATGGTGCGGCGC
>CAMLOR010000214.1 GCA_946481615.1 uncultured Aquimonas sp.
GCTTGAGCGCCGCCTGCTGCACGAAGCCGGCGTCGTCGCGCTCGGCCAGCAGCACTTCGCCCATGCCGCCGCGGCCCAGGCGCCCGAGGATCCGCCAATGGCCGATGCAGCGGCCGACGACATCGGCTTCCTCGGCCGGTTCGGCAAGCTCCGCCAGCGCCTCGGGCGCGAGTGCCGCCACGCCGTGCTCCAGCAGGCCTTCGGGTTGCGTCGCGGCGCGCAGCAATTCGCGCAGCTCGGCGGCGAAGGCGGCATCGCCCTGCGCGAGACGTTCGATTTCCGGCTCGCGCTGCAACGCCTCGAGATCGAGCAGCCGGTCGAGCGCGTCGGAAAGACGCTGCCAGCGCGCCGGATCGCTCACGTCGCGGCCTGCGCCAGTTCGCGATACAGGAAGGCGCGCGCCTTGGTCCAGTCGCGCTTGAGCGTGCGTTCCGACATGCCGGTGGCCTCGGCCAGTTCCTCGAACTTCAGGCCGCCGAAGAAGCGCAGCTCGACGAACTGCGCCAGCCGCGGATCGACCGCGCCCAGGCGCTCGAGCGCCGCGTCGACCATCAGCAGCGCCTCGTCATGGCCGGCGGCGGCCACGCCGATCGCCGAATCGAAGGAGATCGGATCGACGCCGGCGCCGCGCTTCTCGGCGAGCCGGCTGCGCGCGTGATCGACGACGATCTGCCGCATCGCGCGCGAGGCCACCGCGAAGAAATGCTGGCGATCGTTCAAGGCCATGCCGCCGTGCGCCAGGCGCAGATAGACCTCGTGCACCAGCGAGGTGGCGTGCTCGGCGCCGCCGTTGGCCGCGCGCAACTGTCGTTGCGCCAGGCGATGCAGATCGGCGTACACGCGTTCGAACAGCCGCGCCTCGGACTGCTTGTCGCCACCGCGCGCCGCGGCGATCAGCAGGGTGGTGTCGGCGGTGAGATCGGTCACGGGCCTGGCTCGGGCGAAAGGGCCGTCACGAGCCCGTCGCAAAAACCTACCATAACGCCGGCGCGAATCGCTCCCGGAGCCGGCGCCTCCGCACTGAGGAAACGCTTACGCGGCAACGCCTGCCGCCGAAGGGGCGTGCAACTTTTTCACGCCTCCGATCCGATCGCCGCGCTACATGCCATGGCATCGTCGCGCGGCGCGGCCGATGTGCGCTGCAGATGGATTTCGCCCCACTGGCGCACGGCCTCGATGATCGGCATCAACGTCTCGCCGTACGGCGTCAGCTGATAGATCACCGGCGCCGGCACCGCGCCGGTGGGCGTGCGATCGACGATGCCGTCGGCTTCGAGCTCGCGCAGCTGCTCCGCCAGCACCTTGTGCGAGATCGGCGCCGCGCGGCGCTGCAATCCGGCGAAGTGCAGCTCGCCATGCGCGAGCCAGTACAGGATCGTCAGCTTCCACTTGCCGCCGACGGCCGAGAACGCCGCCGCCAGCGGACAGCCTTCGACGCAGGCATGGTTACCTGCAGGTGCCTTCTTGTCCATGGTCGCCTCGCGCTCGCATCCTGTGCGCATCATGCGAGCGGAATCGAAACGATGCAAAACCTTCTGCGAAAAAATTTCATCCGCGCGCTGCTGCTCGCGACGTTCGTTCTGATGCAGGCAGCGGCCACGCCTTTGCGCGCCGAGTCCGGCGCCGGCCCCGCGAGCGGCCAGCACGATTTCGACTGGGAGATCGGCACCTGGAAGACGCAGGTGCGGCGCCTGGCGAAACCGCTCTCCGGCTCGGACGAATGGGTCGAATACAGCGGCACCAGCGTCGTACGCAAGGTGCTCGACGGCCGCGCGAACCTCGTGGAGCTGCGCGTGCAGGGCGCCGCCGGACGCATCGAGGGCGTGAGCCTGCGTCTCTTCAATCCGCACACGGAGCAATGGAGCCTCAACTACGCGAGCGCCGCCAACGGCATGCTGACGCGCCCGGTCTACGGCAGCTTCCGCGACGGCCGCGGCGAGTTCTTCGGGCAGGAAGACCTCGACGGCCGCGCCATCCTCGTGCGCTTCGTCATCTCGGAAATCACGCCCCGCTCGGCGCGCTTCGAACAGGCGTTCTCGCAGGACGGCGGACGCACCTGGGAAATCAACTGGATCGCGACCGACACGCGCATCGAAGAGGCGGACGGGAGAACCGGCCCCAGCACCATCCAGAACCGCAGCATCGCGATTCCCGCGATGATCTTCGATGCCGATGCGCTGGCATCGCGCCGCGCCCCTGTCCAATCCCGTCATGTTTCGACATCATCATCGACGGAAGCGAACACGGACCTGCGCACATGCCTTTCGACCTCTGTCTCTCCTACCCGCAATGGCAAGGCTCCGGACGCCACGCCAATCTCCCGCGTGGCGCGGATGCAGCCGCTGCCGTCTGTGGACGATACGCACCGCTGGTCCGCGTGCCGCTGGGCGAAGGCGACGCGGCCAACCTCCACGGCGTGAATCGCTGGGAAGCGATCTTCCAACAGTTCCAAAGCGCCACCGACCTCCTCGCGCGCTCCGGCGCCGCACGCGTGCTGACGGCCGGCGGCGACTGCGCCGTGGACGTCGCGGTGATCGGCCACCTGAGCCGCAGGCATCCGGACCTGCACGTGATCTGGATCGACGCCCACCTCGACGCCAACACACCCGAAACCTCACCCAGCGGCAACTTCCACGGCATGCCGGTGAGCGCCATCCTCGGCCGCGCGCCCGCACCGATGCGCCCCTTCCTCGAAACCCCGATCGACCCCGCACGCTTCCACTACTTCGGCACCCGCATCGGCGACGACGGCGACTGGGCCCTGCAACGCGAACTCGATCTGAAATCGCTGGACCCGCAGGCACTACCCCACAGGCCCGTGCATATCCACTTCGACCTCGACGTGCTCGACCCGCGTGAATTTCCCTACGTGGCCTACCCCGACGGCCAGCTCGGTGTCGAAGACGCCATCGCACTGCTTCGACGCATCGCGCGTGAATCCGATGTCGTCGGATTGACGATCACCGAGTTCGCGCCGGCCGATGAAGACGAAGCGCGGGAAGGCGGCAGGGTGATCGCGCGGTTGTGCGAGGCGACCGATGAATCCTGAGCATCGATCCGCAGGCCCTATCCAAGAACTCTACTGGTCTTCGTGACCTTTGGAGTCGAGGTCGAAATGATGACTCCATATCCTCACCGGTGCGCGCGACCCACCGGAATTTATGCCGCCACCGCGGGGCATTTCTCCATTCAATGCTGCACCCAACGAGTTCAGGAAATACGTCGTGAAGAATTGCAGCGGGTACGCTGGGGCTTCATCAGTCGACTCCACGATATTGAAATGGGAAACAGCCGGGTCGTGATGAGGTGCCTGTTCAAGAAAATCGTAGGGCGATATGTTGATCACGAACTTCGCAGGAACACAGATGACAGGCGGGAAATCATCGACATGGTTTAGCCCCAACTGGCATTGCAAGTCACCGTTGTCGAGCGCGCTGTACAAGGTGTTCCAGGAAAACGTCGCCGCATAGCCAAAGACACCAAAGAAGATGTTGTTGTTGCGACTGCGGCAAACGTCTCTTGTCGATTTGACATTCCGCAGAGCGTCGACGAGCGTGCCGGCCCACCGAAACCGCACGTCGAAGCGCGATAAGGGGTAGTGGGACGGATCGCCGCCGACCTTCATCTCCTCCTTGTAGAACGTCAGCGCGCTCTTGACCTCGATCGCGGCGAACATGGCTTCTGGCCGGACGACGACATAATCGTCTGTCCGCAGTTCTGGATGACGCCGGGTTTCGTCATAGACGAGGCAATCGATCTGACGACTCCTGGGTCCTGACATGTCCGAGGCGTCAAGCGCAGGATCCACTGCGAACCCCGTGCTCAATGAGAGCTGCATCGGAGTGAAATCTCGCAAATACTGCCTGAGGCGCCGCTCCCGATACGTGCCCAGCGCAGTCGGATGGGTGGTGAACAACGCAACCTTCTCGAAATCGATCAGAAGTTTCTGTAGCTCGAGTTCGTAAAACCTGGCTGCAGCGCTTGCACGGCCTGCCACGACCATGTCAGGCCTTTATCCACGAGATTTGCGACTCGAATGTGAACGAAAACAGGACGAGAAGGTAGAGCGCGAGTGATAGCCACAGGATCGCGTTGGTGAATAACACCTTCCATCCATGAAACTTGCTCTCGATCCTGCGCAGCTCCGCCTCTACGCCAGCATCACTTGTCTCGGCATGGAGGCGACGGAGGATCTTCAGAGAGGTTGGAAAACTGCTGAACGCGTATGCGTACATCGGAACAACGGCGGCTAGGCCGACAACCGCCGCTCGCCATGGCGAATTGAATTGAAGACATTCAATCGAAAGGAACATCGTCGACAACCCGAAGATCCAGTTCAAGTAATCGGAGTGGGACCTGACCTCTTTCGAGTACTCCTCGTCGGTGATCAATGGCTTGTCGGACATCTCACGCCTCCATTACGGGCATTCATTGGAAGATGAAGCGCCTTGGCGCTGCTTCGACACGCGTGCCAAGCGACTTCGTCGTTGCGCAGGCATGAACGCCGCAGCCGCAGGCGATCGTCGCTCCTGGTTCGCGTCCATGGCGGCATCCGCGAATGTACCGTGCAAGCGCAGGTCTCGAAAGGTGACAGATTCCTAGGCGGCATGCCTGCCGCGAAAGTTCACGAGTCATAGCATCTGAGTTGCCGGGCCCATGCTCCGGTCGGGTGTGACAGCCCGGTTACTTGCGCGCACAGCGTCCATCGTCGATGTCTGGCGCTTTTTCGTGTCTGGACTTCGATTCCGTGGCGTGCGCCGCCTCTGCGGCGGCGGTGCGCGGGAGCGTTGCGCTACCCGTCCGCAAGTACGGTCTGTCAACCGCGCACCGTTCGCCGCCCTGCCCTGCTTCGCGCAGGCCGGTTGGCATCAGCCGATTGCCGGGAGGTTGCCGTGAATCCTTGCCACGATTGTCCCGAGGCCCAGTCGCTGGGTCAGTTGCGTGTCGTGTTGTGGTCGATGCGGAAGTTGATCGATGCCGCGCAGGCGGAGGAGCGCGTCGGGCGGTCGTTCCTGTTCGAGTTGCGCACGTTGGCCGACGCGGGGGTGGTGTTGGCGGACTACGCGATGGACGGGACGCCGGATTGAGGGACTGAGGCAGCCTGCCCTCATCCCGGCCTTCTCCCGCCAGGGGCGGGAGAAGGAGAAGTGGGAAACCGAAGCGATTACTTTGCGGGAGCCACTTCGCGCACCGGGATCGCGGCGGCGAAGGGCTTGACGCCGAGTTCGGTGTAGACGTCCGCCGGGGAGACTAGGCGGCCTTGCGTGAGGACGAGCGCGGGGCGGCGGACGGCGGAGATGTCCTGCGTGGGGTCGCCTTCGAGCAGGACGAGGTCGGCGCGTTTGCCGACTTCGATGCTGCCGCGGTCGGCGTCCACGCGGGCCACTTTCGCCGAGACCGACGTCGCGCTTTGCAGGGCTTCGACGGGCGTCATGCCGGCGTCGACATAGAGTTCGAGTTCGCGGTGCAGGGTGAAGCCGGGGATGGCGTCGGTGCCGGGCAGCACCGTGATGCCGGCCTTGTGCAGGCGGCCGACGAATTCCACCATTTTCTCGTAGCTCGTGTTGTAGCGCTGCGCGGTGGCGTCGTCGGGGATGTTCATTTCGGCCACCTTGAACTGGCGCTGCAGGTCGAGCGGCACGTGGTCGAAGACGGCTTCATAGGCTTTCGAGATTTCGCCGGGGCGTTGGCGGAGGTAGTCGAAGGTGGCGAGCGTGGGGTCCACCGCCACGTCGTTCTTCTTGAGAGAGGCGATGAAGTCCTGCACGGGTTTGGATTCGAAATCGAGGCCGGCCACGTGCTCGGCGGGCAGGCGGAAGCGCTCCAGCGTGCGGGTGTCGGTGTCGGGTTTGACGAGGAAGTTCAGCATCAGCTGGTTGATGTGCTGGATCTCGTCGAAGCCGG
>CAMLOR010000215.1 GCA_946481615.1 uncultured Aquimonas sp.
GCGCGGCGCTGGCGCTGCGCGTGGCCGAAGGGCCGCGGCTGTTCGGCTTCAACGGCATCGCGCTGATCATGTTCGTGATCGCCTTCGGCCTGTCGGCGACGCTGGTGATCAGCGCACTGTTGTCGGACCGCCGGATGTCGCGCTACCGCAGCCGCGATCGCTGAGGGCGGCGTGACGCGGCAGGCCGGTTTGTTCGGCGCACCGGCCGGCGTGCTGGCGGACGACGAGCGCGGCCGCATCGAGTATCTGCCGGGGCTGCTGGACGAGGAGGAATCGCAGGCCGCCTTCGAGGAACTGCGCGAGGCCGTACGCTGGAAGAGCGAGCGGCGGCAGATGTACGACCGCGAGGTCGACGTGCCGCGCCTGACGGCGAGCTATCGGCTGGCCGATCCGCGGCTGCCGCCCGTGCTGGCGCTCATCCGTGCGCGTGTCGGCGAGGTGGTGGAAGCGCCCTTCGATGCGGTCGGGCTGAATCTCTACCGCGACGAACACGACAACGTCGCGCCGCACAACGATCACCTTTACGAGATCCGCGAGCGCCAGCCGATCGCGCTCGTCTCGCTCGGCGCGGCACGCGAAATGGTGATCCGCACCAAGGCGGCGCCACGCCGCGTGCTGCGCGTCGAACTCGAGCCCGGCAGCCTGCTGGTGATGGGCTATGCCACCCAGCTGCACTACGACCACGGCATTCCCAGGCAGAAGCATCCGGTCGGCCCGCGGATCAGCCTGGCGTTCCGCGTGAAGGGCGAGCGCGGCGCGCGCTACTGAGGCACGTGCGTTGCATCGCGGTTGCCAGGCAATGCGAAAGGAGTGCGTGCATGAGCGTCACGACCATCGAGGCAACGGGGGCCGCTGGCCACAAGGCTGTGCGGGTGCGGGCATGAAGCGCCTGTTGGTGCTGGCGGCGGCGGTGGCGGCCGGCGTGCTCGCCAAGCGCGCCTGGGAAGTCCGCCATCTGCCGCTGGCGGTGGCGGCGGGCGACAGCGATCCGGCGGCCTTCGACGAGATCGAGCCGTGGTTCCGGATGACGGCTGCGCCGGAGGGCGACGATGGCGTGCTCGGCGCGCTGGCGATGTTCGACGAACATGTCGTGGCCGCCTCCGAGATGGCCCTCAACCGGCCGCTGGAGGACGCGATCCAGACCCTGGCGGCGCGGCTGCGCGACGAGCATCGCCAGCACCTGGCGCACACGCGCGCGCTGATCGATCGCATGGAACTGGAGCTGGCGCAGGATCCGGCCGTGGCCGAAGTCGAAGCGCAATGCTTCGCGCGGCGCAGCGAACTGGCGCGCGAGGACGATGCCGATTTCGAATCCGTGTGGCTCGATGCGACGATCGAGGATCACCAGGCCATGCTGGATTTCATCGACGAAACGTTGGCGCCGGCGGCTCTGGACGAACGCGTCGCCGAACACCTGCGGTTCACGCGTGCGCATCTCGAAGCGCACCTGGCCGAAGCGCGCATGCTGGCCTGATGCCCCGTCATTCCCGCGCAGGGGGAAATCCAGGTGCCGGGCAATTCGAAGTTCCTCGCACCTGGGCTCCCGCCTTCGCGGGAGCGGCGGTTTAGGGGTCAGCGTGAAGCCTTGGCCACAAGTTTCAGGTCGGCGAGCAACTGCGCCTTCGCCGCACCGCGTTCCGGTTCGCGCATGCGCAGGATTGCGGAGGGGTGCCACGATGCGATCGCGCGATACGCACCTGCGTCGCGCCACTGTCCGCGTTCGCGGCTGATGCGGAAGGCATTGCCGAACACGGCCTGCGCCGCCATCGCACCCAGCGCCACCACGAAGCGCGGCTTGATGCGCAGCAGCTCCGCCGCCAGCCACGGCCGGCACGCCGCCTGTTCGGCTGCATTGGCTCGTTTGTGCAGGCGCACCTTGCCGCGCGGTTCCCATTTGAAGTGCTTCACCGCGTTGGTGGCGTAAACCCTGTCGCGCGACAGGCCCGCCGCTTCGAGCAGTTCGTCGAGCAGCAGCCCGGCCGGCCCGACGAAGGGATGGCCGGTCTCGTCCTCGCGCGCGCCGGGCTGTTCGCCGATCAGCACCACCCGCGCACGTGCGGGACCCTCGCCGAAGACCGTCTGCGTGGCATTGCGGAATAAGGGACAGGCCGTGCAATCCGCGGCGGCCGCGCGCAACACGGCGAGCGAGCCCGGCGGCACGAACGCGACCGGTTTGGCCAGTGGATTCGCGGCTTGCAGCGGTTTCTCCGGCATCGTCCCGCAACGGGAGCAAGCGTCGTGCCGCGCACCGGACTCGGCAAGTTTCTTGCAGCACCCGGAGCAGGCTTCGACCGGAGTTCCGCATGAAAATCCGTCATGTCTTTCTCGCGGCTGATCTCGACATCGCCAAGCGCGCGGTCGACGCCGCGCGCCGCCACGGACTCGACGACACGCAGATTTCGCTGATCACCCAACCCGACGTCGAACTCGATCGCATCCCCGACAACCTCAAGGACGATGCCGCCACCGATTTCGCGCCCGCCGCCGTGCGCGGTGCGCTGGGCGGCGGTGCCGTCGGCCTGCTCGCGGGCCTGATCGGCGCCGCGATTCCGCCGCTCGGCATCACGCTGGTCGGTGCCGCCTTCCTCGGCGTTGCCGGTGCCGCGGTCGGCACCTGGTCATCGGCGCTGATGGGCAGCGCCATCCCGAACGAGGTGCATCGCAAGTTCGAGCATCACATCCGCGAAGGCGAGGCGCTGGTGGTGATCGACGTGGAGCAGGAGCGCATGCCGGCGGTGGAATCGGCGCTGGCCGCGGCGGGGGCACACAAGATCGAGTTCGAGGCGCCGACGGTGCTTTCGTAGCCCCGAAACGGGTCGTCAACCTTCCCAGCGCGAAAGGTCCTGCTTCACGCGGTCGATATCCGCCCACGGATCCGCCTTCAACCGCGCCAGCCGCCGCGGCACGCTGTGCAGGTCGAAATGATTGCCGCGCGGCAGGCGCGCCAGTTCGCTCCAGGCCAGCGGCACTGCCACCGGCGCGCCAGGGCGCGCGCGCAGCGAATACGAAGCCACGCTCGTCGCGCCGCGCCCGTTGCGCAGATAGTCGATGAAGATGCGTCCCTCGCGCAGCGATTTGGTGGCGGTGGCGACGAAGCGGTCGGGTTCGGCCTGCGCCATCGCTTCGGCGAAGCCGCGCGCGAATTTCTTCACCAGCGTCCACGAACACCCGGGATTGAGCGGCGCCACGACGTGGAGGCCTTTACCGCCGCTGGTGCGCAGGAAGGAGACGATCTTCAGTTGCGCCAGCAGATCGCGCACCTTCACCGCGGCCTTCTTCACCGTCGGCCAGTCGACGCCGGGGCCGGGGTCCAGATCGAACACGATGCGGTCGGCCTTGTCCGTCGTCTTCGCCTTCGCGCCCCAGGGGTGGAATTCGAGCGCATTGAACTGCACCAGTGCCATCAGTCCGTCGCGGTCTTCGACCACGAGATAGTTGGCGTTGCGGCCGCTTTCTTCCTTGAGGCGCGCGCTGCCGACGGCGGCCAGGCCGGGCGTGTGGTGCTTCTGGAAGAAGCAGGCGTTCGCCGAGCCTTCGGGGCAACGCACGATGGACAGCGGCCGGCCTTCGATTTCCTCGAGCAGCTTGTCGGCCACCGCGAGGTAGTAGTCGGCGACTTGCTGCTTGGTGATGCCGGCGTCGGGATAGACCACGCGATCGGGGCTGGAAATGCGGTAGCCGCCGGCCTCGCCATCGCCTGCGGCGGCCTGCGTGGCGGAGGCTTTCTTCGCAGACGTTTTCTTCGCCGCGGTTTTCTTCGTGGCAGTCTTCTTCGATGAGGTCTTCTTCGCGGCAGTCTTTTTCATGGCGGGTCCGCGGTCGGAATCGGGCAGATCGGCGGGATCCTTGTCGAAACGGATCGCCTTGAGCGAGGGCTGGCGCAGCAGGCCCTGGTTGCCGATGCCGCGCGTGAACACCTCCACCACGAAGCGCGGCGCGAACCAGCGGGCGGTGCGCAGATCGGTGTCGGTGGCTGCCACGTGCACGCTGGGTTCGCGCGCGCCTTCCTTGCCGAGCCGGCGCGCGAGATCGCGCAATTGTTCGTCGCTGAAGCCCGTGCCGACGCGACCGGCGTAGCGCCAGCCATGTTCCGCATCGGGGCGTGCCAGCAGCAGCGAGCCCAGACCCGCGCGCGAGCCCTTCGGCGGCGTGACACCGACCACCGCGAACTCGTCGCTCTCCAGGCGCTTCACCTTCACCCAGTCGTCGCCGCGGCCGGCGGAGTAGGGGCGGTCGACGCGCTTGCTGATGATGCCCTCGAAGGATTGCCGGCTCGCCATCTCGAACGCGGCCTCGCCGTCGCCGACGACGTGCGAGCTGTAGGCCAGCGGCCGTTGCGCCTCGCCCAGCAGGCGCTGCAGCAGTTCCTTGCGCGCCAGCAGCGGCGCGCGTTCGATCGAAATGCCTTCCAGATGCAGCAGATCGAACAGCACGTAGGAGAGCGGCGCGTTCTGTTCGCCCGAGAGTGTGGATTGCAGCGCGCCGAACGAGGATTGATCGCCCGGGGCCGCGATCAGTTCGCCGTCGAACGCGGCCTCCTGCACGCCGAGGCGTTCCAGGGCCTGCACCACTTCGGGCAGTTTCGCCGTCCATTCGATCGCGTTGCGCGACCACAGCCGCGCCTTGCCTTTCGAGATCGTGGCGAGGATGCGGTAGCCGTCCCATTTGAGTTCGTGCAGCCAGCCCTCGCCGGCGGGCGCGTGCGAGCGAAGGCGCGCCAGTTGCGGGGTGAAGGCTTCGTTCGCCAGCCTCGTCTTGCGCGCGCCGGGCAACGCCTGCGCGGCAGCGCTCCAGTCGATCTTCCTGCGGCGCGGCGCGGGCGTCCTCGCGGTGGTTTTCTTCGCAGCCGACTTCTTCACGACGGCGAGTTGCTTCGCGGGCATCTGCTTCGCGCCCTTCGAATCGAGCGGCGGCGGCGTGACGTCGGCCAGCAGGTCGTCGGCTTCGAGCTTGCCCGCGAAGGCATCCGCTTCCTTGAACAGCAGCCATTCCGGCTGGCGCGAGCGCGCGCGTTGCGTGCGCACGAGGTGCCAGCCGCCCTTGAGGCGTTTGCCGAACAGTTCGAAGCGCAGATGTCCTTTCGCCAGTTGCGCTTCGGCATCGCCCTGCGTGGCCCAGACGCCATCGTCGAACAGCGCCACGTGGCCGCCGCCGTACTGGCCTTCGGGGATCATGCCTTCGAACTTCGCGTAGGAGACCGGATGATCTTCCACCTCGGCAGCGAGGCGCTTCACCTTCGGATCGAAGCTCGGGCCCTTGGGCACCGCCCAGCTCTTGAGCGTATCCCCCACCTGCAGCCGGAAGTCGTAATGCCGCCGGCTGGCGTGATGCAACTGCACCACGAAAATGGCACGCCGTCCCGACGGCGGCTTCCTGCCGGGCTCCGGCTCGCGCGTGCGACCGAAATCGCGCTTGCTGCGGTATTCGTGGAGGCTCATCGCTGGCTGTTTCAGCATGATTGGTGCCACTGGAGAGCAGGTGGCTGTCGTGAGGTTTCGCGTGTGCTCTTGCCGGGGTGGGGGGGGGCCGGCGAGGGCTACGGCGCCCGCTTCGCGGGAAGCTGAAGGTCGTCGGGGTTTCTCGATCGTACGTCCGTGTACGAGCGAGAAACTCGCCGGCCTCCTGCCGGCGACCCTTCGGGCGGGAACCCGCCGACCTTCAGCCGCCTGCGCATCGCCGGCCACCCCACCCCGGCAAGAGCACGTCTTCACCCTTTCGTCATCCCCGCGAAGGCGGGGATCCAGTGACTTTGAGGCGCCTCGCTCAAGCCACTGGATTCCCGCCTGCGCGGGAATGACGGCTCTGCCCGCACGCACTGCGTCGATGGTGGGAGGACGCGGGGGCGCTCGGGGGTTCGGGGATGTGTGAAGCCGCCGTAGGTCGC
>CAMLOR010000216.1 GCA_946481615.1 uncultured Aquimonas sp.
TGAAGCCGCCGGATTTCGCCGTGCCCTTGGCGCCGTGGTTGTAGATCTGCCAGTGGCCGCGCGACATGAAGTACTGGCAGGCGTAGAGCGCCTGCCCGTTCAGCACGCCGATGCGCCAGTCGTATTCGGTGTACATGAATTCCTGCGCCAGCAGCAGCGCGGTGTGCTGGAACAGTTCCTCGGCCGCGCTCTTGAGCTGCTCGGCGGTCTCGGCCTTGATGATGCCGCGCGAGAACGAACCGTCGGGAATCTTCAGCACGATGGGCAGGCCGAGCACGTCGGGCAGCGCCTCGAGCTTCTTCGCGTCGTCGCGGAACACGATCTCGGTGCGCGGCGTGGGCAGCTTGCGTGAGCGCAGCAGGTCGTGCAGGTAGATCTTGTTGGTGCAGCGAAGGATCGAGACCGGATCGTCGATCACCACCATGCCTTCGCGCTCGGCGCGGTGCGCGAAGCGATAGGTGTGGTTGGAGAGCGTGGTGGTTTCACGGATGAACAGGCCGTCGTATTCCGCGAGGCGCGCGAAATCGTTGCGCGTGACCGGGTCCACCTCGATGCCCAGATCCTTGCCGGCCGCGATGAAATGCTTGAGCGCCTTCTTGTTGGACGGCGGCATTTCCTCGGCCGGATCCTGCAGCATGGCGATGTCGTAACGGAACGCCTTGCGCGCGCGCGGCTTGCGCCAGATCTTGCTGGAGAAGGCCTCGAGCGCCTCGGCGAAGGCGTCCTCCTGCGAATCCGAAAGCGTGTTGAGGCCGGCCGGCTTGATCGCGCTGATCTGCCACACGCGCTGGCGCTCGAACTCCAGGCGCAGGATGGGGCAGGGATACTGTTCGAACACTTGCCGCACAAGGTCCGTCAGCGGTGCGTACGAGGTGCGGCCGAAGTAGACCAGCAGGCCGAAATCGGTGGCGTCGCGCGAGCCGTCGGGCAGGAACTTGGCGAGCTGGGCGTTGAGATCCTCGATGTCGACCCCGTACAGCGAGCGCCGCCGCAGGTCGTTGATGGTGCGCACCGAGGGGATGACCTTGTGGCCGCGCGCCTCGGCCAGCAGCGAGACGTAGTAGCCCACGCCCAGGTATTTGTAGCTGCGGCACAGATTGATGACCTGGGTGCGCTCGTCGTCGGCGCCGGCGCCGATGGGCTCCTTCAGGTAATCGGTGGCGGCGACCACGTTGTCCGAGGGGTAGTACGAGCCCCAGTCGGAAAGCTTTTCTACGACGATGACGAGGCGGGACATGGCGGCGAAGCATGACAGAATCGCGGCCGGCCCCAAACCGTCGACGCCATGCTTCGCAACGCCCGTCCCGCGGACCTGCCCGCCCTGCTCGCCCTCGAAGCGCAGTTCCCCGGCGACCGCATGGGCGCCCGCCAGTTCCGGCATCACCTGGCCAACCCGCGGGCCGCCCTGCGCGTGCTGGCCGAAGGCGGCGAGGTGCTGGGCTACACCCTGGTGCTGGTGCGCGCGGGCACGCGGCCGGCGCGGCTGTATTCGATCGCGGTCGACCGCAGCCGGCGCGGCCGCGGGTTCGGCGCGCAGCTGCTGCGCGATGCCGAACGCTGCGCGCGGCGTTTCGGGCGCGACCGCCTGCGGCTGGAAGTGCGTGCCGACAATCGCGCCGCGCTGTCGCTGTACCAGGGCGCGGGCTACCGCCCCTTCGGCCGCAGGCCCGGCTACTACCAGGACGGCATGGACGCGGTACGCCTGGAGAAACCCCTCGCCGGTCCATGACTTCCGTCCGAGTGGGGCCGCCGCGCTGCGTGCTACGGTGCCGCCTTCCGTCCCGGGAGACCCCCTCATGCGTCACGCCGCCTTCGCCTGGCTCGCTGCCGGGCTGCTCTCGACCGCCGCCGGAGCCGATGAAGTGAAATCCGACGACCCCTACGTCTGGCTCGAGGAAGTCGAGGGCGACAAGGCACTCGGCTGGGTCAGGGAGCGCAATGCCGAATCGGCCAAACCGCTCGAAGGCGATCTGGCCTTCCGCGCCCTGCGCGACGACCTGCTCGCCATCCTCGACAGCGACGACAAGATTCCCTTCGTCAGCAAGGAAGGCGAGTACTACTACAACTTCTGGAAGGACCAGGAGAACCCGCGCGGCCTCTGGCGCCGCACCACGCTCGAGGAATACCGCAAGCCGCAGCCGAAGTGGGAAGTGCTGCTCGACCTCGACGCGCTCAACCAGGCCGAGGGCGAGAACTGGGTCTGGCACGGCGCCGATTGCCTGCGCCCGGAAAAGAAGGGCGCGCCCTACGAGCGCTGCCTCGTCGCGCTCTCGCGCGGCGGCGCCGACGCCGACGTCACGCGCGAGTTCGATCTTGCGAAGAAGCAGTGGGTGAAGGACGGCTGGTTCCGCCCCGAGGCCAAGGGCGACCTCTCGTGGATCGACCGCGACACGGTGTACGTGTCCACCGATTTCGGCGAAGGCTCGATGACCTCCTCCGGCTATCCGCGCATCGTCAAGGAATGGAAGCGCGGCACGCCGATGAGCGAGGCGACGACGGTCTTCGAAGGCAAGAACGAAGACATCTCCATCGGCGCCTATCACGACGACACGCCGGGCTTCGAGCGCGATTTCGTCTACCGCGGGCTGACCTTCTACACCAACGAGCTTTACCTGCGCGGCAAGGACGGCAAGCTCGTGAAGCTCGACGCGCCCGACGGCGCCAACAAGGGCGTCTCGAAGGAATGGCTGAGCGTGGAACTGCGCCAGCCCTGGAGCGTGGGCGGCAAGGACTACCAGGCCGGCGCGCTGCTCGCAATCCGGTTGGAGGATTTCCTCGCCGGCAAGCGCGATTTCGATGTCCTGTTCGATCCCACCGCCACCACCTCGCTGGCGAGCGCGGGCTCGTTCAAGGATCACTGGTTCATCAACGTGCTCGACGACGTGAAGAACCGCATCTACGTGCTCACGCCGGGCGAAGATGGCTGGAAGAAGGAACCGCTGCAGGGCCAGCCGCCGATCGGCACGGTGTCCATCAGCGCGGTCGATTCCGACGAATCCAACGACTACTTCATGACGGTGACGGACTACCTGACGCCGACCTCGCTCAAGCTCGGCGGCATCGGCCGCGCACCGGAGACGCTCAAGCAACAGCCGGCGTTCTTCGACAGCGAGGGCCTGGAAATCTCGCAGCATTTCGCGAAGAGCAAAGACGGCACGCGCGTGCCCTACTTCCTCGTCTCGAAGAAGGGGCTCGAGAAGAACGGCAAGAACCCGACGCTGCTCTACGGCTACGGCGGCTTCGAAATCTCGCTGACGCCGGGCTACAGTGCCGGCGTGGGCCGCGGCTGGCTGACGCAGGGCGGCACCTATGCCGTCGCCAACATCCGCGGCGGCGGCGAATACGGCCCGAAGTGGCACCAGGCCGCGCTCAAGGAAAACCGCCTGCGCGCCTACGAGGACTTCGCCGCGGTGGCCGAGGACCTGATCGCACAGAAGATCACCTCGCCCGAGCATCTGGGCATCCAGGGCGGTTCGAACGGCGGACTGCTGATGGGCAACATGTTCACGCTGTATCCGCAGCTGTTCGGCGCGGTGGTATGCCAGGTGCCGCTGCTCGACATGCAGCGCTACCACAAGCTGCTGGCCGGTGCCTCGTGGATGGCCGAATACGGCGATCCGGACAAGCAGGAAGAATGGGCCTTCATCAAGACCTTCTCGCCGTATCACAACGTGAAGGCCGAAGTGGACTATCCGCCGGTGCTGTTCATGACCTCCACGCGCGACGACCGCGTGCATCCCGGCCACGCGCGCAAGATGATGGCGCGCATGAAGGAGCAGGAGCACGAGGTCTACTACTACGAGAACATCGAGGGTGGCCACGGCGGCGCGGCCGACAACAAGCAGCTCGCGCACATGCAGGCGCTGGCCTACACCTTCCTCAAGCAGAAACTGTTCTCCGGTTCCTGACGTCGCCGCCGCGCCCTCACGTCGTCCCCGCGAAGGCGGGGACCAGTGACTTGGCTCTTCGCGGAGCCCAAGTCACTGGATTCCCGCCTCCGCGGGAATGACGGTAACCTTCGGCATCCACCGGAGGTAAGCATGAATCGTATCCTGCTCGCGCTGGCCATCGCCGCCTTGACGGGCTGCGCTGCGCAGCCGCTTTCGCACACGCCCGTCGAACCCGCACCGCCGCAACCGCCCATCGCCGTGCTCAAGCCGCACGACGTGAAGGCCCCGCACGGCGCCGTCCGCAACGATCCCTACTACTGGCTGCGCGACGACACCCGCAAGGATGCCGCCATGCTGGCGTACCTGCGCGATGAGAACGCCTACACCGACGCGGTGATGCAGCCGGTGGAACCGCTCGAGGAGCGCCTGTACGGCGAGATCGTCGGGCGCATCAAGCAGGACGACAGCAGCGTGCCGGTGCTCGACGGCGGCTGGTGGTACTACACGCGCTTCGAGACCGGCAAGGAATATCCGATCTACGCGCGCCGCCGCGGCTCGATGGAGGCGCCCGAGGAGATCATGCTCGACGGCAACGCGATGGCCGCGGGCCTGTCGTATTTCCAGGTCGGCGACTGGGTCGTGAGCGAAGATGGCAACCGCCTCGCCTACGCCGTCGACACCACCGGCCGCCGCCAGTACGTCGTGCGCGTCAAGGATCTGGCCACCGGCGAAACGCTCGCCGACGAGATCGTCAACGCGCAGCCCAACCTCGTGTGGGCCGACGATGGCCGCACGCTGTTCTACATCGAGAAGGATCCGGTGACGCTGCTCAGCAAGCGCGTGAAGCACCACGTGCTGGGCACGCCCGCGACCGACGATGCGCTGGTGTACGAGGAGGCCGACGACAGCTTCTACATGTCGCTGATGCGCACGCGCTCCGACGACTACCTGTGCATCTACGTCGAGAGCACGGTGTCGAGCGAGTCGCGCTGCACGCCGGCGCAGGCGCCCGGCGAGTTCCGCGTGCTGGCGCCGCGCCAGCGCGATCTCGAATACCAGGCCGATCATCTGGCCGGCCGCTGGGTCATCCGCACCAACTGGGACGCGCCGAACTATCGCCTGATGACGGCCGGCGACGACGCCTGGGGCGATCGCGCGCGCTGGAAGGAGTGGCAGGCGCACGAGGCCGAGACTTTCATCGAAGGCTTCGAGCTGTTCGACGGCTACACCGTGATCGACGAGCGCTCGAACGCGTTGCGGCGGCTGCGCGTGATTCCGGAGGATGGAGAGGCTTTCTTCGTCGACGCCGACGAGCCGGCCTACACGATGGCGCTGGGCGCGAACCCGGAGCCCGGCTCGCGTTCGCTGCGCTTCACCTACACCTCGTTCACCACGCCGCTCACCACCTACGAACTCGACTTCGCCACGCGCGCGCGGCGCGAACTCAAGCGCGAGCCCGTGCTCGGCGGCTACCGTCCGGAAGACTATGTGACCGAGCGCCTGTGGGCGAACGCGCGCGACGGCGAGAAGATCCCGGTGACCGTCGTGCATCGGCGCGAAGTGCGGCCGGACGGCAAGGGTGCGGTGTTCCAGTACGCCTACGGCTCCTACGGCTATTCGCAGGACCCGCGCTTCAATCCGGCCATCGTCTCGCTGCTCGACCGCGGCGTCGTCTACGCGCTGGCGCACATCCGCGGTGGGCAGGAGCGCGGCCGCCGCTGGTACGACGCGGGCCGCCTGCTCAACAAGAAGAACAGCTTCACCGATTTCATCGACGTCACCGACCATCTGGTGCGCGAAGGCTATGCCGCTCCCGGCCGCGTCGCGGCGCAGGGCGGCAGCGCCGGTGGCCTGCTGATGGGCGCCGTCGCCAACCTGGCGCCGGAGAAATACGCCTCCATCGACGCCGCCGTCCCCTTCGTCGACGTGGTGACCACGATGCTCGACGCCAGCATCCCGCTCACCACCAACGAATACGACGA
>CAMLOR010000217.1 GCA_946481615.1 uncultured Aquimonas sp.
GCTTCGACACCGACCGCGAGGCCTTCGTCGCCGAACTGGGCGCCGCCTACCGCGAATGGGGTTTCGCCGGCATCCGCAACCACGGCATCCCGCAGGCCGAGATCGACGGCGCCTACGACGCCTTCAAGCGCTTCTTCGCCCTGCCGACCGAAACCAAGATGAAGTACCACGTGCCGGGCAGCGGCGGCGCGCGCGGCTACACGCCCTTCGGCATCGAGACCGCCAAGGATTCGAAATATCCGGATCTGAAGGAGTTCTGGCACGTCGGCCGCGAACTGCCGGCGGATTCGAAATACGCCGACGTTATGCCGCCCAACCTGTGGCCGGACGAAGTGCCTGGCTTCCGCCAGTACGGCTACGGCCTCTACGAGGCGCTCGACAACCTCGGCTCGCGCGTGCTCGCCGCGCTCGCCCTGCACCTGGGTCTGCCGCAGCATTTCTTCGCCGACAAGACCAACTTCGGCAACAGCATCCTGCGCCCCATCCACTACCCGCCGATCACCGCACCCGACATCCCGAACGTGCGCGCCGGCGCGCACGAGGACATCAACTTCATCACGCTGCTGGTGGGCGCCAGCGCCGCGGGGCTGGAAGTGAAATCGAAGAAGGGCGAGTGGGTGCCCTTCACCAGCGACGCCGACACCATCGTCGTCAACATCGGCGACATGCTGCAGCGCCTGTCCAATCACGTGTACCCGTCGACCACGCACCGCGTCGTCAATCCGCCCGGCGAACAGGCGCGCCAGCCGCGCTATTCGGTGCCGTTCTTCCTCCACCCGAATCCGGACTACATGATCGAAACGCTGCCAATGACGATCACGCCGGACAATCCCAACCGCTACCCGACGCCGATCTCGGCGCACGATTACCTGCTGGAGCGGTTGCGGGAGATCAAGCTGATCTGACGTCGAGGCGCGGGTTCGACAGGCTCACCTCGAACGGTTTGCGCGGGGTGAGTGTCGGGTGTGGGGGCGGGGCACGGATTGCGCAAACCGTTCACGGTGAGCTTGTCGAATCCGCCGCCCCGGTCTTCAATCGATCTTGCGGAAGTCCTTGCTGCGCTTCTGCACCATCTTCAGCGCCATCCGGTCCGGCATCAGCTTGGTCATCGTCTTGATCATGCGGTTGGCGCGGCCGGTGACATGCACCACCTCGCCGCGCTCCATCGCATCGATGCCTTCGCGCGCCACGTCGTCGGCCTTCGACCACATCCACGCCGGCATCTTCGAGACCTGTTCGCGGGTGCCGGTGACGTCGTGGAATTCGCTCAGCGTGAAGCCCGGGCACACCGCGCAGACCTTCACGCCGGTGGCGGCGTTCTCCAGCGCCAGCGATTGCGAGAACTTGATCATGAAGGCCTTGCTCGCCGCGTAGAGCGTGTGGCCGGCAGAACCCGGCACGTGGCCCGCGAGCGACGCCACGTTCATGATCGCGCCGCTCCTGGAGCGCTGCATTTCCGGCAGAAAGAGATAGCTCAGCTCGCACACGGCGCCGACCATCACCTGCAGGAACTTCGCGTGTTCCGCCCAGGGCTGCGCGAGGAAGGTGCCGGGCAGGCCGTAGCCTGCGTTGTTGACCAGCACGTCGACGGCCAGGCCGCGGCGGGCCGTCTCGTCGTAGAGCTTTTTCGGTGCGTCCGGATCGGCGAGATCGGCCGCGATCACCTGGCAGTTCACCTGCGCCGAGAGTTCGCGCGCCAGCTCGTCGAGCTTGTCGCGCCGGCGCGCGGTGAGCACCAGCGGGTGCCCGCGCCGCGCGTACTCGCGCGCGATGGCCGCGCCGATGCCGCTGGATGCCCCGGTCACCAGCACGAAGCCCTTCTGCGCCATGTCGATCTCGTCCTCGGGTAGTGGGGCGATCATAGCTCCGCTAAACTTTCGTGAATCGCGCGGGGAGAATCGGACATGCGGCGCAAGGTGGTGGCGGGAAACTGGAAGCTGCACGGCGACCGCGCATTCGCGCGCCAGCTGCTGGATGCCGTGGTGGCCGGTCCGCGCCCCACGGGCGTGGACATCGTCGTGCTGCCGCCGGTGCCCTACCTGAGCGAGCTCATCGAACGCTACGGCAGCATGGGCATCGGCTTCGGCGCGCAGGACGTCAGCGCCAACGAGCAGGGCGCCTACACCGGCGAGGTCTCGGCCCGCATGCTGGCCGACGTGGGCTGCCGCTACGGGCTCGTGGGCCATTCGGAGCGGCGCGAATACCACGAGGAATCGAGCGAGCTCGTCGCGAAGAAATTCGCGGCGGCGAAGAACGCCGGCCTCGTGCCCATCCTGTGCGTGGGCGAAACCCTACACCAGCGCGAGGCCGACCAGACCGAGTGGGCAATTTGCCGCCAGCTCGAGCCGCTGCTGGAACTCGGTGTCGAGGCCCTCGAAGGCGCCATCCTGGCCTACGAGCCGGTCTGGGCCATAGGCACCGGCCGCACCGCCACGCCCGAACAGGCCCAGGCCGTGCATGCCTACATCCGTAGCGAGCTGCGCGCGAAGTCTGTTAAAGTAGCGGACTCGCTGCCCATCCTTTATGGCGGCAGCGTGAAGCCCGCCAACGCGGCCGAGCTGTTCTCGCAGCCGGATGTCGATGGCGGCCTGATCGGGGGAGCCTCCCTGGTCGCCCCGGATTTTCTCGCCATTGCCGCCTCCGCGGCACGGTGAAGTGCGAAGCCCATGATTCTCACGCTCGTCAATGTGATTTACGTGCTCGTCGCGGTCGCCATGATCGCGCTGATCCTGCTGCAGCGCGGTGCCGGTGCCGCCGCCGGTTCCGGCTTCGGCGCCGGTGCCTCGGCCACGGTGTTCGGTGCGCGCGGCGCGTCCAACTTCCTGTCGAAGTCCACCGCCATCCTGGCCGCGATCTTCTTCGCGATGAGCCTGGGCATGGCGATGTACGCCTCGCGCGGCAGCAGCGTCGCCGCCGACGACTCCGACCTCGGCATCATGGGCGGCGCGCCGGCCGAAGCGCCTGCCGCGCCGGCGAATTTCGAAACCCCCGCGGCACCCGCCGCCACCGCGCCGGCCACGCCGGCGCCCGCCGCGAGCGATGTGCCCGCGGCCCCCGCTCCCGAAGCTGCGACGGATTCCGCAACGCCGGAAAATGCCAGCGAAGAGAGCGACAAAGGCGAGTGATCGCCTGATACAATGAGCAACTTCCCCGCGTCGTTTTTCTGACGCGGGACACCTGCCCAGGTGGCGGAATTGGTAGACGCACTACCTTGAGGTGGTAGCGCCGAGAGGCGTGGGGGTTCGAGTCCCCCCTTGGGCACCATTACGCGGGTCCTTCCGCAAGAGCCCGCACATCCATGTGCGGGTTTTCAACCTTAGAGCGTGCTCTGTAAGGGATGGGTGAGCAGTGCTAGGCGAATACCTGCCGATCCTGTTGTTCCTCTTCGTGGCGATCGTCATCGCCGTCGCCCTTCTCGTCATCGGCTGGCTGCTCGGACCCAAGCGCCCCGAAGCCGAAAAACTCTCTCCGTACGAGTGCGGCTTCGAAGCCTTCGAGGACGCGCGCATGAAGTTCGACGTGCGCTACTACCTCGTCGCCATCCTTTTCATCATCTTCGATCTCGAGATCGCCTTCCTGTTCCCCTGGGCCGTCGTGTTCAAGGAGATCGGGCTCACGGCGATCGTGGCCATGGCGATCTTCCTGGGCATCCTCGTGATCGGTTTCGTGTACGAGTGGAAGAAGGGAGCGCTGGAATGGGAGTGAGTCAGTTCTTCCACAACCCCGAGCCGATCGGCCGCCTCGACGACATCCTGCGTCCGGAAGGCGAGAACCCGCTGCTCGAGCGCGGCTTCGTCACCACCTCGGTCGATACGCTGATCAACTGGGCGCGCACGGGCTCGATGTGGCCGATGACCTTCGGTCTTGCGTGTTGCGCCGTCGAGATGATGCATGCCGGGGCCTCGCGCCTGGATCTCGACCGCTACGGCGTGATCTTCCGCCCGAGCCCGCGCCAGTCCGACGTGATGATCGTGGCCGGCACGCTGGTCAACAAGATGGCCCCGGCGCTGCGCAAGGTCTACGACCAGATGCCCGACCCGAAGTGGGTCATCTCGATGGGCAGCTGCGCCAACGGCGGCGGCTACTACCACTATTCCTACGCCGTGGTGCGCGGCTGCGACCGCGTCGTGCCGGTCGATGTCTACGTGCCCGGCTGCCCGCCCACGGCCGAAGCGCTGGTGTACGGCATCCTGCAGCTGCAGAAGAAGATCCGCCGCACCAACACCATCGCGCGCTGACGCAAACCTACAAGGCAAGCCAAGCCCCATGGCCGAGCAAGCACTCCCCCTGGTCGAACGCATCGCGGCGCGCCTCGGCGCCAAGGCGATCGCGAGCGCGCAAGTACGCGATCACGCCGTCATCGACGTGGCGCCCGAACACTGGGTCGACGCCGCGCGCACGCTGCGCGACGACCCCGATTTCCGCTTCGAACAGCTGATCGACGTCTGCGGCGTCGACTACCTGGGCTACGGCCAGGTCGAGTGGGACACGCAGAACGTCTCCAGCGAAGGCTTCTCGCGCGGCGTGGAAGGCAAGGGCCCTGGCCGCTTCGCGTGGGCCTCGCGTCCTGCGGTGGAGCGCGGCGAAAAGCGCTTCGGCGTGGTCGTGCATCTTTTGTCGGTGCACCACAACCGCCGGCTGCGCCTGCGGACAAGATGTGCTGACGATTCGCTGCCAGTTGTCGGATCGCTGGTCGATGTGTGGCCGGTTTCGAATTGGTTCGAGCGCGAGGCTTTCGATCTCTTCGGCATCGTCTTCGAAGGTCATCCGGACCTGCGCCGCATCCTCACCGACTACGGCTTCGTCGGCCACCCGTTCCGCAAGGATTTCCCGCTGATCGGCAACGTCGAAGTGCGCTACGACGCGCAGAAGCAGCGCGTGGTGTACGAGCCCGTCAGCATCGAGCCGCGCGTGCTGGTTCCGCGCGTGATCCGCGACGATTCGCGCTACGAACAGGCCCGCGCCGAAGCCGCGGCCGGCACGCCGGCGAAGTAAGCCATGGCCATGCAGGAAATCCGCAACTACACGATGAACTTCGGCCCGCAGCATCCGGCCGCGCACGGCGTGCTGCGCCTGGTGCTGGAGCTGGACGGCGAGATCGTCGTGCGCGCCGACCCGCACGTCGGCCTGCTGCATCGCGGCACCGAGAAGCTGGCCGAGTCCAAGCCCTACAACCAGTCGATCGGCTACATGGATCGCCTGGACTACGTCTCGATGATGTGCAACGAGCACGCCTACGTGCGCGCCATCGAGCAGCTGATGGCGCTCGAGGTGCCGGAACGCGCGCAGTGGATCCGCACGCTGTTCGACGAAGTCACGCGCATCCTCAACCACCTGATGTGGATCGGCTCCAACGCGCTCGACCTCGGCGCCATGGCGCTGTTCCTCTACGCCTTCCGCGAACGCGAAGAGCTGATGGACGTGTACGAGGCGGTGAGCGGCGCGCGCATGCACGCGACGTACTATCGCCCGGGCGGCGTGTACCGCGATCTGCCGGCGACGATGTCGAAGTACCGCGAATCGCCGTGGCGCAAGGGCAAGGAACTCAAGCGCATCAACGAATGGCGCGAGGGTTCGCTGCTCGACTTCCTCGAAGCCTTCGCCAACGATTTCCCGCGCCGCGTCGACGAGTACGAAACGCTGCTCACCGACAACCGCATCTGGAAGCAGCGCACCGTCGGCATCGGCGTCGTTTCGCCCGAGAAGGCACTGGCCTGGGGCATGACCGGCCCGATGCTGCGCGGCTCGGGCATCGCCTGGGACCTGCGCAAGAAGCAGCCCTACGCCAAGTACGCGGAAGTCGATTTCGACATCCCGGTCGGCGTCAACGGCGACTGCTACG
>CAMLOR010000218.1 GCA_946481615.1 uncultured Aquimonas sp.
GACCAGGCCGCGCAGCCGCGTGTTCCAGTCGTAGCCGTTGCCGTTGGTGCGCAGGGCATTGCGATCGATGCGCGGTTCGTCGGCGGGCCAGATCGTGCGATCGGCCGTGACGCCGGTCTTGATCTGCGTGAAGAACTCCAGCGCCGCGCGCCCGAGCGGCGTGGGCGTGCTCGAAATCAGCGTGCCGGGCGCTCCGCACCAGCCGCCGTCGGGCGCGTGGCCCATGATCCAGCGGCACCAGAACTCCACCACTTCGCGCGCGCTCGGATCGGAGGCGAAGTTCGCCATCGTGATGTCGATGACGCGCATCACGCGGTTGGCGTCGTTGTCGGCGTTGCGGTCGACCAGCCAGTCGATGGTGCGCCAGGCCTGCACCAGCGTGTTCGAGCCCTGCCAGTGCGCGCGGTGGTCGGGATAACCGTCGGGCGTGCGCCACCAGTACAGGCGCTGGCCGGTGTTGTTGTAGACGTTGAAAAAGTCGCCGCTGGTGTTGGTGGCGTCGTCCTGGCGGAAGGTCCAGTCGCCGCCCGCGGCGCGCATGGCCGAGACGACGTACTCGAACGGACGCTTGGTCTTCTCGCCCCAGCGCGACGGATCCTTGAACTCGGGCGAGTTGAGGATCACGCGCAGCACGCGCTTGATCTGGTCGGGGGCCTTGCGCGCCGCGTAGAAGGCCTCGGCGGCGGCCTGCACCACCGATTCGGGCGGCT
This sequence comes from uncultured Aquimonas sp., assembly GCA_946481615.1. The sequence goes on from CAMLOR010000218.1 coordinate 711, forward strand.
CGTCGCAGATCAGGCGCCGGCAGAGCTTGCGCGCGATGTAGGTGGCGGTGCCCGGATGCCAGGCCGCCATCTTCAGCACCATGCGGCCTTCGAGTTCGGCGGTGAGATCGGCCTTGTGCGTGGTGAAGCCGCGTCCGAGCACCGACTTGCCGGCGTTGTCGTGGTCGTCCTGGTTGGTGAAGAAGGCGCCGCTGCCGCAGTTGGCGCCCACGTTGGTGTCGGAGTAGCGCCAGCCGGTGAGGGCGCGCGCGGCCTCGTACACGTCGGAATCGACGTAGTACTTCGCGAAGCTCCGGGAGGGATGGGAGATCGCCACGCCGTTGCCGTTGCTGGCGCTGTCGAGATCGGTGTCACCGAGGCCCGCGTAGGGATTGGAGGGCAGGGCCTCGATGTTGAGCGGCAGTTCCAGGCCGCGGTAGTTCTCCGAGCCCAGCGTGTGCAGCTCGAAGAGTTCGCGCGCGTAGTTCTCGTTGAAGCCGCCCTTGCTGTTGGCGTAGTTGTCGAGGTATTCCAGCATCGCGGGGTGGCGCGCGCTGGCGTGCAGCAGGTTGAAGAAGTTGCCCAGCGCGTGGGTGCGGATGACGTCGCGATCCCACGAATGCCAGGAGACGTAGGTGTCCTCGTCGGCGCCGGCGAAGATGTTGAAGTGGTTGTGCCAGAAATCGACCATCACCTCGAGCAGCTGGCGGCGGCTGTAGACGGCGCGGTTGAAGGCGGCTTTCTCCACTTCGCGATAGGGCCGCGTGTATTCGTCGAAGCCCTGGCATTCGCGCACCGAGAAAGCGGTGGCCAGCGACTGGTTCATCACCGCGAACGAGGCCGCGTGCGCGGCGAAGCGCTGGTCGAGGTCGGGGTCGGGAATCGACTGCGGATTGAGCTGCTCTTCGATGTAGTTCGCCAGCCGGGTGTCGTCGTCGGCGCCCAGCGACTCGAAATAGGCGATGTCATCGAAGCCGAGGTCGGGCGAGGTCTCGAAGCCGCCGCTGAAGACGCGACCCGGCACGGGCGCGCCCGCGGCCGCGCTCAGGCGGCGGCGGGCGGGCCCGTAGCCCATGCGGTGCATCGCGCGCACCGCCAGCGGCGGCACCGCGGCTTGGGTGGATCCGCCCTTGGCGGTCACGAGTTGGTGGCGCCCCGGGCGATCCGGCGTGGCAGCGGGTGCCTTGGCACCGGCAGGCGCCAGTGCCGTCAACGAAGCGGCCCCGACGCCGCCGAGGAAGGCGCGTCGCGTGGCGTTGGATTGCGTGGTCATGACTTCCCCCGAAGTGCGCCGAAGCCCGCCCCGTGCGGGTCGGCAGCGCGTTACAAAATGTAACGTTCTTCAGTCCGCTGTATGTGAACTGCCTCGCAGTTTCTGCGGGTGTCACGCGACCGCCACGAAGCGCCGGCGCCAGTGCGACAATGCCGCCCCGTTTCCAGCAACCTCCGGCATGTCCCTGATCACCTTGCAGAATGTCGACCTCGGCGTGGGCGGCCCCGCGCTCCTCGACGATGTCCGCCTCACGCTGGAAGCCGGCGAGCGGATCTGCGTGGTCGGCCGCAACGGCGCCGGCAAGTCGACCCTGCTCAAGCTGCTGGCGGGCGAGATCCACCCCGACGATGGTCAAGTGGTGCCCGCACCGGGGCTGCGCGTGGCGCGCCTGGCGCAGGAAGTGCCGCACGATCTGGAAGGCACCATCTTCGACGTGGTGGCCGCGGGCCTGGGCGGGGTCGGCGCCGATCTGGCCGAATACCACCGCCTGAGCCATGCGCTGCACGGCGAGGCCGAGGTGTCCGCGCTGGCGCGCGTGCAGGCGCGCATCGACGCCGCGCAGGGCTGGGATCTCGACCGCCGCGTGACCGAGGTGCTCGCGCGCCTGTCGCTGCCGGAAGATCTGCGCTTCGAAGCGCTCTCGGGCGGCATGAAGCGCCGCGTGCTGCTGGCGCGCGCGCTGGCCAGCCAGCCCGACGTGCTGTTGCTGGACGAGCCCACCAACCATCTCGACATCGAGGCCATCGCCTGGCTCGAGGAGTTCCTGCGCGGCCTGCGCGGCAGCCTGGTGTTCGTCACGCACGATCGCCGTTTCCTGCGCGCGTTGGCCACGCGCATCGTGGAGATCGACCGCGGCAAGCTCACCAGCTGGCCCGGCGACTACGACAACTATCTGCGCCGTCGCGAAGAGCGCCTGCACGCCGAGGCCCAGGCCAATGCATTGTTCGACAGGAAGCTCGCCGAGGAGGAAGTCTGGATCCGGCAGGGCATCAAGGCCCGCCGCACGCGCAACGAAGGCCGCGTGCGCGCCCTGGAAAAGCTGCGCCGCGAACGCAGCGAGCGGCGCGAGCACCAGGGCCGCGTGAAGCTCGACGTGGCGGCCGCGGAGAAATCCGGCAAGCGCGTCGTCGAGGCCGAAAACCTCTCGTATGCGATCGGCGGCCGCGTCCTGGTCGACGATTTCTCGGTGTCGATCCAGCGCGGCGATCGCGTCGGTCTGCTCGGCCCCAACGGCGCCGGCAAGACGACGTTGATCCGCTTGTTGCTCGGCGAGCTGCAGCCCGATGGGGGCGAGGTGCGGCTCGGCACCAATCTGCAGGTGGCCTATTTCGACCAGCACCGCGCGGCGCTGCGCGAGGACTGGAATGCGCTCGACAACGTGGCCGAAGGCCGCGAGTTCATCGAGGTGAACGGCGCGCGCAAGCATGCGTTGGGCTATCTGCAGGATTTCCTCTTCACGCCCGAACGCGCGCGCGCGCCGATCACGGCGCTCTCGGGCGGCGAACGCAACCGTCTGCTGCTGGCGCGCCTGTTCGCGCGGCCCTCGAACCTGCTGGTGATGGACGAGCCCACCAACGATCTCGACGTCGAGACGCTGGAACTGCTCGAAGAGCGCCTCGGCGAGTATCCGGGCACGCTGCTGCTGGTATCGCACGACCGCGATTTCCTCGACAGCGTCGTGACCAGCACGCTGGTGATGGAAGGCGGCGGCCGCATCGGCGAATACGTGGGCGGCTACAGCGACTGGCTGCGGCAACGCGTCCAGCCTGCGCCGGCCGCGGCACCCGTGCGCGCGACGGCGCCCGCGCCCGCGAAACCCGCCGCCGCACCCGCGAAGAAGAAGCTCAGCTACAACGACCAGCGCGAACTCGACGCCTTGCCGGCGAAGATCGAAGCCCTGGAGACACGCGTGGCCGCGCTCACCGAGGCGATGCAATCGCCGGATTTCTACCAGCGCGACAGCGCCGTCGTGGCGGCCGCGCTGGCGGAAGCGGCCGAAGCGCAGAAGCAACTCGACGCCGCCTACGAGCGTTGGCAGCAGCTCGATTGAGCGGCGCGAACCGCGCGAGACCAGGAGCTTGCGCACCTGGATTCCCGCCTGCGCGGGAATGACGGCTATGCCGAAGCGGCGGCGCTCTGCAACGGCAGCCGCACGACGAATTCCGCGCCTTGCCCCAGGCCCGCCGAACGCGCTTCGAGCGTGCCGCCATGCGCCTCGGCGATGGCGCGCGCCAGCAGCAGGCTGATGCCGAGCCCTTCGGCGGGGCGCGAGCCTTCGGGCAGGCGGAAGATGTCTTCGAGGCGCGAGGCTTCGATGCCGGCGCCGGCATCGCGCACGCTCACCTCGGCGATGCCCTCGTGCGCCCTGGCCTGCAGCGCGATGCGGCCGCCGGGCGGCGTGAAGCGGATGGCGTTGTCGATCAGGCGCACGAACATCTGCACCAGGCGGCGGCGCTCGCCCAGCAGGGACAGGCGCGTCTCGGGCAGGTCCAGTTCGAGCGCGTGGCCGGCGGCGCGCAGCTTCGGTCCGCAGTCGGCCGCGGCGCTGTCGAGCAGGTAACCCAGGTCGAGCGGTTCGCGCCGGCCGTCGGTGTCGGCGGCGCGGGCGTATTCGGCCACGTCGTCGAGCATGCGCGCCATGCGCTGCACCTGGCGTTCGATGAGGTCGAGCATCTCGGCCTGGCGGCCGGCGTCGAGGCGGCCGCTCTGCAGCAGTTGCGTAGCCGTGCGCACCGGCGAGAGCTGGTTGCGCAGATCGTGGCTCAGCCGCGAAAGCCAGCCTGCGCGAAAGCCGGGCGGAACGCTCACCCGCCCGTCACCGGCTCGCGGCGCGCGCGGCACAGCGCTTCGATGTCGGCGAATTCGGCGGGCTTGACCAGGTGATGATCGAAGCCGGCGTCGCGCGAACGGCGGCGATCCTCTTCCTGCCCCCAGCCCGTGAGCGCCACGATCAGGGTCTGCTCGCTCCACGCGCGCGCGCGCATGCGGCGCACGAGGTCGTAGCCGTTCATGCCCGGCATGCCCACGTCCATGAAGACGAGATCGGGACGGAAGCCCTCGGCCAGCTCCAGCGCCTGCAGCGGGTCGTACACCACGCGCACGTCGTGGTTGAACATGCGCAGCGTGAGCGCCAGCGTGTCGGCGGCGTCGCGGTTGTCGTCCACCACGAGGATGCGCCGCCCGGCATCGCCTTCGGCCGCCTGCGGCACGGCGGGCAGGGCAGGCGCGGCGGTCAACGGCGCGGCCCCGGCGAGCGGCAGCTCCACCGTGAAGGTGCTGCCCTGGCCCGTGCCTCCGCTGTGCGCCGTCACCTTGCCGCCGTGCATTTCGATGAGCTGGCGCACCAGGGTCAGGCCGATGCCCAGGCCGCCGCGCGAACGTTCCAGTGAAGTATCGGCCTGCACGAACAACTCGAAGATCTGGTCGAGCAGATGGTCGGGAATGCCGATGCCCTCGTCATGCACGTTGACGCGCACCACGGCGCCATCCAGATGCGCCGAGAGCCGGATGTGGGCGTCGAGGTCGCTGTACTTGCTGGCGTTGTTGAGCAGGTTGGAAAAGACCTGCGCGAGGCGCTCGGGATCGGCCTCGATCGGATGCTCGACCGGCGGCAGGTCCACCACCAGGTGCTGGCCGGCATCGTCGATGGCCGGGCGCACGGTCTCGATGGCGTCGTCGAGCACGGCGCGCAGCATCACCCGGCGCTTGCGCATTTCCAGGCGCCCGCGCGTGATGCGCGAGACGTCGAGCAGATCGTCGATCAGACGCACCAGTTGCCGCAGCTGGCGCTCCATGATGTACATCGCATCGGCCGCCGAGGCGCGGTCGCCCACCTGCAGCAGGCGCAGCGCGTTGCGGATCGGCGCCAGCGGATTGCGCA
>CAMLOR010000219.1 GCA_946481615.1 uncultured Aquimonas sp.
GACCTTCAGCCGCCTGCGCATCGCCGGCCACCCCACCCCGGCAAGAGCACTCCGATCGCTGTCGTTCCCGCGCAGGCGGGAACCCAGTGACTTCGAGGCGCCTCGCCAAAGTCACTGGATTCCCGCCTGCGCGGGAATGACGGTGGTGCGTGGCTGCTCTGCCCGCACGGACTGCGGGGGCTGCAATCCGCGACTGACGAACAACCAAAAAAGAAGGCCGCCTTCCGGCGGCCTCGCAAGCCTTCGTCCCGACGGCACCCACCTTCCGTGCGGTGCCTTGTTGGTTGGTTCGACTATAGCCTTATTCGAAGCCGTCGCGGAAGATCTCGTCGAACACTTCGGGTTCCGCGATCATGAATACGTCGGCATCGTCGTTGCCGTCGTTCTCGATGAGGTCCGAAGCATTGGAGTCGGTCACAAGCATGCGGCCGTCGGCGCTCACGCTGAAGTCCGAACCGGTGCGGTCGTCGGCGAAGCCGCCATCGACAATGGACTTGCTGAGCAGCGTGGCGCCGCCCGCGGCGGGCACGCGGAACAACTGCTGCGCCGGCGGATTGGGCGCGGCCGGCTGGCAATACAGCACGGCGTCGCCCAGATCGTCGATGCGGCCGCGGGTGCACGATCCCATGCCCGGCGGCAGCGGCAGGCCGCGCAGCGTGTTGGTGGTGAAATCGCGCACGTAGAAGCGCGAGCCGCTGCGCCCGCCGGGCAGGATGTTGTCGGCGTTGCTCAGGAAGATCGCGTATCGCCCGCTTGGCGACAGCGATCCCAGGCTGGACGACAGATTGCCGTTGGTGCCGGTCATGCTGCGGTTCAGATTCTCGAAGGTCACGGCGCCGCTGGTGCGGTTGATGCGGCGCAGGATCACGTCGGAGACGTTGCCGCCGTTCACCGACGTCAGGTTGGTGGCGTTGGTGGCGAACACCAGCATCGTGCCGTCGCGCGAATAGGCGTTGTTCTCCAGCGAGAACGCGCTGGCGTCGCCGCGGCAGGCCACCTGCGCGGTGTCCGTGCAATTGGCCGCGCGCGTCACCATGACGACCGCGCGCGTTTCCATGTCCATCTCGTAGACCTGGGTGAAACCGCCGGTCGGCGCCGGTGCCACCAGATTGCTCGCGTTGGAGGTGAAGGCCACGTAGCGGCCGTCGCCGGAGATCGCCGGCCTGGCCGAACCCGCATTGACGGGCGTAGCCGGGTTCACGGCGCGGCTCGCGCGAAGGAAAACACCCGTGACGGTATCCAGCCGCAGCACGTCGTTACCGGCGTTCGAGGCCACGCCATCGCCGAGTTCGTTGTCGTTGGTCTCGAACGCGACATAGCGGCCTTCGGCCGAGAGCGCGGGTGCCAGCGCCTGGCCGTCGATATTGGTGGTGAGTGCGGTGACGGTATCGCTGCCGACGTCGTAGGCGAACAGGTTGCCGGCGTCCGCGTCGGTCAGATTGCTGGCCGAGGAAGTGAACACGATGGTGCGGCCGTCGGCGGAAACCGCCGGCTGGGCGCTCGCGAGGTTGGGTTCGGCCGCGCCCTGCACGCGCACGATGATGGGCGCGGCGCAGAGCGGGGCGGCGAACAGGCCGGCCGCCACGGCGGCCGCGAGGGTGGTGCGGAAAACGCGCATTTCGTTGATCCCTGACGTCCGGCACGCGCCGGCTGCATTCCCTCAACGCAGCGGGAAACGTTTTCGTATCACCTGATCGCGGTGCGTCGCCCCGGCGTGCAGCGAAGATCCAGGCGCGAGGCGCGCCCCTCATCGGCCGCGCAGCAGGGATTGCGGCTGCACCTTCGTGGCCAGGCGCGCCGGCCACAGCGTGGCCAGCAACGCACACGCGAGCAGCAACGCGGGTCCGATCACCAGATGTTGCGGCTGCATCAGCGCGCTGTCCTGCAGCGCGGCCTGCAACGCCCGCACCAGCAACAAGGCCAGCCCCGCACCGCAGGCAACGGCCGGCAAGGCGACGCGCACGCTGTCGCCCAGCACGCCCGCCAGCAGCCGCCGCGGCGTGGCGCCGATGGCGCTGCGCACGGCCAGCTCGTGGCGGCGGCGCGCCACGGCCAGCGCCGTCACCGCGCCGATGCCCAGCGCCGCGAGCAGCACGCCCAGCCCGGCGAAGCCCGCGAACAAGCGCTGCGCCAGCGTCACGCCGGCCACGCTGCGCGCGGCGCGGTCGTCGAGCGCCACGAAATCGCGTACCGCGATCCACGGATCGATCGCCGCCAAGGCCGCGTCGAAGCGCTCGCGCGCCGGCAAGGCGCGTCCCGTACGCACGAGCACGGCCACCTGCCCGCCCGCGCCTGCATTCGCGGGATCCTGCGCGTAAGGCAGGTACACGGTCGGACGCGCGACGGCGAGCGGACTCTCGTGGCGCACGTCGTCGGCGATGCCGACCACGCGCCGCGCCTGCGCGGCCTCGCCCTGCCCGACAGTGATGCTGGCCCCCAGCGCGCTGCCCTCCGGTGCCAGCCGCTGTGCCAGCGCACGCGTGATCACGGCAACGGGTTCGCCATCGGCCAGATCACGCGCATCGACGAAGCGCCCTTCACGCAGCCGCAGGCCGAGCGCGCCGGCCAGATCGCCGTGCGCGGCGTGCAGATCGACGGCCAGCGGCTCGTCGAGGCGCGGACCGCTCCAGGCCGTGATCGCGTCGCTGCGCGTGTAGCGCTGCATCGGTGCGCTGTCGGTGAAGCCGACGGCCGTCGCGCCGGTTTCGCGTTGCAGTTGCCGTTCGAGGCGATCCAGCGCTGCGGCGCGCTGCGCGCCGTCGGCGTAACGCTGGCGCGGGAATATCAGCGTCGCATGCTGCGTGGCTCGCGTATCGATGCCCAGATCGCGCCCGGCCAGTGCGCCGGCCCCCGCGCCGATCGCCAGGCTCGACACCAGGATGCAGGTCGCCAGCGCGATCTGCAGGCCCGAAAGCCACCGTCCCGCGGCCGCATCGCCGCGCCGCCCGCCGCTGCGCGGCGAACCGGCCATCGCCGCGCGCGCTTCGATGCGCCACAGGCCCGGCAAGCGCAGCGCGGTGATCAGAACCGCGATGAGGAGCGCGGCCAGCGGCAGCGTCCAGAGCGCGGGCGTGGCGTAGGCGAAGTGGCCTTCGAGTTCGCGCGGCACCCATTCGAGTGCCACCAGCGCCACGAAGCGCTCGAAGGCCAGGCGCCCCAGCGGCAGTGCCAGCGCGACGGAAACACCGGCCAGCAACAGCGATTCCGCGAACGCCACCGCCGCGCCGCGCGCACGCGTCTCGCCGAGCGCGCGGCGCGTGGCGAGGCCGCCGGTTTCCGCGATCTGCCGCGCCACCAGCAGCGCCGCCACGTTCAGCACGCCGAGCAGCAGCAAGGCCAGTGCGCCGGCGGCCACGAGGAACAGGGCCGGGCGCTGCGGGCCCGTCACGGCATCGATCACCCGCAGCGGCGAGATGCGCCAGCCGCGCGGATAGCGCGCACCGTCGGCGCGGCGCGGCAGCCGCGCCGCCACCGCTTCGAGCCCCGCCTGCACGCCTTCGACGGTGTCGCCCGCGCGCAGCTTGAAGTTGAGCACGACACGCGGATCGGTGATTGTGTCGGTGGCCGGGTCGACGCGGTGCGCCGTCCAGAAATCTCCGCCGAGGAAATGGAAGCGCGGCGGCATCACGCCCACCACCTGGAAGGTTTCGCCGTCGAGCAGCAGCGCCTCGCCCAGCACATCGGAGCGGCCGCCGAAATCGGATTGCCACAGCTCGTGCGAGATCGCCACGCGCGCGCTGCCAAGATCGCCCGCTTCGACGAAGCGCCCGAGCAGCGGCCGGCCGTCGGTCACCTGCAGGGCATCGGGCGTGGTGCGCACCAGCGTCAGCGAACGCGCCGCGCCGCGGCCATCGCCGAAGGCCACGGCCTGGCCCTGGCTCGCGCTCACCGCCTCGAACAGGCCGGCGCCGGCGATGGCGCGGTATTCGTCGGGCGCGAAGCCATAGCTCTCCTGCGCCGAGCCCGCGATGCCGTGGCGCAGCACGCCGAAGCGGTCGGTGTCGTAGGTCCAGGGCGCGAGCAGCAGGTTGTGGCCGAGCGAGAGCACGGCGAGCAACACGCCCAGCAGCGTGGCGAGCATGGCGGCGAGCGCCGCGTTGGCCTTGCCGTGGCTGGCAAGGCCGCGCCACGCCAGGCGCCAGGTGGCGGAATCGAACATCGTGAAGTCCCTGCGGCGGAAAGCCGCGAGGGTGTGCGGGCGCGCATTGCATCACCCGTGCCGAAGGTCCCGCGCGCGGCGGGCCGACGGGCTCGCGCGCCGTCGCGAAGGCATTCGCGCAATCGCGGCACGCCCTTTGGGGGCTGCCGCTGCGCCATGCGTCAGGTCATCGATGCAACCCGTCGTATTTCACGATCTTCAGCGCACCGAGGTCCACGCCCTCGAGGCAACGCACGTTGATGGCCGCCATCGCCGTGCCGTCGGCGCCTTGGCCTTCGCTGTAGGGTGCGATCCCGCACTTGGTGCAGAAGTGATGTTGCAGGCGGTGCGTGTTGAAGGTGTAGGTGCCCGTCACGTTGACCTCGCCGTCCAGATGCAGCGCATCGGCCTGCACGAACCACAGCAGGCCGCCGCGCTTGTGGCACAGCGAGCAGTTGCAGTCGATCACCTGGTCGATCTGGCCTTCGACCGTGTAGCTCACCCTGCCGCAGTGGCAGGCGCCGGAATACGTCATCTCGCCGCTCCGCGATGGACTGCCGGCAAGCATAGCGCGCGCCGGCCACGGCACGGCCGCCGCGGCGGCGGCAAATCTTTCGCGAGACCCCCTGTTTCGTCGATGTTCAAGCACGGGACCGCCAATGGGAGCACTCTTGGCCCAGGCACTGCGCCGATGAGGCGCGGTGGCGCGTCACCGTTGCAGGGAATTCCTCTTACAAGGAAGCAACGACATGGCCAAGGCCGCCATCAAGCACCACTACCACTACCACGATGAGACACCCCCGCCGCGCGAGCCGCAGCCCGCGCCGGTGACGATCCGGGTCGGCATCGGCGGGTGGACCTTCACCTCGTGGCGCGGCAACTTCTATCCCGAGGGCCTGCCGCAGCGGCGCGAACTCGAATACGCAAGCCGCAAGCTCACCGCCATCGAGATCAACGGCACCTTCTACAGCCTGCAGAAGCCCGAAACCTTCGCGCGCTGGCGCGACGAGACGCCCGAAGGCTTCGTGTTCGCGCTCAAGGCGCCGAAGTTCCTCACCCACACCCGCGTGCTGGCGCGTTCGCCCGGCGCCGCGGACGAATTCATCGCAGGCGTCTCGCACCTGGGCGAGCGCCTCGGCCCACTGCTGTGGCAGTTCGCCCCTACCAAGCGTTTCGACGCCGAGGAACTCGAGCGCTTCCTCGAAGTGTTGCCACGCAAGACCGGCGAGCGCGCCCTGCGCCACGTCATCGAGGTGCGCCATCCGAGCTTCGCCTGCCCCGCCTTCGTCGAGATCGCGCGCCGCCAGAAAGTGGCCATCGCCTACACCGATTCGACCGACTACCCCTCCTTCGCCGACGTCACCACCGATTTCGTCTACGCACGCCTGATGCGCACCACGCTCGACCAGCAGAACGGCTATCCCCCCGACCAGCTCGCAACCTGGGCGCAACGCCTGCGCACCTGGTCCGCCGGCAGCGAACCCCTCGACCTGCCGCGCCTCACGCCCGGCCGCCCGCCCAAGCAACCGCGCGACGTGTTCGCGTTCTTCATCAACGGCGCCAAGGTACGCAACCCCGGCGCGGCGATGGCGTTGATTGCCCGGTTGAAGTGAGCTTCTGAGCTCTCGCGGGACGCGGGGGCGCTCGGGGGTTCGGGGATGGGTTTCGCCGCCCGCGCTGCG
>CAMLOR010000220.1 GCA_946481615.1 uncultured Aquimonas sp.
GCGCGCGATCGCCGGCGGCCTGGCGTTCTCGACGGTGGTGAGCCTGTTGTTCCTGCCGACGATCTACGCGCTGCTCGACGATCTGCGCGCCGCGACCTTCAACGGCGTGAAGCGGGCGCAGGGCAAGCGGCGTGGAGGCTCGGAGCCGGTGGTGGTCTGACGTCGTCCCCGCGCAGGCGGGGACCCAGGTGCGATGACTTTCGTGAGGCCGCGCACCTGGATTCCCGCCTGCGCGGGAATGACGGGAGGCTAGGCGGGAACGACGCTCAGGCGTTCGCGCACCATCGCATCGGCCGCCACGAGGTCGACCTCGTCGAGCGAGCGCCTGCCGCGCGTGGCTTCCTGCAGCAGCGCACGCTGTTGCAGTCCGCGCTCCAGCGCCACCGAATACGGCAGTCGCCGGAACGTCACCATCGTGTAGCGCGGCACGAAGCGTTCCGGATGACGCTCGGCCAGCACGCGTTCGAGCTGGCGTTGCAGCAGCCAGTCGGCGTCGTCGACGCGGTCGCGCATCTCGATGTAGTTCTCCAGCGCCATGGCCTGGATCGCCAGCGCGTTGGGCCGGCGCTCGCGCTCGAAGGCCTCGTAGGCCGAACCCAGATCGCCGCCGCGCGCGATGCGTGCCGCGAGATCCGTGCAATCCTCGAAGGCGCAGTTCATGCCCTGGCCGTGGAAAGGCACCATCGCGTGGGCGGCATCGCCCAGCAGCACGGCATCGCCGCCCAGGTGCCAGCGCTCGAGATAGAGCGTGCCGAGCACGCCAACCGGATTGGCGATGAAATCGTGCTCGAAGCGCGGCATCAGCGGTACGGCATCCGGGAAGTCGCGTTCGAACAGCGCGCGCGCGTCGGCCGCCGTGCGCACCGTGGCGAAACTGGGATCGCCTTCGTTCGGCAGGAACAGCGTCACCGTGAAGGTGCGCTCGTCGTTCGGCAGCGCGATGCACATGTAGCCGCCGCGCGGCCAGATGTGCAGTGCGTTCGGCTCGATGCGGAAGCCGCCGTCCGCCGCGGGCGGGATCTCCAGTTCCTTGTAGCCGTGGCCGAGCGGTTCGAAGCGTTCACCCAGATCGGCGACGCGGTTCATCGCCTGACGCAGCGCCGATCCTGCGCCATCGGCACCGATCAGCGTGCCGAAGTCGTGCACGGCGCGCGTGCGGGTCACGTCGTCCACGACGGTGAAATGCTTCGCGTCGAAGTCGACGCCTTCGAGCCGCTGATTGAAGTGGAGCAGGGCGCCGGCGCGCTGCGCCGCATCGAGCAGCAGCAGGTTGAGCTGGCCGCGGTGCACCGACCAGATCACCTCCGAATCGTCCTTGCCGTAGCGCTGCAGCTGCGGCTCGCCGCCGGCCGGATGCACCATGCGGCCGCGCATCATCACGGCTTGCGCCATCACTTCCTGCTCCAGTCCCGCCAGGCGCAGTGCGTGCAGGCCGCGTTCGGCCAACGCGAGATTGATGGAGCGGCCGCCTTCGTAGCCCTTGCGGCGCGGATCGGGGCGCTTTTCGAACACCTCGACGCGATAGCCATGGCGCGCCAGCAGCGTGGCGAGCAGGGCGCCGGCCAGGCCGGCGCCGATGATCGTGAAGCGTCTCACCATCGAATCCATGCTTATTCTTCGAGTTGCGCCTTGGCGAATTCGACGTCGAGTTTTTCCATCGCGTCCTTCGGCTTGAGCTTGCCGGCTTTTTCGTAGGCGCTGGCGGCCTCGTCTTCCTTCTTGTCGCCGTAGAGCAGCATCAGGCCGTTGCCGTATTCGATGTGCGCGATCGGCGAATCGGGCGTGAGCTTGAGCGCGGTCTTCAGGTGTTCCTCGCCGGTGGCGGCCTTGGCGCCGTAGGTCATGCCGCCGATCAGGCCGCCCACCTTGTTGATGATCTCGGCGTGATAGAGGCCGATCGCGGTGTGCGCCTCCGCATGTTTCGGCGCGAGCTTCAGGGTCTTGTCGAGCGATTCCTTCACCTTGCCCGCGAGGCCCTGCGACAGCGCCTTCGCGATGGAAATGCCCTGGCTGTAGCGGCCGATGGCGAAGGCACGGCGATAGTGCGTGTTGGGGTCGTCGGGCAGCGCCTTGCTGGCGTCTTCGGCGAGCTTGCCGAGCGCCTCGAAGCGCTTGAGCTGTTCCTTCTCGTCGTCGAGCAGGTAGACCGCGTGGATGCCGCCGGCCTTCACCGCGACGCTGGCGCCGAGCGCGCCGAGCGATTCACCGGCCTCAAAGGCGCGCTGGAAATCGCCGCGGTGATAATCGCGCCAGGCGTCCTGCAGCGTGGCGGCGATCGACGCTGCGTCCTTGCCGAGTTTCGGATTGGCCTTCAGCACTTTCGCGATGCGCGCCTCGTCGGGGAACGCCTCGACGTCGCCGGCATGCAGCTTGTCCCAGGCCTTCGCGAGCTTGTCGCCGGCGTAGTCGAATGCCTTCGAATCGTGCGGAAACGCCGCCCATCCCTTCTTGCCGGCCATGTGAATCCCCGTCGCTAGTGTGAAAGCTCAAGACCCGCTACCTAGCATACGTCACCGTACGAAGCCTCGTACTCCCCGAATCCCTTGAGGTGCGTCATGGCGAAGCAAGTGAAGACCCGTCGCGCGGCCCCCGCCGCCAAGGCCCGCATCGACGCCCGCGACCTGTGGCTGGCTGGCCTCGGCGCGGTGTCGCTCACCCGCAAGAACGGCATCAAGCTCTATGGCACGCTGCTCGAAGAGGGCAAGCAGTTCCAGGGCCGCGCCGAAGAACAGTTCGACGCCCTGCAGCGCCAGGCGCGCGAAGGCTTCGAGACCGCGAAGGCGCGCGTCGAAGCCGTCGTCAGCCCGATCCGCGAACGCGCCGAAGCCACCTACGGCTCGGTGAAATCGGAAGTCGAAACCCGCCTGCAGCCGGTGCTCGCGAAGCTCGGCGTCAAGCCGGCCCCGGCCCCGAAGGCCCGCGCACGCAAGGCCCCGGTGGCCAAGCGCAAGCCGGCCACGAAGCGCCGCGCGAAGGCCGCGTAACACTCCTCCTCGTCAGAGGGCACGGGCGCCCCGGCAGGATGCCGGGGCGTTTTTGTTTGTGCGGCGGATTCGTCGGGCGTTGATCGAAGCGCAGGATTGCGAACATTGATGGCGTCGCCTCCGGCTAGGAATCTGTCACCTGCCGCGCCACGGCACGGGCCGATACAGTCGCGCAGGTTCTGCGAGTCTGCGATGTCCCGACCCCGACCTTCCCTGTTTGGCCCCATCGCGTTCGCGTTCTGCAGCCTGGTGTTCGCGGCGGGCGCGGGCTACACGTGGTGGCTGGATCATCGCGCGAACGCCGCGGCTCCGCTGCCGGAGGTTCGCACGGCGACGCTGCCCATGTCCGCAGCCGCGCCGCCGGCGCTTGTTCGTCCCGCGCGCGATGCGTCGCGCTTGGCGCAGCACGCGCAACGTTACGAACCTGCGGCGGCGACGGTGGTGCGCAAGTGTCTGGGTGCCGATGGGGTGCCGGTGTTCACAAGCGCTGCGTGCCCGAATGGCTCCACGCTCCAACGTGAAATCGCGGTCGAAGTTCCGGCCCGGAGCCCGTCGCCTCCCGCAGCCGCCGCGCAGCCGGCGGTGGCGGTCGCGACCTCGAATGCCACGGTGGTCAATATGGCGCCCGAGTACGGGATTCCGGACCGTCGCTACCGCCGGGACGTGGAGCGCGAAATCGCCTGGGATCGCTGCGAGCGTGCCAAGGTGCGTGCGCGTGCGGAGGTCGCCGCGCTGCGCAACAAGCGCACCATGAGCGACATCCGACGCTGGGACGACCATGTCGTCCACGAGTGCGCGCCGTACAAGGTGATGACGCGCTGAGGACGTCAGCGCAGGGAGGCAACGAACGCCTCCACTTCGCGCGGATGCCGCAACACCACACCTTGCTGCTCCGCACGCAGGCGGGCAAGACGTTCTAGGATCGGCGGGCGCCGCACGCTGCGGAAGCTCAGTATCCACCAGACGAAGCGCGCATCGAGCTTCTCGACGCAACCTGCGGCCATGCCTTCGCGCGTGCGGCCGCGATTGGCGAGGCGCCGCTCGAGGACGCGCCAGAGACAGAGCAGGGGCGGCATGTCGAGATAGATCACGGTATCGCAGACCGCGATGCGGCGCTCCAGCGTGCCGCCGAAATTGCCGTCCATGATCCAGCGCGATTCGGCCACGAGCCGCTCGACGGTGGCTTCCCACTCGGCCTTCGGCGGCTCGACCCAGCCGGCACGCCAATGCAGCGCATCGAGAGACACCAGCGGCAGTCCGGTGATCGCAGCCAGACGCTGCGCCAGCGTCGATTTGCCCGCACCGCCGGGACCGATCACGAGCACGCGTTGCATGTCTTCAGCGCATGGCGCCCCGGTCAGGCGGCGATCTCGACATACTCGACGTGGCTCGTCGGGGTCGGAGCGGCGATGCCGTCTTCGCGCAGGCCGGCGAGGTGGAACGCGATGGCGTCGCGAATCTCGCGCTCGGCCTCTTCCAGCGAGGCGCCCGTGGCGACGCAGCCGGGAAGGTCGGGGACGTAAGCCGAGAAGTTCGGTCCTGCTTTCTCGATCACGACGGCGTATCGCATGGCGGTCTCCAGAGGCCTGCCTGCTTCAGGATACTGTTGCGGGTGGCGGGCGCCAAATCATCGTTCCGGTTGCCTGCGACTGTGACACGGCCAGGTTTCGACGCATGCTTGAACTGCCGATGGCTGCCGCGCGTCGCGACCAGGTGCCAGCCATCGTCGTGCAGCAGACGGAGGATTTCGCGCACTTTCACGTGCCCAGCATCGTCAGGCAGCCGGTCCGCGGCTATCGGTGATCGCCGTCCCGGATCCTCGGAGAAGTCAGGGCTTTCGCCTCGGCACTTCAGCGCGGCATCGTGGGTATCGGCAGGCACTCCATCACCTCCACGGCGTCGCCGGGGAAGATGGTGAAATGCGGGTGGTTCTCGAACAGGCGCGCGGCCGCTTCGCGCGATTCGGCGCGCACGAGGGTCCAGGCGGCCAGGTTGTTGCTGGTTTCCTCGAGGCCTTCGCGCGAGACGCGCGTGGTCTTGCCGAGCGGGCTGCCTTGCTGGACGATCGATTCCCGGTGTTTTTCGCCCCAGGCCATCCAGGCTTCCATGCCCTGTCGTTCGCGCGCCTTGCGCGCGGCCTCGTCGAGCTGGTCCCAGCCCGAGCGCTGCCGCGCTTCGGGCGTGCCGGTGTAGACCGCCATGAAGGTTTTCATCGGGCGCTCCTAGGCGTCGAGGTAGGCCTGCGACAGCGTGTTCAGATGCAGCCGTTCTGCATCGCGCATGAAGGGCGCCAGCAGCATCATCACCTGGTGGATGCCCTGGCGGATGGCTTCGTGCTCGTCGGTGGCGCCGCGCACGTTGCTGAAGTTGAGCCAGAAGGTGGCGATCATCAGGATGTTGTTGGCGGTGGCGTCGATTTCGGCGGGCGAGGCGCGCATCACCCCGGCCTGCACCAGTCCGCGCATCACTTCGGTGGCGTTGTCGGCGGCGCGCTTGAGGATGCGCGCGAAGTGCATGCGCAGCTTGCGGTTGCGCGAGAGGATGTCGACGAGGTCGCGGTAGAGGAATCGGAAGTCCCAGATGCACTCGTAGACCAGGTGCAGCTGCAGCCAGATGTCCTCGAGCCCCGGCAGGCGGTTTTCCGGCACCGTCAGGGCACGGTCGATGCGCTCTTCGAACTGCGCGAAGAGCTGCTCGATGATGTCGTCCTTGTTGCGGAAGTGGTAGTACAGGTTGCCGGGGCTGATCTCCAGCTCGTCGGCGATGTGGTTGGTCGTGACGTTGGGCTCGCCGCGCGCGTTGAAGAGCGC
>CAMLOR010000221.1 GCA_946481615.1 uncultured Aquimonas sp.
CCTTCCTGCAGCGCGGCTACGACCAGCTGATCCACGACGTGGCGCTGCAGAACCTCGACGTGCTGTTCGCGATCGACCGCGGCGGCGTGGTCGGCCCCGACGGCGCCACGCACGCCGGCAGCTTCGATCTCTCCTTCCTGCGCTGCATCCCCCACATGGTGGTGATGGCGCCGGCCGACGAGAACGAATGCCGCCGCATGCTGAGCACCGGCTTCGGTTTCGAAGGCCCGGCGGCGGTGCGCTATCCGCGCGGCAGCGGCCCGGGCGTGGCGATCGACCCATCGCTCGACACCTTGCCGATCGGCAAGGCCGAAGTGCGCCGCCGCGGCACGCGTCTGGCACTGCTCGCCTTCGGCGCGATGGTGCCGGTGGCCGAGAGCGTGGGCGCGGAACTGGGCGACACCGTGATCAACATGCGCTTCGTGAAACCGCTCGATCGCGAACTGGTGCTCGAGCTCGCACGCACGCACGAGGGCTTCGTCACGCTGGAAGACAATGCCGTGCAGGGCGGTGCCGGTTCCGCCGTTGCCGAGCTGCTGGCCGCCGAAGGCGTGGTGCTGCCGGTGCTGCATCTGGGCCTGCCCGACGTGTTCCTCGAGCATGCGAGCCGCGAGCAGGTGCTGGCCGAAGCCGGGCTGGATGCGGCGGGCATCCGCGCGGCGATCTTGCGGAGGTTTCCGGCGTCGCCGAGGACTGCGGCGGGCTGACAGGGGCCGCACATCCTGCGCGAAGACGAAACTCAGAGCGCGCGGCCAACGGTGACGCGGTCGCGAGCTTCCAGGTCGGGCAGCGTCTCGACTTCGACCAATCCATGCACGCGCAGCAGCTCGCGCACCGCCGCGCCCTGTTCGAAGCCGTGTTCGAGCATCAGCCAACCGCCGGGCAACAGATGCGCGCGCGCGCCGCGCGCGAGTTCGCGGATCGCGTCGAGGCCCTCCGCGCCGCTGGCCAGCGCGCTGCGCGGTTCGAAGCGCAGATCGCCTTGCGAGAGGTGCATGTCGGTGTCCGCGATGTAGGGCGGATTGCTCGCGATCAGATCGAAGCGCTCGCCTTGCAGCGGCGTGTACCACGAACCGTGGCGGAACTCGACGTTCGCGGTCTCGTTGCGCTGCGCGTTCGCGCGCGCCACGGCCAATGCGGCTTCGCTGGCATCGGTGGCGAGCACGCGCGCACGCGGCCGTTCGCTCGCCAGCGCCAGCGCGATCGCACCGGTGCCGGTGCCCAGATCCGCGATGCGGGCGTCTTCGCACTGCAGGCGCGCCAGCGCGGCCTCGACCAACAGCTCGGTCTCCGGGCGCGGGATCAGCGTGTCGCGCGTGACCTGCAGGCGCAGCGTCCAGAAGCCCCACTCGCCGAGCAGTTGCGCCACCGGCACGCCTTCGCGCCGCTGCGCCACGAGGGCCGCGAAACGGTGCGCGGTTTCCGCGTCCACGCGATCGCCCGCGTGCGCGAACAGCCACGCGCGTTCGCGTTGCAGCGCGTGCCCGAGCAGCAGCTCGCTCTCGCGGCGCGCGTCTTCGCCCGCGAGTTGCGCGCAGCCCCAGGCCTGCAATTGCGCGACGCTCGCATCGAAAGGAGGTTCGGGCATCATGCGCGCATGGTATCGACCCCGACCCGCGCGTGGCGGCTGCCCGACGCGCCGGCCAGCCTCGGCCGGCAGATCGAAGCTTCGTTCGTGCTGTGGTCGCGCAGCGCGGTGCGCGCATTGCCTTTCTCGCTGCTCTACACGCTGGCCGGCCTGCTGCCCCTGCTCACGCTCGGCGATCTGGGCGCGCGCCTGCTGAAGGTGGGCGCGAACATCGTCGTGTACGCATTCGACCCCAGCCTGCCCGATCCGCCCGACGATCCGATGGCACTGCTGCAGGGCATCGCCGACTGGGCCACGTCGCCCGCGACCCTGGCCTTGAGTGCCGCCGCCCTGCTGCTGGCGCTGTACGGCGCGACCGCCGCGATGATCCGCCTGCAGCGCGTCGCGCTGGACGACGATCGCGGTCTGGCGGAAACCGCCCTCGCCGCGCTGCGCCACCTGCCGGCGGCCTTCGCGGCCTGGCTGGTCTACGGCCTGGCGATGCTGGCCTGCGCGGCGCTGCTGCTCGGCTTCGCGGTGCTGCTGTTTCTCTGGGCCTTCGATCTCGGCCTCGGCGGCCTGCTCGTGCTGCTGGTGCTGTTCGTGTTCGGCAGCGCGCTGCTCTCGGTGCCGCTGGTGTGGGCTTCGGTGGCGTTCGGCTACGCGCCGGTGCTGGCCACGCTCGACGGCCGCGGGCCGTTCGCCGCCCATGCGGCCAGCGCGCGGCTGGTGCGCGGGCACTGGGCGCGCGCCGCCACGGTGATGACGGTGCCGTTGCTGGTCTATCTCGGGGTCGGCAGCACGGTGTCCTCGACGGTCTACACCCTGCTCGGACTGGCCGTGTTCTCGTCCGGCGGCGTGCCCGCCCTGCTCGAGGGCAGTTGGCTGGCCTGGGGCCAGTGGCTGGCGGCCGTGCCGATGGCGTTCGGGCTGCCGCTGGCCTTCGCCGGCTTCATCGTCGGCCTGCACGATCTGCAGCGCCGGACCGAAGCTGCGGGATAGGCAGATCGAAGCAAAACTATACAGAACGTCCTGTATAGTTACCCCATGACCCGTCCCCCCAAAGCCCGCGAGCTGGTGCTCGAGGCCGCCCGCCGCATCGTCGAAACGCGCGGCGCGGGCCACCTCACCTTCGAGGAACTGGCGGCCGAAAGCGGCGTCACCCGCGGCGGCATCACCTACCACTTCCCCACCAAGGAAGCCCTGCTCAAGGGCCTGATCGAGGCCGACATCGCCGATTGGGAACGCACCGCCGGCACGCTCACCTCCGAATGCGGCTGCAGCCGCACGGCCGGCCTGATGGGCCAGATCCGCTGCAACCTCGATCCCCTCGACGCGGGCCACAAACGCTTCGTCTCCGGCCTGATGGGCGCGGCCATGACCGACCCGTCGCTGCTCGACCCCATCCGCGAACACCAGCGCCGCAAGTTCGCCGAATGGAAGTGGGACGAGGCCGACGTGATGCGCTACCTCATGCTGCTGGCCGCCGAAGGCGTGTTCTGGCAGGACTTCTTCGATCTCAACCCCCTGCCTCCCGACGTGCGCGCGCGACTGACCGCGCTGATCGAACGTCTGGCGCAGCACCCCGAACTCTGGCCGCCCGCGGCCACCCGCCCCTGACCGTTTCCCTTCAAGAAAAAGACCGCAAAGGACGTCTCCCCATGCCTTACGCGAACAAGAAGACCCTCCTCGCCGCGCTGCTTGCGCTGGCCCTCGCCGCCTGCAGCGGCGGCGAACAGGAACAGCACCAGATGCCGCCGCCCGATGTCTCCGTCGCTGCGGTGGTGCAGAAGCAGGTCAACGACTGGGACGAATACGTCGGCCGTATCGAGGCGATCGAATCGGTCGAGCTGCGTCCGCGCGTCACGGGCTATCTGTCCGGCGTGCACTTCAAGGAAGGCGCGATGGTGAACAAGGGCGACCTGCTCTTCACCATCGACGATCGCGAATACAAGGCCGCCGTGGCCGCGGCGCGCGCCGACGTGACGCGCGCCACCGCGCGCATCGACATGGCGCAGACCGAATTCGGGCGCAGCGAAAAGCTGATCGAAGCCCGGGCTGTTTCGCAGGGCGAGCTCGAGTCGCGCAAGATGGAACTCTCGCAGGCGCGCGCCGACCAGCTCGCGGCGAAGGCCCGTCTCGAACAGGCCGAACTCAATCTCGACTTCACCCGCATCGAGGCGCCGATCACCGGCCGCATCGGCGCAGCGCTGGTCAAGCCCGGCAATCTCGTCGCCCCCGGCGAGACGCTGCTCTCCACGCTGGTGTCGGTCGACCCCGTGCACGTGGTGTTCGAAGGCGACGAACGCGCCTACCTGCGCTACCAGCAGATGGCGCGCGAGGGCAGCCGCGAAAGCTCGCGCGACGCCGCCAACCCGGTGGAAGTGGCGCTCGCCAACGAAGCGGAGTTCAAGCACCGCGGCACCATGGATTTCGTCGACAACGCGATGAATCCGCAGACCGGCACCATTCGCGGCCGCGCCGTGCTGCCCAACCCGGACGGTGCCTTCACGCCCGGCCTGTTCGCGCGCGTGCGACTGCTGGGCGCCGCGCCGCGCGATGCCATGCTGATCCACGACCAGGCCGTGCTCACCGACCAGGACCGCAAGTACGTCTGGGTGGTGGCCGAGGGCAAGGCCATGCGCAAGGACATCGTGCTGGGCGAATCCATCGACGGCCTGCGCGTGGTGGAATCGGGCCTGGCCGCCGGCGACAAGGTGATCGTCAACGGCGTGCGCAAGATCTTCTTCCCCGGCCAGCCGGTGGCGCCGCGCGACGTGCCGATGGACGCGCCCGCCACGCCGGCGCCGCAGGCACCGGCCGAAGCCACCGCCGCCGCGCCTTCCGAAGCGCCGAAGTCGGAGGGCTGATCCATGGCCCATTCCGATTTTTCGAGGATATTCGTCGACCGGCCGATCCTCGCGGCCGTGCTGTCCATCCTGATCTTCGTCGCGGGCCTGATCGCGCTGCCCAACCTGCCGGTCAGCGAATATCCCGAAGTGGTGCCGCCGTCGGTGCAGGTGACGGCGATCTACCCGGGCGCCAATCCCAAGACCATCGCCGACACCGTGGCCGCGCCGCTCGAGGAAGCCATCAACGGCGTCGAGCGCATGATCTACATGAAGTCGGTCGCCTCGAGCGACGGCACCATGCAGCTCACGGTGACCTTCTCGCAGGGCACCGACATCGACCTGGCCGCCGTGCAGGTGCAGAACCGCGTCGCGCAGGCCTCGCCGCGCCTGCCCGAAGCGGTGCGCCAGCTCGGCATCACGACGGCCAAGGCCTCGCCCAACATCACGATGGTGGTGCATCTGACGTCGCCGGATAAGCGCTACGACGCGCTGTATCTGTCGAACTTCGCCAACCTGCGCGTGAAGGACGATCTGGCGCGCCTGCCCGGCGTGGGCCAGGCGCTGGCCTTCGGCGCCGGCAACTACGCGATGCGCATCTGGCTCGATCCGGACGCCGCCGCCTCGCGCGGGCTGACCGCCAGCGACGTGCTCAACGCGGTGCGCGAACAGAACCAGCAGGTCTCGGCCGGCGCCATCGGCGCGGCGCCGATGCCGGGCGGCGTGGGCGTGCAGCTGTCGATCAACGCGCAGGGCCGCCTCGATTCGCCGGAAGCCTTCGAGGACATCGTGATCAAGGCCGATGGTTCGGCGATCACGCGCCTGAAGGACGTCGCCCGCATCGAACTGGGCTCGAGCACCTATGCGATGCACTCGCTGCTCGAGAACGAAGACGCCGCCGCCATCGTGATCTTCGAGGCGCCCGGCGCCAATTCGATCGCGCTCTCGGACGCGGTGCGCGCGCGCATGGAAGAACTGGCGCAGAGCTTCCCGGAAGGCGTGAAGTGGAGCGTCGAGTACGATCCCACCGTGTTCGTGCGCCACTCCATCGATTCGGTGATCGAGACGCTGCTCGAAGCCGTGCTGCTGGTGGTGCTCGTGGTCGTGCTGTTCCTGCAGACCTGGCGCGCCTCGCTGATCCCGCTGCTGGCCGTGCCGGTGTCGATCATCGGCACCTTCGCCGTGCTCTGGCTGCTCGGCTTCTCGATCAACGTGCTGACGCTGTTCGGGCTGGTGCTGGCCATCGGCATCGTGGTGGACGACGCCATCGTCGTGGTGGAGAACGTCGAACGCCACATCGAGGAAGGCAAGACGCCGCTCGAAGCCGCGCACGTGGCGATGACGG
>CAMLOR010000222.1 GCA_946481615.1 uncultured Aquimonas sp.
TCGCACATGGATGTGCGATCGAAAACCCCCGGCGACCGGAGGGGACCCGCGCGCAACGCGCGCGGGCGGCGCAACCCATCCCCGAACCCCCGAGCGCCCCCGCGTCCCGCCACAACGCCACAACGCCCCAACGCCGCAACGCCGCAACGCCGTTCGCCGCAGCGCGACCAAGCCGCTCAGCGCTTCTCGGTCCCGGGATCGAGGTCGACAGACGGATGCGCCCCGAGCGCGAGGCGTTCCATCTCCGAGCGCACCTGGCGCCAGCACGATTGCAGCAGGCCGTCGAGTTGCGCGACGCGGCGGCGCCAGTCGTTGCGCAGCAGCAGGTCGCCGCTGCGGACGATGGCGTCGCAGGCATCCGCGACGGCGCGCGCCGCGAAGTTCTGGCCGAGGCCCTTGAGCGCGTGCGCGGCCTCGCGCATGCCTTCCCAGTCGGCCACCGAGCCGCAACGCTCCATTTCCGTCATGCACTGGCCGGCGTCGCGCAGGCACTGCTCCACGAAGCTCGCGACGAAGCCTTCGCCGAGATTGAGCGCGATCAGTTCCTGCACCACTTCCAGCCCGATGGCCGGCGCATTGGCATCCGGCGCGGGCGCCGCCGGCGGCGCCAGCGGCGCGCGGATCGCTTCCGACATTTCGGCCAACACCTCGAGCAGACGCGGCACCTGCACGGGCTTGGGCAGGAACGCGAAGGCGCCGGCGGATTCCGCCTCGCGCACCAGGGCCGGCGAGGCGTCGGCGCTCAGCAGCGCCAGCGGCAACGGGCGGGCGCCAGACTGCAGCATGCGCGCGTAGCGCAGCACGTCGAGCCCGCCCATGCCGGCGAGGCGCACGTGCGCGATGCCGGCGTCGACCTCGCCGCGCTCGATGCGCTCGAGCGCCTGCTCGCCGTCATCGGCCAGCACCACCTCGTGGCCGGCGCGCTGCAGCAGCCGCTGCAGCACCAGCCGGTTGGCGCAGGGTTCGTCCGCCAGCAACACACGCAGCGAGCGCACTCGCGCGCGGTGGCGCACCAGCGGATCGTCGAAGGCCACGACCTTGGCCTCGCCCTCGTAATCGGGCTGCGGCAGCGCCGGCGGCACGCCGAGCGGCAGTTCCACCCAGGCGTGCACGCCGCCGCCGGGATTGGGCTCGATGCCGCTGCGGCCGCCGAGCAACAGCGCCAGCGCGGTGACGACATCCGGCTGAGCGCCGGCACGCATGGCCTCGCGGCGGCGGCGGCGGGCTTCGTCGCTGTCGATGCCGGTGTCGCGCACGCAGATGCGCAGCACGATGGCATCGGGAGCGGCGGTTTTCGTATCCGTAGCGCGAGGCACGGGTTCGACAGGCTCACCGCGAACGGATGCGTCGGTGCGGAGGAAAGCGTCGCTCCGGGTGACCGCTTCGCTGCGATTCGTAGCGTCGCTCCGAACCGAGGCGTCGGCCCGCATCGCAGCCTCGCCCCGGATGGTGGCTTCGCTGCGCTTCGTGGCGTCGCCCGGAACCCATGCGTCGCCCCGCATCGCCGCCTCGCTCCGGACGAATGCCTCGCGCCCGGCGGTCTCGATCGTCACGGCAGCCTGCACGCTGCCCTGGTCGGTGCGATCGACACCGTCCTGCAGCAGCCGCGCCAGGATCTGCCACAGGCGCCGTGCGTCGCCGCGCAGGCGCGGCGGCAATTTCTCGTCCACCTCCACCTGCAGCGCCACGCCCTTGGCGCAAGCCAGCGGATGCAGCGCATTGCGCACGCGCGCCACGCCGTCGCGCAGGTTGAAATCGACCGGTTGCGGCGCGAGCGCACCGGCCTCGGCGGCAGCCAGGTCGAGGGTGTCGCCGATGCGCCGCAGCAGCGACTGCGCGGCGCCCAGCACCAGTTCGCCACCCTCGCGCTGCTCGGGCGAGACGCGCGTGGCGAACTGCGTCTTGGCCACGCCGACGATGGCGTCGAGCGGCGTGCGGAAATCGTGGTCGAGTTCCTGCAGCACGCGATGGCGCGCCTCGTAGGCGCGGCGCGCATCGCGTTGCGTCTGCAACAAGGTGCGCCGCAGCGGCCGCAGCGCCAGCGGGAAAGCCAGCGGCAAGGCCGCCAGCGCAGCGGCCAACGGCCAGATCGACTGCCAGAACGCGCTCGTCGCCAGCACCGCGAGCATCGCGATGCCGGCCACCGCCGCGGCGCGCGGCAGCGCGCGCGGGCCGAAGCGCAGGCCGTGGTCGAGCGCGGCGGCCACCAGCAGCAGATAGAGCGGCGCGGTCCAGGCGCCGCCGATCGTCAGCAGCGTGGCGAGCAGCAACACATCGCACAGCAGCGCGGCGCGGCGCCGGCCGGCGGAAGCGGCGCCCTGCCCGCCGAGCAGCGCCAGCCAGGCAGTGGCATACAACAGGCCGGCGATGCCGACGGCGGCGGCGCGATCGAGCTGCGGCGAATCCGGCGACAGCGCGGCGGCCAGTGCGAGAACGAGCGCCATGCCACCCGCGAAACCGAGCCGCCACAAGGCCTGCCGCGACTCGCTCGCCGGCCCGGGCCGGAGCAGATGCGCGAGGCGGCGCGAAAGGGTCACGGCGGCGGCTGGCGACCCGGCGCGCGCCGGATCAGTGTTCCGTGCCGGCCCGCGGGCCGAGGTGCGCCAGCACGTCTTCCACCTCGCGCTTGCGTTGCCAGAGGGCGGCCACCACGGTCGGATCGAAGCGCGTGCCGGCTTCCCGGCGCAGCGTTTCGAAGGCGGTGTCCGTGCCCACCGCGAGCGAACGTCCGCGCGGCACGGTGAGCTTGTCGAAGGCGTTGGCCACCGCGATGATGCGCGCGGCCAGCGGGATGTCGGTGCGCGCCAGGCCGTCCGGATAACCGGTGCCGTCCCAGTGCTCGTGGTGATGCAGCGCGATCAGCGCCGCCATCTGCACCACGCGGCTGGCGCTGCCGGCCAGGATGTCGTGGCCGAGGCGCACGTGCGCCTTCATCTGCTCGTATTCCTGCGCCGAGAGCGGATCGACGCGATGCAGCAGCGAATCCTTCAGCCCGATCTTGCCGATGTCGTGCAGCGGCGCGGCGCGCTCGATGGTACGCGCCTCGTCTTCGGTGAGCCCGAGCGCTTCGCCCATCAGGCCGCAATAGCGCGCCACGCGTTCGAGCTGCTGGCCGTCGGCGCCGTCGCGCAGGCCGGTGGCGCGCGCCAGGCGGTAGAGGATCTCGCGTTCGCGCTCGTCGACTTCGCGCAAGCTCGCGATGAGGCTGCGCTCGAGTTCGTGCGTGCGGCTCTTGAGCGTCTGCTGCTGGCGGCGCAGCTCCAGCAGGTTGCGGCAGCGCGAGCGCAGTTCGCGCGGGCGCACCGGCTTGACCAGGAAATCGATGACGCCCGCTTCGAGCGCGGCGTGGCGGATCGGCTCGTCGCCCACCACGGTGATCAGCACGATGGGCACGTCGCGCTTCTCGGCCGGCTCGCGGAAGCGGCGCGCGAACTCAAGGCCATCCAGGCGCGGCATGCGGTAGTCGAGCAGCAGCAGATCGGGCGATTCCGATTGCGACCAGCCGAGCGCTTCCACCGGATCGCCGAAATCGGTGACGGTGATGTCCGGGCTGATGTCTTCCACCAGGTGGCGGAACATCGTGCGTTGCGACGGTTGATCGTCGACGATGAGCACGTTCACCCGGGCATCTCCTCCAAGGGGTGGCGACACGGCGCCGTCCTCACTTTACTCCGGCCTCATGTAGGGGAACAACAGCACATCGCGGATGGACGCACAGTCCGTCAGCAGCATCACGAGGCGGTCGATGCCGATGCCCAGGCCGCCCGTGGGCGCCATCCCGACCTCCAGCGCACGGATGTAGTCGGCGTCGAAATGCATGGCCTCGTCGTCGCCGCCTTCCTTGGCCGCCACCTGCGCCTGGAAGCGTGCGGCCTGGTCTTCCGGGTCGTTGAGCTCGGAAAAGCCGTTGGCGAGCTCCTTGCCGTCGACGAACAGCTCGAAGCGATCGGTGATGCCCGGCTCGCTGTCGCTCTCGCGCGCCAGCGGACTGACTTCCACCGGATAGTGGGTGATGAAGGTCGGCTGCACCAGGCGCGCTTCGACGGTTTTCTCGAAGATTTCGAGCAGCAGCTTGCCCCAGCCGTAATCATTCTTTACATGCACGCCAAGGCGCTTGCAGTGGCCGGCGAGCGCGTCGCGGTCGCGGCAATCGTCCGCCGTGATCTGCGGATTGAAGTGGCGCACGGCTTCGTCCAGGCGCCAGCGCCGGAAGCGCGGGCCAAGATCGATGGCCGTGCCGTCCCAGGTGCACTGCGCGGTGCCGTTCACTTCGACCGCCACGTCGCGGATCACGTTCTCGGTCAGATCCATGATCTCGTGGTACGTGGCATAGGCCTCGTACAACTCGAGCATGGTGAATTCCGGGTTGTGACGCGTACTCACGCCTTCGTTGCGGAAGTTGCGGTTGATTTCGTAGACGCGTTCGAGGCCGCCCACCGTGAGGCGCTTGAGATAAAGCTCGGGCGCCACGCGCAGATAGAGTTCGAGATCGAGCGCGTTGTGGTGCGTGACGAAGGGCTTGGCCGTGGCGCCGCCGGGGATGTAATGCATCATCGGCGTTTCCACTTCCAGGAAGCGGCGCGCATCGAGCCAGTGGCGCATGGCGCGGATGATCTTCGAGCGCTTCACGAACACGTCGCGCGCTTCGGGCGTGACGATCAGATCGACGTAACGCTGGCGGTAGCGCTGCTCGACGTCGGTGAGGCCGTGGAACTTGTCGGGCAGCGGGCGCAGGCTCTTGGTGAGCAGGCGCAGCCTGTCGGCGCGCACCGACAATTCGCCGGTCTTGGTGCGCGTGAGCGGGCCTTCGGCAGCCACGATGTCGCCCACGTCCCAGCCCTTGAAGGCGTCGTAGGTGTCCGGCAGGTTCGAGGCCTGCAGGAACAACTGCAGCTGGCCGCTCATGTCCTGGATCGTGACGAAGCTGGCCTTGCCCATCACGCGTTTGAGCATCAGGCGGCCGGCCACCGCGACGCGGCGGCCGAGCTCGTCGAGTTTCGCAGTGGTCCAGAGCTCTTCGTCGGCGTATTCGGCCTGCAGGTCGCCGGCGAAATCGTCGCGCTTGAAGTCGTTCGGGAAAGCAATGCCTTGTTCGCGCAGCGCGGCCAGCTTGGCGCGGCGTTCGGCGATCAGGTGGTTTTCGTCTTGCTGGGTGGTCATGGGTACATCGCTGCGTTATCGAGTGCGGTTCGACGGGCTCACCGCGAACGGACTGGGGTGGTGGGACTGCAAGAACGTGTGGACCGGGGCGGCGGATTCGACAAGCTCACCGTGAACGGCTCTCGCAAGTCCCGTTCTCCGAGGACCGTTCGCGGTGAGCCTGTCGAACCGGCGCCTCAGTGTCCGCCAAACCGCACCACGAAAGCCGTTCGCGGCGAGCCTGTCGAACGATGCTTCAGTGTCCGCCAACCCGGACCGCGAAAACCGTTCGGGGTGAGCCTGTCGAATCCCCCACGCCGGTCCTCACGCCGCGTCGCTGCGTTTAGAACCCGCCTCGAGGCCGGATTTCAAACTGGCTTCGACGAATTCGTCGAGATCGCCGTCGAGCACCTTCTGCGTATCGCTGCGCTCGATGCCGGTGCGCAGATCCTTGATGCGGCTCTGGTCCAGCACATAGTTGCGGATCTGGCTGCCCCAGCCGATGTCGGACTTGGTGGCTTCCACCGCGTCGCGCTCGGCGTTGCGCTTCTGGATTTCCAGTTCGTACAACTTCGCGGCCAGCATCTTCATGGCGCGGTCGCGGTTGGCGTGCTGCGA
>CAMLOR010000223.1 GCA_946481615.1 uncultured Aquimonas sp.
ATCACCTGCAGCACCCAGCGCCCGACCCATCGCGGCAGGCGGCGCGGCCATTGCTCGAACACGCCGAAGGCGATCATCGCCGCGAAGGCGATCGCCAGCACGCGGATGTAGCCGGAGAAGAATCCCGACTTCCAGCCCGAGCCGACCATCAAGCCGAACAGGCTCGCGATGATGAACACCGAGCGCACGCGGCGCCAGTTGAACATCAGGGCCAGGCCGCGCGGCCGGGCCGGAAGGACGGGAATCGACATGGCGCCGAGCATAGCCTCAGTTCAATCGCGGCAACCACAGCATCATCGCGGCCGTCGCCGTGCCGGCGAGCGTTGCGAGCGTGGCCAAGGCGAGGCCGCCCGCCATCGCGAACTTCACCGCCGCACGCCGGCTGCGCTGCGCCGCGAAGTAGAGTTCGAGCACGGCGAGCGGCACCAGATACTGCGCGAAACCCAGGAAACTCAGGAACGGCCCGGTGAAGGTTTCCGGATCGAAGCCGACCGGACCGCGGTTCACCGCGATCCACAGCGTGAGCGCGATGCGGAAGAACCACACGCCGCTCACCACGAGGAACAGGCGCAGGGCCCAGCGCCGGTGCGCGTCGATGCGGCGCATCCAGGCCTGCCGCCACGCGATCGCGGCGAAGGCCAGGATCAGCACGCCGTTGATCGTGATGCCCAGGTGCTGCGCCGTATCGCCGACCTGCGCCCGCGTTGCCGCGTACCAGAGCCCACCGACGCTCATCAGCAGCGCGAACACCAGGTAGGCGCGGCCGTTCCAGCGATGCACGGCCGGCATCGCGCGCCGCAGCGCAGGCAGCAGCTGCAGCGCACCGCTGACGAGGATCGCCGCGCCGAACGCCAGATGCACGGCGAGCACGGTGTTCAGCACGGGCTCGCCTTCGACATAGGCCTTCGACAGCACCTGGTTGTAGGTGGCCACGTCGCCCTGCAGGGCGGCGCGCCCGTAGGTCAGCGCAATGTAGACGGCAAGGAACATCTGACCGGCCACCGCCACCACGGCCCACGCCGCCGCGCAAGCCTGCAGCCAGCGGGCGCTCGCGCGCAGCCATGGCGCGGCCGGAGCCTGCAACCGTTCGCCCAGGACCTCGGGATGGATCGCACTCATCGGCAGCCTCCGCAGCAGGGTGCGCGGACTGTGCCGCTTGCCCGTCATGGCACGGAAGCCGGCCTGCGACGAACGACGGCCGGCAGGGAACGAACGACGGATCTAGGAATTTGTCCTAGTTACTCCGCGCGGGCAGGCGGCTATCCTCGCCCCGATCGCACCACGGCCCGCAACATGGCAACGCGCATCACGGTGATCTCCGGAGCCGGCATCAGCGCCGAAAGCGGCCTGCCGACCTATCGCGGCCCCGCCGGCCTGTGGCGCGGCAAATCCTTCGAATCGCTGGCATCGCCGCACGCCTGGCGCACGGACGCTGCCACCGTGCTGGCCTTCTACAACGAACGCCGCGCCGCCGTGCTGAAGGCGCAGCCCAACGCCGCACACCTGGCGCTGGCGCGACTCGAACGCGCCTTCGAGGTGTGCATCGTCACGCAGAACATCGACGACCTGCACGAACGCGCAGGCTCCACGCGGGTGATCCACATCCACGGAGAAATCCTCAAGGCGCGCAGCACCGTGCCGCCCGAGGCGGTCTACGAATGGCGCCGCGACATCGAACCGGGCGACCGCTGCGAACGCGGCGGCCAACTGCGCCCGCACGTGGTCTGGTTCAACGAACTGGTGCTCGACTTCGAGCTCGCCGAACAGGCCGTCGAACGCGCCGACAAAGTGCTCGTCGTGGGAACCTCGCTCTCCGTCTTCCCCGCCGCGCGCCTGCTCGAATTCGCGGCGGAGGATGCGGAGAAGATCGTGGTTGCCAAGGATCCGATGGCGGTGCCGAAGGACTTCGCCTTCATCGAAGCCAATGCCACCGAGGCGCTGCCGCGGTTGGCGGAGCGGTGGCTGGCGGAGGGTTAGCCGCGCGGACTATTGCTTCCGATGTGTTCCATGCCCCGATCTTCATTTTCGGCGTTCGAAGATCCGGCGCTGACACATCGCCGGATTGCAACCTTTTGGTCGCGGCACTGCGCGTTCAAGCCTTCGGCGCGGCGGATGCGGTGCGGCGCGTGACCCGGGCCTTGAGCGCCACCGAGGTCGCACCAGCCGCTTCGACCAGGGTGAGTTCCGGAGAGGCGCGCGCCATCTCGGTCAACGTGCCGAATCCATGGGTCTTCGTGGAGAAGGAAGGATCGGCGCGCTTGAGGTAGTTGCCAAGCACGGAGAGCAGCACGCGGCCGTCTTCGGTATTGCCCGCGAGCAGGGATACCGCATCGAGCACCGACTTCTTGATGTCGCCAGTCGACGGCGGGACGGGCGCGGCAGCACTGGGCGCAGGTGCCTCGCTTTTCGCAACGGCGGCCGGTTCCTTCCGTACCCACTCGAAGAACCGGTCGCTCGCGTTGCGCAGGGCTTCCGGCGTCTTCGGTTCGCCGACGATGTAGATCGTCGCGCCACGTTCGCG
This sequence comes from uncultured Aquimonas sp., assembly GCA_946481615.1. Next base: position 2,522 of record CAMLOR010000223.1, read on the forward strand.
CAGCTTGCGACAGAGGTAGGCGAAGTCCGAATCGCTGGTGACGAGGCAGAACGCGTCGGCGCGATCGTCGAACATGGCTTCCATGGCATCGAGTGCCAGCGCGATATCGGCCGTGTTCTTGCCGGAGGCATACTGATATTGCAGGCAGGGCGTGAAAGCCAGCCGCACGAGCGCTTCCTGCCAGCGATTGGCGAGTGTCGCGTGATTGCCGTAACCACGGCGCAACACCACGCGTCCGAACTGCGCCACCATCTTGAGGGCGTGCTCGAGCACGTCCGGCGAAGTATTGTCGCAGTCCACCAGGACGGCGATGCGGGTTTCGGAAGGTGCGGCCTGCGGCATCGGGTTGACTCCGCTTGTTGGTGAGTTAGTGCCGTCGGCGTCGGCTCGCAGACATTGCATTGCCGATAGCGTTCAACAGACGCCAGTCGTCGCCGGGCAGGGCGGCCATGAACCAGGCGAACAGCCCGTAGGCGCCGAGTACCGGATCGATCAGCAGGGCGAGCGCAAGGCCCAGCACAAGTCCCACGAGGAAGCTGCCCAGTGCGGTGCCGAGTTTGCGGGTGGCGACGATGCCGAGCAGCATCGGCGCGAGGGCGGCGCCAACGACGCCGGCGGCGAACAGGGCGATATCCAAGCGGGTTGGCGACTTCGTCGGGCGGGAAGCCAGTAGACCCGAACGGCCGGCGAAGTCAACGCTTCACCGGCGACGCCCTCATCGCCACAATGCCGGTCCCCTTCGATCCGCCGACCCGCATGACCGCTTCCGACACCCGCCTCGCCCAGCACATCGCCTCCACCATCGCTTCCGAGATCGGCGCGAAACCCGCGCAGGCGCTGGCGGCGATCGAGTTGCTGGACGGCGGGGCGACGGTGCCGTTCGTGGCGCGTTACCGCAAGGAGGCCACGGGCGGGCTGGACGACACGCAGTTGCGCAATCTGGAGACGCGCCTTGCGTATCTGCGCGAGTTGGAAGACCGCCGCGCGACGATCCTCGCCAGCATCGCGGAGCAGGGCAAGCTCACCGATGCCTTGCGCGGCGAGATCGAGGCGGCCGACAACAAGGCGCGCCTCGAAGATCTCTATCTGCCGTACAAGCCCAAGCGCCGCACCAAGGCGCAGATCGCGCGCGAGGCGGGACTGGAGCCGCTGGCCGATGCGTTGCTCGGCGATCCGATGCAGGTGCCCGAGGCGGCCGCCGGCGCGTACGTCGATGCGGAAAAAGGCGTCGCCGATGCGAAGGCCGCGCTCGAGGGCGCGCGCGCCATCCTGATGGAGCGCTGGGGCGAAGACCCCGCGCTGCTCGGCGAACTGCGCCGCTGGCTCGAAAGCAACGGCCAGGTGCGCGCCAAGGTCGTGGAGGGCAAGGAAAGCGAAGGCGTCAAATACAGCGACTATTTCGACCACGCCGAGCCGTTGGCGCAGATCCCGTCGCATCGCATGCTCGCATTGTTGCGTGCGCGCCGCGAAGGCTTCATCGATGTGGAATTGCAGCCCGGCGCCGATGCGGAAGCGGGCAACGCCTACGCCGAAGGCCGCGTCGCGCTGCACGCCGGCGTCGAGAATCGCAACCGGCCCGCGGATGCGTGGCTGCTGTACGCGTGCCGGCTGACGTGGCGCGCGAAGCTGCACATCCATCTCGGGCTCGATCTGATGGGCGCGGCGCGCGAGAAGGCCGAGGCCGAGGCCATCCGCATCTTCGCATCGAATCTGAAAGACCTGCTGCTGGCCGCACCGGCTGGCCCGAAGGCCGTGCTTGGGCTCGATCCCGGCCTGCGCACCGGCGTGAAGGTCGCCGTGGTCGATCGCACCGGCAAGCTGCTCGCCACCGACACGATCTTTCCGCACGAGCCGATGAAGCGCTGGCGTGAATCGCTCGCTTCGCTGCGCGCGCTCTGCCAGAAGCACGGCGTCGAGTTGATCGCGATCGGCAACGGCACGGCCTCGCGCGAGACCGACAAGCTCGCCGCGGAGTTGATGCAGCAGCATCCGGAGTTGAAGCTGCAGAAGATCGTGGTGAGCGAAGCCGGTGCATCGGTGTATTCGGCGTCGGAGCTGGCCGCGAAGGAATTCCCGGGCCTCGATGTCAGCCTGCGCGGCGCGGTGTCGATCGCGCGCCGCCTGCAGGATCCGCTGGCGGAACTGGTGAAGATCGAGCCCAAGGCCATCGGCGTGGGCCAGTATCAGCACGACGTGAATCCCTACGCGCTCTCGCGCGCGCTCGATGCCATCGTCGAGGATTGCGTGAACGCAGTCGGCGTGGACCTCAACACCGCGTCCACCGCACTGCTTTCGCGGGTGTCGGGGCTTTCGGCGACGGTGGCCGAGAACATCGTCGCCTTCCGCGACGAGCACGGCGCCTTCGCCAACCGCAAGGCGCTGTTGAAGGTGCCGCGCCTGGGCGACAAGACCTTCGAGCAGTGCGCGGGCTTCCTGCGCATCGCCGGCGGCGATCAGCCGCTCGATGCGTCGTCCGTGCATCCCGAAGCCTATCCCGTGGTCGAGCGTATCCGCGCCCAGTGCGGGCGCGAGGTGCGTCAGATCATCGGCGACGGAGCCTTGTTGCGTACCCTGAAGCCCGAGCAGTTCACCGACGAGCGCTTCGGTCTGCCGACGGTGCGCGACATCCTGCGCGAGCTGGAAAAGCCCGGCCGCGATCCGCGCCCCGAGTTCAAGACCGCGCGCTTCGCCGACGGCGTGGAGGACATCCGCGATCTGCGCCCCGGCATGGTGCTCGAAGGCGTCGTCACCAACGTCGCGGCCTTCGGCGCCTTCGTCGACATCGGCGTGCACCAGGACGGCCTCGTGCATGTCTCGGCGCTATCCGATCGTTTCGTGAAGGATCCGCGCGAGGTCGTGAAGGCCGGCGACATCGTCAAGGTGAAGGTGCTCGAGGTCGACCTGCCGCGCAAGCGCATCGCGCTCACGCGGCGCCTCGACGATCAGCCGGGCGCCGCTGCCGGAGGCGATCGCCCGCGCGACGCACGTCCCGTGCGCGACAACCGCAATGCACCGCCGCGCGCGCAGGCGAAGGCGCCTGCGAACAACGCGCTCGCCGAGGCTCTGGCACGCGCGAAGCGGGGCTGAGCGGGGGGCTTTTCGCTTCGGCGGTTGGAGAGCAGGTGGGCGGCGGGGTGTCGTCGCCTGTGCTCTTGCCGGGGTGGGGTGGCCGGCGAGGGCTACGGCGCCCGCGCTGCGCGC
>CAMLOR010000224.1 GCA_946481615.1 uncultured Aquimonas sp.
TCAACTGCGGCGCGGTGGCGCCCGAACTGCTCGCCAGCCAATTGTTCGGCCACGAACGCGGCAGCTTCACCGGCGCGCAGGCGCGCCACACGGGTTACTTCGAGCAGGCCAGCGGCGGCACGCTGTTCCTCGACGAAGTCACCGAAATGCCGATCCATCTGCAGGTGCATCTGCTGCGCGCGCTGGAGAACCGCGCGATCCGCCGCGTCGGCGGCACCGAGGACATCCCGGTCGACACGCGCATCGTGGCGGCGACCAATTGCCCGGTGAACCGCGCGGTATCCGACAGCAAGCTGCGCGAGGATCTGTTCTATCGCCTCGGCGAATTCCCCATCGTGGTGCCGCCGCTGCGCGAGCGCCCCGACGACGTGGCGCCGCTCGCCAATCTGTTCCTGGCGCGCCTCAATGAGCGTTACGGCGGCAAGAAAGCCTTCACATCGGCAGCGATCGAGCAACTCAGCCGTTTCCCCTGGCCGGGCAACATCCGCGAACTGCGCAACGTCGTGGGCCGCGCCTACATCATGGCGCGCGGCGACACCATCAGCGATCCGCTGAGCGACTTCCGCATCACCGCGCCGCTCGACGAAACCCCCTCCAGCATCACCGTGGCGGTGGGCATGACCTTCGACGAAATCGAGCGCCGGATGCTGATGAAGACGCTCGATTTCTTCGGCGACGACAAGACGCGCGCCGCGCGCGCGCTCGGTATCAGCGTGAAGACCATCTACAACCGCCTGGCGAAGTATTCGCAAAGCGGCGCCAAGGACCCGGGCGTTCCGGAAACCGGGAGCTGAGCCGCATGGCCGATGCCGCGCTCGGGCAGTGGCTGGAACAGGTCCGCGGCCTGCTGGTTTCGCTGTCGCCGCGAGGCCTCGCCGTGGTGCAGGGCGTCTCGATGAATACGGACGCGGCGCGCATCGACCGCCTGCCGGCCGAATCGCGCGTGCTGGCCGCCACCGAAGGTTTCGATCCGCAGGCCGCGCGCGGCTGGCTGGTGCGGCTCTACGTACGCGACCAGGCGCCGCCGGCGATGCTGCTGGCGCTGGAGGACGAGTTCGAGGAAGGCGCGCCTTTGCTCGTACTGGGTTTCGCGCTGTGCCGGCTGGCCTGGCGATTGCGCGAGCGCCAGCCCTTGCCGGCCGGGCCGATCCGCGTCGAGATGCGCGAGGCCATCCACGCGCTGCGCAACGGCCTCAACTCGGTGGTGATGAGTTCGGCGGTGCTCAACAGCGCCATGCTGCCGGCCGACCTGCGCAGCTTCGGCAACGATCTGGACGACGCCGTCGGCCGCAGCCTGCAATCCCTGCGTCATCTCTCGACACTGATCTCGCCGGAGTAAGAGGACGCCATGGCGCTTGCGCCGGCACGAGCAATGGTGCCCGCCCGCCCCGAACTACAGGCTTGCGCAACTATTACGCACTGATCACACCCTATCCACAGGACCGTGAAGCTGGCACGTTTCGTGGATCGTGCGGCCGATGACCACCGTGCCCATTTCGCCTGCCGACGAGTTCGCTCCCCTCGATTGCGTCGTGGTGGGCGGTGGGCCCGCCGGTACGATGGCAGCGCTTTACCTGCAACGTTTCTGTCGCGACGTGTTGCTCGTGGATGCCGGCCGCAGTCGCACGCGCTTCATCGATTCGTCGCGCAACTGTCCCGGCTTTCCGTACGGTATCGGCGGCAAGGAACTGCTCGAGCGTCTTCGCCAACAGGCCGATACTCACGGCGTGCGCGTGGTGGCCGACCGGGTGCTGCGTCTGCGCCATGCGGCGGGCGGTTTCCTGGTGGAAGCCGAAGACGAAAGCTGGTTGGCGCGCTGCGTGATCGTGGCCACGGGGGTGGTCGATCGCCTGCCGCGCTGGCCGCAGATCGAAAACGCCATCCATCAGGGTCTGGTGCGCCTGTGCGCCGTTTGCGACGCCTACGAGGCCGAGGACAAGCGCATCGCGGTCTACGGGCGCGCAGCGGATGGTGTCGGCCATGCGGCTTTCCTGCGCACCTATTCCACGCGCGTCTCGCTGGTGCTGCCGCCGGAGGCAGCGCTTGCTGCGGGCGACAGTGCGCAGGCCGCGGCGCTGGGCATCGAAGTGCTGCGTGCGCCCGAAGATCGGTGTTCGCTGGTCGGCGGCATGTTCTGCGTGGAAACCGCGGACGGCGTCTCGCACGCGCACGATCTGGTCTACATCTCGCTCGGCGCACTGGCGCAGACCGCAATGCTCGACGGCCTGGGCGTGCTGATGGTGAGCGAGGGCGAAGTGCAGGTCGACGAGAAGTGCGAAACCAGCGTCGCCGGCATCTACGCCATCGGCGATGCGGTCAGCGCACTCAACCAGATCGGCGTGGCCTTCGGCCATGCGGCCGTGGCCGCCACCGCGATCCACAACCGGCTGGAGCGCAATCCGCGCCGCTGAGATCGTTGTGCGCGTTGGCATGGAACGTGCTGCTTCCCACGGGCATCCATCGCCAGGGTTATTCATGCATTCCCCGAACACCCACATGTTTCCCGCCGGGTATCCGTTGCACCCCAACGAGCCCAACGAGGAGCGCAACCTGCAGCGTCGCGCGCGCGCCGTCGACATCGATCGCCCGCTGGTTGACCAACTGCGCAGTCCCTATCTCGTGCCGGCGCTGCATCTGCACACCGAGCGCGACCGTCTTCCTTTCCGCCGCGGCCAGGCCTGAGGCAATCCCGAATGACGCACGAACACGTCTGCCGCATCGTCAGGGACGCAGAACGCGGCCACGAGCGGTGCTGGGCGCTGTATTGGGACGGCGCCTATTGCGACAACTTCGCCAGCACGCAACTCGCGCGAGCGGCAGGACTTTCGCTGTGCCCGCCGGCGCGCGGCCAGATCCTCGTCGTCGTCAACGTGGAAGACGCCAGCGGCCGGCGCATGAGCACCGAGCGCCTGATCCGGCCGCCCCTGGCCGCCTGATCAGGGCGCGTCGGAATCCGAAGCGCGAGGCCGCGCCGGCACGAACGGCGAGACCGGATCGCTCGCGGGAAAGGTTTCTTCCAGCGCCTCGTCGAGATTGTCGTCCGCGTGCAACTTGCGCTGCACGCGCCTGCTCATCGATTCGGGCACGGGTTCGCCGGCACCGGGCAGCGGCGGGTCCTTGGCATCCTGCGAATTCATCTGGTTTCACCTTTCGGCAAGTTTGCAGGAGAAGCTGCACGCGGCATGCCACGAGTGACGTGTCGTGAGAGCAGGTGGGCGCTGTTGTGTGGTCGCAGTGCTCTTGCCGGGGTGGGGTGGCCGGCGAGGGCTTCGGCGCCGGGAACCCAGTGACTTTGAAGCGCCTCGCAAACGTCACTGGATTCCCGCCTGCGCGGGAGTGACGGCGTTCACGGCTGCTCTACCCACAAGGCCTGCCTCGAAGGCGCGACAAGCCTCAGTCCAGCAACGCCCGCAGCGTCTTCCACGCCGCCACGAAAGCCGCACCATGCGACGCGGCTTCGAGTTCGAGCAGTCCGCGCCAGGCGAGGAAGGGGCGCAGCGCGCGGGTTTCGCGGGCGGGTAGGGCGCCACCGGCGGCGCGGTAGCCTGCGGCCAGCGCTTCCCGCGCGCGGATGGCGAAGGCGGCGAGGAACTCGCCGGCCGTTGCGTCGCGTGCGTCGATTTCCTGCACGGCCGTGCAGGCGGCATGCGCGAAGCCGTGATGCAGGTCGGCCAGATCGGACAGTGGCGAAGCATGAGGTCCGAGCGGCAACAGCTGCGGCGCGTCGGCGAACTGGAAGAAACGCAGATCGCCGGCATCGAGCAATACGTTCGCCAGGGCCAGGCGGCCATGGATCGCGTCGCTCGCCACCAGCGCGCTCGGCACCACGCCGGCCGCCAGCGATCGCAGCCGGCGCCGCACGAAAGCGAGGTCTTCGCTGCGCGCGCCCGCCTCCTGCAGCCGTGGCTCCAGCTGTACAAGGCGTCGCGCGAGTTCCTCGGCCGCGGGGCGCAGGCGCGCCTCGTCGAGCAGGTCGCCGCGCGCATCGGCCAGTGCCGCGTGCAACTGCGCCAGGCGCTGTCCGAGCAAAGTGGCGAACGGCACGTAGCCCTCCGCCAACTGCAAGCGCCGCGCGGCATCGGCGGCGTGCGCCTCGTGCAGGCCGCGCCGCAGGAAATCCAGCGTCCACTGCCAGGCGTCGCCCTGCGTGGGCGGCCACTCCTGCGCGAAGGCCAGGTCCTCGCCGTCGCGCAGACGCAGCGTGCCCAGCAGCGGCAGGCGCTGGGGAAAGCCCTGCGCTTCCAGGCGCTGCGCGATCGCCAGCGGCCGCGCGATCGCCGCTTCGCCGCCGCGCGCGAAATTGATCAACAGCGAGTGATCCAGCAACGCAGCGGCCACCGGTCCTTCGGCGCCGACCAGTTCCACGCCGATGGCACGCGGTGCGGGCGGTGCATGCGACGCGGTGCGCTCGAACACCAGCGTATCGTCTTCGCTCGCGCCCGCTGCCCACGCCGCGCGCCAGCGCTCCAGCACCGGCCGCATCGCGAGTCCGCCGCTCAGCCAGCCCACGCGCGCGCCGCGCCGCACGCGCGCCACCGCCAGCGGCGGCACGGGTTGTGCCTCGCGGCCCTCCCAGACGACTGCCAGCGGCACCCAGCGCCGCGCGCCGTTCGGCCATGCCAGATCGAGCAGCACGCCGTCGCCTTCCTTGCCGGCCAGCGGCAATACGCGGCGCAGCGTCGGCGCTCCTTCGGCCGCGGGCCGCCAGGGACGGCGTGCCAGCCAGGGCGGTAGCAATTCCTCCTGCAGGCGTTCGCGATGTGCGCCGAGAAGATCGGCCACCAGCGCGTCGCGCAACACGAGCGTCGGCAACTCCGGCAGCGGATCGGGCTCGGGCACGTACCAGTCCGGCAGACGCTCGCGGCCGGCCAGTTCGAAGGCGTGGAAACCGTAGGCCGGCAGCGTCACGACGTAGGGGCCGCGCCCCACCGGCGGCAGCGCGGCGCCGCCCTGGATGTCGATCGGAACGCGTCCTTCGAATGCGGCCAGATCAAGTTCCACCGCCTGCAGCGTGCGCGAAAGATTGGCCACGCACAGCAGCGTCTCGCCCTCGAACTCGCGCAGGTAGGCGAGCACCTTGCGATTGCGCGGATACAGGAAATGCAGCGCGCCGCGCCCGAACAGGCCGCCGTAGCGGCGCCGCACCGCCAGCAGGCGGCGCGTCCAGTGCAGCAGCGAATGCGGATCGCGCTCCTGCGCCTCTACGTTGACGGCGTGATAGCCGTAGAGTGGATCCTGGATCGTCGGCAGCACGAGACGTTGCGCATCGGCGCGCGAGAAACCGCCGTTGCGGTCGACCGACCATTGCATCGGCGTGCGCACGCCGTCGCGATCGCCCAGGTGGATGTTGTCGCCCATGCCGATCTCGTCGCCGTAGTACAGCACCGGCGTGCCCGGCAGCGTGAGCAGCAGCGCCGTCATCAGCTCGATGCGGCGGCGGTCGCGCTGCAGCAGCGGTGCGAGCCGACGCCGGATGCCCAGGTTGATGCGCGCGCGCGGATCGGCGGCGTAGGTGTTCCACAGGTAGTCTCGCTCGGCGTCGGTGACCATCTCGAGCGTCAGTTCGTCGTGGTTGCGCAGGAAGATCGCCCATTGCGACATCGGCGGGATGCGCGGCGTCTGGCGCAGGATGTCGCTGACGGGGAAACGGTCTTCCTGCGCGATGGCCATGTACATGCGCGGCATCAGCGGGAAGTGGAAGGCCATGTGGCATTCGTCGT
>CAMLOR010000225.1 GCA_946481615.1 uncultured Aquimonas sp.
TCGCCACCGAACAATTGCGCGAACTCTTCGGCTTCACCGCCGCCGAGGCGCGCGTCGCCAACGCCTTGCTGGCCGGCAGTTCGGTCGAGGAAATCGCCTCGGCCACCGGCGTGCGGCGCGACACCGTGCGCGCGCACGTCAAGCGCATGCTCGCCAAGACCGGCACGCGCCGGCAGAGCGATCTGCAGAAGCTGCTGGTGAAGGCACTGCCCAACCTGCGCACGCTGCAGGGCGGCACGCGCACCGACCGCAACTATTGAGCCGCGGCCCGGCCGCAACAATCGGTCGTCCGTCACCGCGGGGCGTGGCTATACTCCAATCCCGGTCAGGGAGACATCGCCAATGCACTCGATCCGCAGTTTCGGCGCTGCGTGCGCACTCTTCGTTCTCGGCTGCGCACCGGCCCTGGGCGGTACGCTCATCGCCGACCTGGCCCTGACCAAGACCGGACCCGACACCGCCACGTCCGACAGCGACATCACCTACACGCTGGCGATCGCGAACAACGGCCCCGACGCCGCCTCCGCCGTCCAGCTCCTGGATGCGCTGCCCCCCGAACTCACCTTCGTCTCGCTCACGCAGGACACCGGCCCTGCCTTCGTGTGCACCGATCCGGGGGCAGGCAACCCGGGGGACATCGATTGCCAGATCGCGGCGCTGCTGGCGGGTGCGAGCGCGCAGTTCACCGTGGTGGCGCACATCGACGCGTCGGTGGGGCCGGGCAGCTTCATCACGAACATCGCCACCGCCAGCACCGCGTCCACCGACCCCAACGAAAAGAACAACAGCGCGCCCGCCGGCACCTTCATTCCGTCGCCGCAAGCCGACCTGTTCGTGACGAAGCAGGGGCCGGCGAGCGCCGCGCCCGACCGCGACTTCGAGTACACCGTGTCGGTGGGCAATGCCGGGCCCGACCCGGCCGCGGACCTCACCTGGCAGGACACGCTGCCCGGCGATCTGACTTTCGTTTCGCTGCAGCAGACCTCCGGCCCGACGATGAGCTGCAGCACACCGGCCGTCGGCGCCGGCGGAATCGTGACCTGTTCGCTGGCGACGTTCGAAGCCGGCGTCACCGCGACTTTCACGCTGACGGTGCATGTGCCGGTCGATGCGTTCTCCGGCACGGAGTACGTCAACACGGCCACGATCTCGTCGTCCACGCCCGATCCCAGCGACGAGAACGGCAGCTCCACCACGACCACCGTGATCGCGGCGGTCGATCTGTCGGTCGTGAAGTCCGGCCCCGCCAGCGTGGCGGCCGGCGACATGGTGAGCTACGACCTGCAGATCGCCAACGCCGGCCCGGACTTCGCGACGGTGGTGAGCCTCGTCGACGCCCTGCCCGCGCCGCTGACCTTCGTTTCGCTGGTGCAGAACACCGGGGCGCCCTTCTTCTGCACCACGCCGGCGGAGGGTAGCAACGGCACCGTGCACTGTTCGGGCAGCGGACTGCCCGCGAGCGCCAGCGCGCAGTTCACCTTGGTGGCGCAGGCGCCGCTCGATACGCCGGACGGCACCAGCGTGATGAACACGGCCACCGTCACGGGCGAGCAGTTCGACATCGATACGTCGAACAACGCTTCCTCCGTGACCACGGCCATCACCAACACCGCGGACGTTCGCGTCGGCAAGAGCGCGCCGGCCACCGTCACCGCGGGCGATGACCTCGTCTACACCCTCGTCGTCGCCAACGATGGACCGGACGTGGCTGCTGGCGTGGCGCTCAGCGATCCGCTGCCGGCCGGCACCAGCTTCGTGTCGCTGGCGCAGACCGGCGCCGCGCTGGATTGCCTCACGCCTGCGGTGGGTGCGGGCGGCACGGTGACCTGCAGCGCCGCCACGCTGGCCAGCGGCGCCTCGACGACGCTCACGCTCACGGTGCAGGTGCCGACTTCGATCGCCGACGGCACGGTGCTGGGCAACACGGCCACCGTGTCGAGCACGAGCACCGATGCCAACGCGACGAACGACAGCCAGAGCGTCGAAACCGCCGTCGTCAACCAGGCCGACCTCTCCCTCGCCAAGACCGCGCCGGCCACGGCCAGCGCCGGCGGCGATCTCGTCTACACGCTGCTGCTCGGCAACGAGGGGCCGGCTTCCGCCGCCAACGTATCGCTCGACGACGTGCTGCCGACCGGCACGACGTTCGTCTCGCTCGCGCAAACGGGAACCGCGCTGTCCTGCACCACGCCGGCCGTCGGCGCCGCCGGCACGGTCGCCTGCACCGCGGCCACCTACGCCAGCGGCGCGGGCACCACGCTTACGCTGACCGTGCGGGTGGCGGATGACGCAGCGGAGGCCTCGACGATCTCGAACACGGCGACGGTCGCCACGACCACGACCGACCCGGATTCCGCGGACAACACGGCGACGGCCGAAACGGCCGTCGCGAACCAGGCCGACCTGGCACTGACCAAGACCGGACCGGCCAGCGCCAGCGTCGGCGACGATCTGGTCTACACGCTGGTGCTGACCAACGACGGCCCCTCGCCTGCGGCCAGCGTGTCGCTGCAGGATCCGCTGCCCGCGAATACGAGCTTCGTCTCGCTCGCGCAATCCGGTGCGGCGATGGCCTGCACCACGCCGGCCGTCGGCGCGACCGGCACGGTCGACTGCACCGCGGCCACCTACGCCGACGGCGCCAGCACCACGCTCACGCTCACGCTGCAGGTATCGGATGCCGCGCCCGATGCTTTCACCGTCGCCAACACCGCGACCGTGAGCGCGACGACGGCCAACCCCGACCCCACCGACAACACGGCCACGGCCGAAACGACCGTATCGAACCAGGCCGATCTGGTGCTGACCAAGAGCGCGGCGGCCAGCGTCAGCGCCGGCGATGATCTCGTCTACACCGTGGTGCTGACGAACCAAGGGCCCCTGCAGGCCGCCAGCGTGTCGCTGGAGGACGTGCTGCCGGCCAACACGAGCTTCGTTTCGCTCGCGCAATCGGGCGCCGCGCTGGCCTGCACGACGCCGGCCGTCGGCGCCGCCGGCACCGTCGCCTGCACCGCGGCCACCTACGCCAGCGGCGCGAGCACCACGCTCACGCTGACCGTGCAGGTGGCGGACGGCGCGGCGGAGGCCTCGACGATCTCGAACACGGCGACGGTCGCGAGCGCCACCGCGGATCCCGACCCCGCCGACAACACCGCCACGGCCGAAACGACGGTCGCGAGCCAGGCCGATCTGTCGCTGACCAAGACCGGACCGGCGAGTGCCAGCGCCGGCGACGAACTCGTCTACACGCTGGTGCTGACGAACGACGGACCCGCGCCGGCGGCCAGCGTGTCGCTGGAGGATCCGCTGCCGGCCAACACCAGCTTCGTCTCGCTGGTGCAATCGGGTGCGCCGCTGGTGTGCACCACGCCGGCCGCCGGTGCGACCGGCACGGTCGCCTGCACCGCGGCCAGCTACGCCGACGGCGCGAGCACCACGCTCACGCTGACGCTGCAGTTGTCCGATGCCGTGCCCAATGCGTTCGTGGTGAGCAACACCGCGACCGTGACCTCGGCGACCGCCGATCCCGAAGCGGCCGACAACACCGCCACGGCCACCACCAACGCCGGCAACGCGGCCGACCTGGGCGTCGCGAAGTCGGGCGCCGCCACCGTCGTCGCAGGCAGCAATCTCGTCTACACGATCACCGCCAGCAACGCGGGTCCGCTGCCAGACGACGCCGCGCTGTCCGACACGCTGCCCGCCGGCACCACCTTCGTTTCGCTGGTGCAGAACACCGGCCCGGCGTTCGCCTGCACCTCGCCGGCGGTGGGTGCCGCAGGCACGGTGAGCTGCACGCTGGCCGACTTCGCCAGCGGTGCCAACGCCACGTTCACCCTTACCGTGCAGGTGGCCGCGTCGACCGCCAACGGCACGACGATCGGCAACACCGTCACCGTCGACGGCACGCGCACCGATCCCGACGCCAGCGACGACAGCGCCACCGCCACCACCACCGTCAGCAACCTGCCGAACCTCGTGCTGGCGAAGACGGCGCCGGCGCAGGTGGAACCCGGCGAGCCGATCGCCTACGTGCTCGATCTCGCCAACACCGGCGACGCGCCCGCCCTCGACGTGGTGCTGACCGATCCGCTGCCGGCCCAGACGGGCTTCGTTTCGCTGCTGCAGAACACCGGCCCGGCCTTCGCCTGCAGCACGCCGGCCGTGGGTTCCAACGGCACGGTGTCGTGCACGATCGCCGCGCTGCCGGCGGGCGCTTCGGCGCGCTTCACGCTCACCGTCTCGATGCTCTCCGACACCGGCGGCACGGTGACCAACAACGCCACCGCCACCACCAGTTCGCCGGATGCGGCGCCGGCCGACAACGCCGCCTCCGCCGGCACCTTCGTGGGCTTCGGCGCCGCGACGGCGCCGATCACGATCCCCGCGTTGTCGTGGTTCGGGCTGCTGGCGCTGGTGGCGGCCATCGGACTGCTGGGCGCGGCGATGACCTTGCGCGCACGCTGAATCGAAGCCGCTGTTCGCGCGCAGGCGGCGACGCAGGTGCGAGGAAGCTCGATGTTCCTCGCACCTGGATTCCCGCCTGCGCGGGTATGACCCCGCGAGGGCTCAGCCGCCCAGGTGCTTCTTCAGCCAGGCGTTCACCGCCTCGTGCCACTGCTCGCTGTTTTGCGGCTTGAGCACCCAGTGGTTCTCGTCCGGGAAGTACAGCAGCTGCGATTCGATGCCGCGCCGCTGCAGCGCGGTGAAGGTGGCCAGGCCCTGCGTCACCGGGATGCGGTAGTCGAGTTCGCCCTGCACAACCAGCATCGGCACGCGCCACTTGGCCACGTGCAGCGCGGGGTTGAACTTCTCGAAGTTCTCCGGCTTCTCGAACGGGGTGCCTTCGTTCTCCCATTCGGTGAACCACAGTTCCTCGGTCTCGTAGCCCATTGCGCGCGTGTCGAACACGCCGTCGTGGTTGACGAGGCAGTCCCAGGGCTCGTTCCAGTTGCCGGCGATCCAGTTGACCATGTAGCCGCCGTAGCTGGCGCCGAGCGCGCAGGCCTTGTCGCCGTCGAGGAAGTCGTACGACTTCAGCGCATGCGCCCAGCCCTTGCGAAGATCCTCGAGCGGTGCGCCGCCCCAGTCGCCGGAGATGGCGTCGGTGAATTTCTGGCCGTAGCCCGTCGAACCGTGGAAATCGACGAACACCACGGCGTAGCCCTGCGCGGCGTAGGTCTGGGGGTTCCAGCGATAGTGGAAGCTGTTGCCCATCGAGCCCTGCGGGCCGCCGTGGATGATGAAGGCCACGGGATAGCGCTTGCCGGCCTCGAAGTTCCAGGGCTTCACGACGAAGCCGTGCACGGTGTCGCCGCCGTGGCCGGCGAAGCGGAACTGTTCGAACGCGCCGAATTCCACCCCGGCGAGCTTGTCGGCGTTGAAGTTGGAAATCTGCTTCGCCGGCTGGCCGTCCTTCATCACGAACAGCTGCGCCGGCGCGGCGAGCGTGCTGCGCGTGAACACCACCACGCCGTCGGCGACGTCGAAGTTCTCGACCATGCCCTCGCCCGCCACCGCGTCCACTTCGCCGTTGTCCAGGCGCAGGCCGAACAGCGGCGTGTGGCCCAGCTCGCTGGCGTGCGTGAACAGCTTGCCGCCGGCCAGCACCATGGCGTCGGCGGAGGCATCCCACGCGGGCGCGATCTCGCGCACCTGCTTCGAATCCAGGTCCATCGCCATCACCGCGAAGCGATCGGCTTCGAAGCCCGG
>CAMLOR010000226.1 GCA_946481615.1 uncultured Aquimonas sp.
AGCGCGGCCGCGGTCGGCTCGTTGATGATGCGCTTGACCTCCAGGCCCGCGATCTTGCCCGCGTCCTTGGTGGCCTGGCGCTGCGAATCGTTGAAATAGGCCGGCACGGTGATGACCGCTTCGGTGACGGTCTCGCCGAGATAGGCTTCGGCCGTCTTCTTCATCTTGGCGAGGACTTCGGCGGAGATCTGCTGCGCCGCCATCTTCTTGCCTTCGCTGGTCTCGACCCAGGCGTCGCCGTTGTCGTGCTGCACGATCTTGTACGGCACGAGGTCGAGGTCCTTCTTCACTTCGGCGTCGGTGAACTTGCGGCCGATGAGGCGCTTCACCGCGTAGAAGGTGTTCTTCGGATTGGTGACGGCCTGGCGCTTGGCCGAGGCGCCGACGAGGGTTTCGCCGTCCTTGGTGAAGGCGACGATCGACGGCGTGGTGCGATCACCCTCGGCGTTCTCGATGACCTTGGCCTTGCCGCCTTCCATCACGGCCACGCACGAATTCGTGGTGCCGAGGTCGATACCGATGATCTTGGACATGTGTCTCTCTCCCGAAAATTGTTGCCGGCGACGGGGCCGTTGTTCTGGTTGGCTATCTGGGGGTCAGGCGCAACGCTTCAAGAGTCGTCGCGCGCCACGACCACCAGCGCGGGGCGCAGGAGACGGTCGTTCAGCGTGTAGCCCTTCTGGTAGACCTGCACCACATGGCCCGGCGGCTGGTCGGCGCTGTCGACCATGCTCATGGCCTGGTGGTGTTCGGCGTTGAAGCGCTGGCCGACGGGATCGACGGCCACCAGGCCGTTGGCCTCCGCCACGCGCTGCAGCTGGCGCAGCGTCAGCTCCATGCCTTCGCGCACCTTGGCGTCGGCAGCGGCGGCAGCCACCAGGCCCGCTTCGAGGCTATCGAACACCGGCAGCAGATCGCCCAGCAATCGCTCGTTGGCGAAACGCCGGGCCTGCTCCACCTCGCGCACCAGGCGCTTGCGCTGGTTGTCGAGTTCGGCGCGCTCGCGCAGATTGTCGTCGCGCAGGGCGCCGAGCTGGTTCTCGAGCTCGGCGATGCGGGCCTCGGCATCCAGGCCTTCGGCGGCGAAATCGCCGGAATCGCCCGGGCGGGGGTCGGTGTTCTCCATGCTGGCTCCCGGAAAAAAAGCGAAAGATCGCCAGCGGGCCGCGACCCGCCGGCTGGTTGGAATGCGGGGTCTATTGGGCCGAAGCGGCCCGATTCAAGGCCGCGCCGAGCACGCTGGCGGTGGCTTGGACCATGGGGATCACGCGCTCGTAGGCCATGCGAGTGGGCCCGATGACTCCGATGACGCCCAGGGTTTTCCCCTCCGCGCCGTAGGGCGCGGTGACGAGACTGCACTGGCCGAACGGGGCCAGGCCGGATTCCTCGCCGATGAAAAGCCGCACGCCCTGCGCATGGATGCAGCCTTCGAGCAGCTGCAGCAGCTCGCGCTTGCGCGAGAAGGCCTCGAACAGATCACGCAGGCGGTCGACGTCGGAAAGATCCTGCACGCCCATCAGGCGCGTCTGACCCGCCATCAACACGTCCTTCTCGGAAGGGCTGGCGAACGCGGATTCGGCCATATCCACCGCCACCGACAACACGCGCTCCATCTCGCTGCGGGTCTGGCGCAGCTCGCGCACGAGCTCGGCGCGTATCTCGCCCAGTGGGCGCCCGGCGAAGTGCGTGTTGAGGTAGTTGGCGGTCTGTTCCAGTTCCGACGGCGTGTACGGCCGGCGCGTGGCGACGATGCGGTTCTGCACCTCGTTGTCGGTGAAGACCAGGATCACCAGCACGCGGTTGGCGTCGAGCGGCACGAAATCGATGTGGCGGAAGGCGAACTGTTCGCGCTTGGGGACCGTCACGACGCCGACGAAATGCGTCATCGCCGAGAGCAGTTCGGTGGAGTTGTTGAGCAGGCCCTGGGTGCCGAGCTGCGGCTGCAGGCGCTGGCCGAGCTGCTCGAGTTCCTGCTGCTGCAGCGGCTGCATCTGCAGTAGCGAATCGACGAACAGGCGGTAGCCCTGCGCCGTCGGCACGCGGCCGGCCGAGGTATGCGGCGTCGTCACCAGCCCGATTTCCTCCAGATCGGCCATCACGTTGCGGATGGTGGCCGGGCTCACGTCCAGGCCCGATTGCTTCGACAGCGTGCGCGAGCCGACCGGCACGCCGTCGCGGATGTACTGCGCGATCAGGGTGCGGAGCAGGCGGCGGGCGCGGGCGTCAAGGTCGGGATGCATGCGGCATAGATAAGGCCCAGGGCTTCCGGGTGCAAGCGCCGGGAACCGGGGCGTGGGATTCGACAGGCTCACCCCGAACGGATTTCTCTCACCCGTTCACGGTGAGCTTGTCGAATCCGCCGCCCCCGTCCCGGATCGCCCCGCGACAACCGTTCACGGTGAGCCTGTCGAATCCGCCGCCCCGGTCCCGGTTCGCATCGCGACCACCGTTCGGGGTGAGCCTGTCGAACCCGTGCCTCACCCTTCGAGCGCCTAAAGAAAATCCGTTGGCCAAAAAACGGCGACGTGATAGTTTGCGCCGCGCATGCTGGTCTCCCTTTTCGTCAAGGACTTCGCCATCGTCAGCGAAGTCGAAGTCGCGCTCGGACCGGGCCTCACCGTGGTCTCCGGCGAAACCGGCGCGGGCAAATCCCTGCTCGTGGACGCCCTGCTCTTCCTCACCGGCGCGCGCGCCGACGCCGGCGTCGTGCGCCACGGCGCCGAACGCGCCGAACTGGCCGCGGAATTCCGCCTCGCACCCGAATCGCCTGCGCTGGCCTGGCTGCGCGAGCAGGAACTCGACGACGACAGCGACTGCCAGCTGCGCCGCACCCTGCGCGCCGACGGCGGCTCGAAAGCCTGGATCAACGGCCGGCCGGCCACGCTGGCGCAACTCGGCGAACTGGGCGAGAAGCTCGTCGAAATCCACGGCCAGCACGAACACCAGGCCCTGCTCGACCGCAACGCGCAGCTCGCGATGCTCGACGCCTTCGGCCGGCATGCGCTCGAACCGGTGACCGAAACCGCGGCGCGCTGGAGCGCCGTGGCGAAGAAGATCGACGCGGTGCAGAAACAGGGCGACGTCACCGAGCGCCTCGCCTGGCTCGAACACCAGGTCGCGGAGCTGACGAACGAGCAGATCGCGCCAGCCGAAATCGATGCACTGCTCGGCGCGCACCGCCGCCACTCGCACGCCGCGGCCCTGATCGAAGGCTGCGGCCGCGCGCAGGCCGGCCTGGGCGGCGAGGAAGGCCTCAACGTACTTTCCGCGCTGCGCCGCGTGCGCGGCGAGCTGGCGCGCCTCGTCGAACACGAACCGCGCCTCTCCGAGGTCGACGCCTTGCTCGACAGCGCCGAGATCCAGCTCGACGAAGCCGCGCAAACGCTGGAGCGCCTGCGCGACGATCTGGACCTCGACCCCGACCGCCTGGCCGCCCTGGACGAACGCCTGGCCCGCCTGCACGACCTTGCCCGCAAGCATCGCGTGCCGCTCGAAGCGTTGGCGGAGCGTCGCGACGCATTGCAATCCGAACTCGAATCCCTGCGCGACGCCGGCGCCTCGATGGACAAGCTGCTGCGCGAACGCGAGGACGCGCAGCGCGCCTGGGCCGCGGCGGCGAGCACGCTGACGAAATCGCGCCACAGCACGGCGAAGCAGCTCGGCAGCGCCGTGTCGGCGCTGATGGCCGAGCTGGGCATGGCGGGCGGCGCGCTGTCGGTGGCGATCGAGCCGAACGCCGAGGCCAAGCCCGATCCGAACGGCGCCGAGCGCATCGAATTCCTGGTCGCCGCCAACCCCGGCCAGCCGCCGCGCGCACTGCGCAAGGTAGCCTCCGGTGGCGAGCTTTCGCGCATCAGCCTGGCCATCGAAGTGGCGGCGCTCGGCCTCGACGCGGTGCAGACCATGGTGTTCGACGAAGTCGACACCGGCATCGGCGGCGCGGTGGCGGAGGTCGTGGGCCAGAAGCTGCGCGCATTGGCCGCGCAGCGTCAGGTGCTGTGCGTGACGCACCTGCCGCAGGTCGCGGCGCAGGGCCACACGCATCTGCGCGTGAGCAAGGCCGCGGACGGCGACAGCACGCGCAGCCAGATCGAACGGCTCGACAGCGGTGCGCGCGGCGAGGAGATCGCCCGCATGCTGGGCGGCATCGAGATCACGAAGGAGACCCGGGCGCACGCGAAGCAGATGCTGGCGCGGGCGGCGCGAGACTGAGGCATCGGTTCGACAGGCTCACCGCGAACGGGTCTCGCAAGTTCGCTCTTGAACCTTCGGACACCAGAATCCGTTCGCGGTGAGCTTGTCGAACCGCCGCCTCACCCCCGCACCGCGAAAGCCGTTCCCGGTGAGCCTGTCGAACCGTCGCCTCAAGCTTCGCGAACGATCAACCGCCCTTCTTCTTCGGCCGCACGTAGAGCACCAGACTGTGCTCCTCGATCACATACCCGTGCTTGTCGGCGATCTCGCGCTGCAAGCGCTCGATCTCCTCGCTGGTGAACTCGATCACCTTGCCCGAATCCAGATCGACCATGTGATCGTGGTGCTTGCCGCGATCGAGCTCGTAGACGGCCTGCCCGCCCTCGAAATTGTGCTTGAGCACGAGCCCGGCGGCCTCGAACTGGGTGAGCACGCGATAGACGGTGGCGAGGCCGATGTCCTCGTCGTGGCCGATGAGGTTCTTGTAGATGTCCTCGGCCGT
The DNA here is from genome assembly GCA_946481615.1 of uncultured Aquimonas sp. Next base: position 4,697 of record CAMLOR010000226.1, read on the forward strand.
CATGTGGCGCGCGCCGGTGGTCTCTAGGATCTCCAGGATGCGCATCCTGGGATGCGTGACCTTGAGCCCGACCTTGCGCAATTCCTGCGATTCCATGCACCCCTCCCGGGACTGAACGCCGCCCCCGCCCAGCGCGGTGCAAAGCCGCGCTAGTGTATCATCCGCCCGTTCCCGTTCAGGATCGTTCGCGCATGCGCCAGCTGCTGATTGCCCTCGCCACCGCTGCCCTGCTGGGCGGCTGCGGCGTCATCTACAAGGTGGACGTCTACCAGGGCAGCCTGCTGGAGAAACGCAACGTCGATCAGCTCAAGCCCGGCCTCACCAAACGCCAGGTCTACGCGCTGCTCGGCTCCCCCAGCGTCAGCGATCCCTTCCACCAGGAACGCTGGGACTACGTGGCCACCGTCAGCAAGCGCGGCGGCGACACCGACATCAAGAACCTCGTGCTCACCTTCGACGGCGACGTGCTGGCGAGCGTGGAAGGCGACTACTTCCCCGAGCAGGACGAGGAACTCGCGCGCGAGATGCGCCGCTACGGCAACCTGCCGCGCGACAAGGAAAAGGATCGCCGCGGCGCCACGCGCCGCTGATCCGCGCGGTTCGCACGCGCATTCGGTGCGCACGGCGACGGTTCGACAGGCTCACCCTCCCCGCTTGCGCGGCGCGCTCTTCGCCGCCCGCTCCCGCCGCGTGACTTTCGGATCCGCCACCAGCGGCCGATAAATCTCGACACGATCCCCCGCGCGCAACACGCTGTCGGCCGCACGCACGTCCCCGAACACCCCGAAGCTCGCGCCTTCGAGCTTCACCTGCGGCACCCGCCAGGCGATGCCGCTGGCCTCCACGGCCTGCGCGATGGTCGCGCCTTCCGGCACCCGCACCTTCAACACCCACTGCCGCTGCGGCAGCGCGTACACCACCTCGACGTCGATCTCACCCATAGACGATGCGCGCCTCGCGCACGAAATCGTC
>CAMLOR010000227.1 GCA_946481615.1 uncultured Aquimonas sp.
GTTGCGCCGCCCGCGCGCTGCGCGCGCGGGTCCCCTCCGGTCGCCGGGGGTTTTCCATTGCACTTCCATGTGCAATGGAAAACGGCCGGCATCCCTGCCGGCCCCCGCTTCGCGGGCCTGATCCGTCGACCTGCGGCGCCTACACACATCCCCGAACCCCCGAGCGCCCCCGCGTCCTCGGACCCTCGACGCAATCCGAGCGAGCAGAGCGCCCTCCGGCCGTCGATGCGATTCGTGCGTGTAGAGCAGCTGCGTCCCTCCGTCATTCCCGCGCAGGCGGGAATCCAGTGACTTGTGCGAGGCGTTTCAAAGTCACTGGGTCCCCGCCTTCGCGGGGACGACGAAAGGGTGAGGGAAGTGCTCTTGCCGGGGTGGGGTGGACGGCGATGCGAAGGCGGCTGGGCTCGGACGATCAGGCCCGCGAAGCGGGGCGCCGACAGGAAGTCGGCGCGTTTTCGCTGAGGCAGGATGCCGAATCGAAAACCCCGGCCGAGCCCAGCTTCCCGCGCGCAGCGCGGGCGCCGCAGCCTCGCCGGCCACCCCACCCCGGCAAGAGCACCTGCGACAGACTCACGCGCACCACCTGCGCTACCGCCCGCGAGCAAGAATCCTGGCCACGGCCCGCGACACCGCCGCAAAGGCGAAGGTACCGGTCACCTGCGTGACGGAGCCCAGCCCCGCCCCGCATTCCAGGCGCATCGCCGCGTCGGGTTCGAGTTGCGGCCGCACGCCGCAGACACTGCCGTCGGCCTGCGGGTACTGCACGTTCTCGAGCGAATACACGGCCTGCACGCCGAAATAGCGATCGGCATTGCGCGGGAAGCCATGCTGCGCACGCAGACGTTTGCGCACCAGCGCGAGCATCGCGTCGTGCTCGGTGCGCGACAGATCGCGCACCTGCACCTTGGTCGGGTCCGAACGCCCACCCGCCGCGCCGCAAACGATCAACGGGATCTTGCGCCGCCGGCAGAACGCGATCGCTTCCACCTTCACGCGCAGACTGTCGCAGCAATCGATGACGACATCGTAATCGCGCGCCAGCAGTTCCTCGAGATTCGACACCGTCAGGAACTGCTGCCGCGCGTCGACCTCGATGCCCGGATTGATCGCGCGCGCGCGCTCGGCCATCGCCTCGACTTTCGCGCGCCCGTACTGCCCCTCCAGCGCCGGCAGCTGCCGGCTGGTGTTGCTCAGGCAAAGATCATCGGCATCGATCAGCGTGAGCCGCCCCACCGCCGTGCGCGCCAGCGCCTCGACCGCCCACGAGCCCACGCCGCCCACGCCCACCACGCACACGTGCGCCTTCGACAACCGCTCGACGCTGCCGCGTCCATACAGGCGGTCGATGCCGGCGAAGCGATCGTGCAGGGCGCGTTCCATGGGCGCGGATGATAGGCGAGAATGCGGACATCGACCGAAGGAGCGAACGAATGCGTGCAGTGGCGATGCTGGCGGTGGGAGTCCTGGTGGGCGCGCTCGGCGCCGTGACGGCGGTCGGCGCGATGAAGCAGGAAATTCCCCTGCAGAAGGCCTCGATGACGATGATGCGCCACCACTTCCAGCCCCTGCGCGAAATGGCCGGCGGCAGCCAGTGCGACGCGGCCACCGTCGAGCGCCATCTGCGCGGACTGCAGGCGCTCGCCACCGAATTCGACGGCTTCCTGCCCACCGGCGGCGACGACGAAGCCTTCAAGCGCCACGCCGCGAACTTCGCCGGCACCATGAACGAAGTCGCCGCCGCGCCGCCCGCGACCTGCCAGGCGCTGGGCGAGGCCGGCAAGAAGATCGGCGGTGCCTGCAAGGCCTGCCACGACGAATTCCGCGGCTGAAGGAGAACGCCATGACGCTGCGCCCGCTGCTGCCGCTCGCCCTCGCCGCCCTGCTCGCCGCCTGCGCCGCGCCGCGCGGCCCCGCGACCACGATCTCCGGCGAACCGGCCGAAGCCGCCGTGCCGCCCGTCGTGCAGGACGCCGATCCCACCGACGGCCGCTGCGCGCACTGCGGCGTGGTCGAACGCATCGAACGCACGAGCGCGCCCGCCACGGCGAAGAAGGACGGCGAGCCGGCGCTGGGCGGCATCGTGGGTGGCGTGTTGCAGGACGAAAAAGGCGCCGCCGCGCCCACCACCAGCGGCTTCGAAATCACGGTGCGCCTCGACAACGGCAGCGTCGTCACCGTCCGCCAGCGCGCGCTCGGCGGCGTGCGCCAGGGCCAGCGCGTGGAGATCGTGGAGGGCCGTGCGCAGCCGCTGCTTCAGTGATCGGGCAGCGGGATGAATTCGCTCTCGCCGGGAATCTGTCCGAAGCGCTGATCGCGCCACGCCTGCTTGGCGTGCTCGATGCGTTCGCGCGATCTGGACACGAAGTTCCACCACAGATGCCGCGCACCGAGCGGCGCGCCGCCGAACAGCACCAGGCGAGCGTCCGTGCCGGCAGTGATCGCGGCGGCGGCCTCCGGTGCCAACACTGCCAGTTCACCCGGCTCCAGCGCTTCGCCGCTCAACGTCACCTCGCCTGACAACACCAGCACGCCGCGCTCGGCGTGCGGCGCATCGATCGCGAGCGTCGCGCCTGCCGACAACCGCACATCGACGTAGAACATCGGGCTGAACGTCTTCACCGGCGCACGCCGGCCGAAGGCCTCGCCCGCGATCAGCCGCAGCGTGGCGCCGCCCTGCTGCCACTCGGGCAGGGTGGCTGCGGGATGGTGATGGAATTCCGGCGAAGTCTCTTCCGACTCTTCCGGCAGCCCGACCCAGAACTGCAGGCCGTGGATGCCATGCCCCGCCTCGCGCTCCGCCGCGGGCGTGCGCTCCGAATGCGCGATGCCGCGCCCGGCCGTCATCCAGTTCACGTCGCCGGGCCGGATCACCTGCTCACTGCCCAGCGTATCGCGATGCCGCAGCGCGCCTTCGAACAGATACGTGACCGTCGCCAGGCCGATGTGCGGATGCGGCCGCACGTCGATGCCGTTGCCCGGCTCGAAACGCCCCGGACCGATGTGATCGAGGAACAGGAACGGCCCGACACTGCGGCAAGCCATCGACGGCAACACGCGCCGCACGACGAACCCGCCCAGATCGTGCACCTTGCCGCGAACCCGTGTCGCGATTGCGCTCATGTTCGTGCGTGCTCCTACAGACGCCTGAGCGAGATTGTCGCAGAGCAGGTGGTTGCTGCGAGGTGGAGGACGCCCCCGCGTCCCGCGACACCACAACCGAGGCGCCAAAAAAGAAAAAGCACCGGCCGCAAAGCGCCCGGTGCCTTTCGACCGCCGGCCCGTGCGGGCCGGCCCATGTCACATCGCCGTCACGTCCTCGGCCTGCAGGCCCTTCTGGCCCTGCACGACCTTGAAGCTCACCTTCTGGCCTTCGGCCAGCGTACGGTGACCGGAGCCGTTGATGGCGCGGAAGTGCACGAACACGTCCGGGCCGTTGTCACGGCTGATGAAACCGAAGCCTTTGCTGTCGTTGAACCACTTTACGGTGCCGATCTGCCGATCCGACATTTTTAGAACTCCACAACAGTTGACCCCCCGGCGGCGAGCACCGGACTCACTGGCAGCAAGGGATGAAACGGGTGCGTCCGACGCGCCGGAACCGGCGCCGTCTTGCCACGATCCACGGTGACCTAAGCGTGCTCAGCGCTTCGAGTTTAGCCCACGAAAAAGTCGACTGACTAGAGGGTTGCGGCCGGCTCCTGCAAAGCCTTCAAGCCGTCCGCGCCGACTGCCCCGCGAAGGCCTCGAAGGCATCGGCGATCGGCCCGGGCTCGCGCAGCCAGCCGAAGTGATCGGGCCGCCGCTGCACGAAGCGCTCGGCACCGAAATCGCGCACATCCCATGCCGCCCGCGGGGCCAGCGCGCGCAGCCGGCCGATGGCGCCGGGAGGCGCGAGCACGTCCTGCGACAACCGGATGGCCAGCACGCGACCGGACCAAGCGGCCAATGCATCGTCGAGCGCCGTCCCGAAATCGCCGATGCGGTAGTCGCCGCGCACGCAGCTGCGCGACCACTCGCGCATCAGGCGCGCGGCCTCGCGGCCCGCGAAGCCCAGGCGCGAACCGGGGAAGTGACCCGCCAGCGCCGTCAGCAACGGAATCGACTGCGCGAAGGCCAGCACGCCGTATTTCTTCGCGCCGGGGAACTGCCGCCAGTGCGGCTGCCCGCTCGCGACGAGGAACACGCCTTCGAGCCCGACGCCGCGGCGCGCCGCCTCGATCAAGGCGAACTGCCCGCCGAGACTGTGGCCGCCGATCCAGCCCGGCAGGCCGTCGAACTCGCGCGCCGCCACGGCCAGGCCCGCCGGCAGATCGAGATCGAGCAACTCGCGATAACTCCAGTCGCAGCCGCGCGCCGCACGCCGATCGCTCGAACCCAGGCCGCGCCACTCGTGCACGGCCACCGCGATGCCGCGCGCGGCCAGCGCGTCGGCGAAGGTTTCGTTCGGCCCGATGCCCACGCCCAGCGCCGGCAGCCAGTAAAGCCAGGCGCGGGCGCGCTCCGGCACGTGCAATTGCAGCGTGGAGTGCGCGCCATCGCTGCTGGCGACGGCGAGGCGGCGGCGTTCGATCGACATGCGCGGTTCCGGTGCGGGCCGCGCGCGAATCTAGCAGGTTGCCCGCGAATCGCCATGCGCACGCCTTCGGTGCGTCCGCGCCACGCACGACACTGCACGCCCCTGTCGTGGAGGCCGCCTGTCATGCTTCGAACCCTGCTCGCCACATCGATCGCCCTTGCCGCCGCGGGCGTTACCGCCGCCGAAGCACCGGCCTGGCATACGCCGCGCGATGCCTTCCATCTGCTCGGCAACACCTGGTACGTCGGCACCGAGGCCATCACCGTGCTGCTGATCCGCGGCCCCGAGGGCGCCGTGCTGATCGACACCGGCGTTCCACAATCGGCCGAGTCGGTACTGCGCAACATCGAAGCCGCAGGCGCGAAGCCGACGGACATCGAGGTGATCCTCACCACGCACGCGCATCTGGATCATGTCGGCGCCATCGAGCAGCTGCGGCAAGCCACTGGCGCGCGCGTGCTCGCCACCGCCGCGAGCAAGGAGCTGCTCGAGCGCGGCGGCAAGGATGATCTGCACTTCGCCAACCGCGTCACCTACCCGCCCGCGCACGTGGACGGCGTGCTGCGGGACGGCGAGACCGTGCGCGTCGGATCGCTCGAACTCACCGCACACCTCACGCCCGCCCACACGCCGGGCAGCACTTCGTGGACATGGACGGAAACCGTCGACGGCAAGCCGGTCGCGATGGCCTACGTCGACAGCATCACCGCGCCGGGCTACGACCTCGTCGACAATTCCGACTATCCCGGCATCGTCGAGGATTTCCGCAAAGGCTTCGCGGCTATCCGCGCCCTGCCCTGCGACGTGCTGATCACGCCGCATCCGGAAGTCTCCTCCCTGTTCGAACGCACTGCGGAAGGCAGACTGCTCGACAACGCCGCGTGCAAGGCGTACGCGGATCGCGGCGAAGCCAACCTCGACAAGCAGATCGCGGAGCAGCGCACTGCTGCGGACTAGCCTTCTACGGTGGTGGGCGGAGAGCAGGTGGTTGCTGCGAGGTTTCGCAGGTGCTCTTGCCGGGGTGGGATGAGACGGCCGGCTGCGGCGCCCGCGCTGCGCGCGGGAAGCTGGGCTCGGCCGGGGTTTTCGATT
>CAMLOR010000228.1 GCA_946481615.1 uncultured Aquimonas sp.
GTGCGCCACGACGGCGACCTGGCGCGCGTCGCGCGCCGCCTCACCGGCCGCGCCACGGGCCTCGTGCTCTCCGGCGGCGGCGCGCGCGGCTTCGCCCACATCGGCGTAGTGCGCGCACTGCGCGACGCCGGCATCGAGATCGACTACGTGGCCGGCTGCAGCATCGGTGGCATCGTCGGCGCGGGCGTGGCGGCGGACTGGAACTACGCGCAGATGGTGGAGAATTACCGCCGTTGCTTCGTCGACACCAACCCGCTTTCGGACTGGACGCTGCCGCTGGTCTCGCTGCGCGGCGGCCGCAAGGTCTCGCGGCTGCTGCGCGAAGCCTTCGGCGAGACGCGCGACATCGAAGACCTGCCCCTGCCCTTCTTCTGCGTCTCGAGCAACCTCACCGACGGCGCCCTCGAAGTACACGAACGCGGACCGCTGTGGCGCTGGCTGCGCGCGAGCTGCGCCATCCCCGGCGTGCTGCCTCCAGTGTTCGCCAACGGCCGCGTGCTCGTCGATGGCGGCGTCATCGATAACCTGCCGGTGGCCGAACTGCGCAAACGCCTCAACGGCGAAATCATCGCGGTGGATGTCGGCGGCAATTACCGCCTCGAAACCACGATGGAAGAATCCGAACTGCCCGCGTGGTGGCAACTGATCCCGGAATTCTTCGGCCTGCGCAAACGCCCCAGCCTCGGCAAGATCCTGCTGCGCGCCGGCATGGTGAACTCCGACGCCACCGTGCAACGCCGCCGCCGCCAGACCCGCCTGCTGCTCAAACCCGCGCTCGAAGGCATCGACCTGCTCGAATGGCAGGCCTTCCAGCAGGCCATCGACCTCGGCTACCAGTACACGCTGCGCCAGGTCGGCGGACCGCGCGATGCGTTGACGGCAGAGGCGCCGTTGGTGGGGCTGTGATGCTCGCCCGTTGCCGGCCGCGTCTCGCCACGCGATCATGGGCGCAGGGGCAATCCGGGAACCGCAACATGATCCACCGCCGTCTTGCGGCCAGCGCGTTCGCGCTCGCCGCCCTGTTCGCCTGCGCCGCGAACGCCCGCATGAAAGAGGTCGCGCCCGGCGCCGAGGTGCAACTGGCGCCGGGCGAAGGCCTGCTCGTCGTCGCCGTCGAAGCCCACAGCGGCTTCGATCACCTGCGCATCAAGCGCGACGGGGCGCTGTTCGAAGGCGGCACGATCAAGGAGGTGGCCGAAGGCGTCACGACACGCCTCTTCGTCGCCGACGCCGGCCGGTATCGCTTCGACGAAGTCCGCATCGGCGGACTGCGTTACGACCTCGGAGAGAACCCCGAATACGGCTTCGAAGTGGCCGCCGGCGTGATCAACTATCCCGGCCACCTGCGGTTCGAGCCCACCGACTGGTACGCGGCGACTTTCCACGTCGCCAACCACGCACTGCTCGCCATCGATTGGCTGGAGCAGCATCAGTCCGCACTGGAATCCCGCTTTGCGTTCTCGTACTCGGGCCACTACCCGGACGCGTTCCCGGCCTTCTATCGCGAAGCCCGGGGCGATCGGCGCGGCAAGGTCGTCCCGCGCAGCGCTCCGGTGCCCTCGTCGGGCGTGCTGGCGCTCACCGTCGATGCCCTGTGGCAAGAGGCAAGCGTGCAGGCGGCCGATCTGAACGATCGCGGCGACCTGCTCGCGCTTTCCTTGCGCAACGATTCCACGGATACGCCGCAATGGAGGATCGAGATCGTCGATCTGGCGGCCGGCACGGCACAGCCCGTCATGGCCTGGGCCGCGCCGATCGAAGATCTGCAATGGGCGGGCGATCGCACCCTCGTGGTCACGGGCAGCAGCCAATACGCTTTCGGCGTGGCGGTGGTGCACGCGCAAGCGGGGCCGCCGTCTAAGCCATGGAAATTCGAGACACTGAGGATCCCGCGCGCGGGCGAAGTGGTCGCCACCCTGCCGGGCGACCCCGGCTCGCTGCTTTTCGCGAGCTCGAAGTGGCGCGACGGCCGTAGCGAGCTGCGCGTGCATCGTATCGATGTCTCCTCGCAAAAGGCGCTCGACGACAGTTCGTTCCGCGACCGCGACGCCATCGATCGCGGCGTCCCCAACGATCTCGCCTGGTTCGCCGACGGCCGTGGCCGGCTGCGTGCCGCGCTCGTCAGGCAGGACGAAAAGCTGGTCGTGATGCACGGTGCGGGCCGCGAGTTCAAGCCTGCGATGACCATCGACGGCGACACCAAGGCGCGGCTCATGGGGCTGTCTGCCGATGGCGAGATCATCTATGCCTTCACCGACGAGGGACGCGCGCAACGCGACCTGGTCGAGATCGATCCGGCGACCGGCAAGGTGGGCCGCACGCTGTTCTCGCGCCCCGGCGTCGATGTGCAGCGCGTGTTGTTCGATCATCGCCACGAGCTGATCGGCGCAAGCTACTTCGAGGCCGGCCATCTCGTGAGCCACTTCTTCGACGCCGCGAGCGAGCGCCTCTACCGCAAGGTGCAAGCGAGCTTTCCGGGCCGGATCGTGCGGCTGCTCGACCGCGACGCGGCCGGCGAGAACTACCTGCTGGTCGTGGCCGCCAGCGACAAGCCGGGCGAATTGTTCCACTACGACGTCAAGGCCAACCGTGCTTCGCTGATCGAGGATTTCAGCCCCTGGCTGGACGACAGCCGGCTGGTGGCCTCGAAGGTGGTGAAGGCGCGAAGCCAGGACGGATTCGACATCGAGGCATACCTCACGCTGCCGCGCGAACCGAAGGGCAAGGTGCCGCTCGTGCTGTATCCGCACGGTGGGCCGGTGGGCGTGCGCGATTCGCGCCACTTCTCTCCGGAAGTGCAGTTCCTCGCCGGGTTGGGCTACGCCGTGCTGCAGGTGAATTTCCGCGGCTCGGAAGGCTTCGGCACCGACTTCCGCGAAGCCGCCAAGGGAAATTACGGCACGCGCATCGAGGACGACATCGATGCCGCGCTGCAGGCCGCGCTGGCGCAGCATCCGCTCGACGCCACGCGCATGTGCGTGCTGGGCGCGAGTTATGGCGGCTATTCGGCGCTGGTCTCGGCGATCCGCTGGCCGGATCGTTTCCGCTGTGCGGTGTCGATGTCCGGCGTCAGCGATCTCGCGCTGTTCTTCACCGCCAGCGACGGCGGCCGCCACGCCGAAGGACGCAAGGCCCTCGAGCGCCACATCGGAGATCCGCGCAAGAACGCCGCCGAAATGCGCGAGAACTCGCCGCTCTATCGCTACGCGGCGCTGCACACCCCGGTGATGCTCGTACACGGCACCGAGGATCTGCGCGTCGACTTCGAGCACACGCGCCGCATGCAGCGCATGCTGAACCTGGCGGGCATCGAACCCGTAGTCGTGTCGCTGCCCGGCGAAGGCCACGGCATCGAGGACCCGAAGAATCGCCGCCTGGCATGGCACGGGGTGGCGGGTTTCCTGCGCCGCTACCTCGGCGATCCGCTCGCCGCGGGTGACGGCGGAGCCCGTCCCGGCAAGTAGATGGTTGGCGGCATCAAGGCCGCCCGGAAATCCGGAACGTATGCCCGTCGGGATGCCGCAGATGGAACTCGCGCACACCCCACGGTTCGTTGCGTGGTTCGTTGACGGTTTCGTAGCCGCGCTCCCTGGCAGTGGCGTAGAGCGCGTCGACGTCGGCGCCCGAGGGCATCCACCAGCTCATCCACATGCCGCCGGGCGCGCCCTGGCCGTCGCGGCAGAGGAAGATTTCGCCGTGGCCGCTGCACAGGCCGGCGAAGTTCGGCGGGCCGTGGTCGTTGCGGTCGCCCGCGGCATCGATCTGGCCGCCGTCGTTCCAGGTGAAGGTGCGCTTCCATCCCAGCGATTCGAACCAGGCGAGGCTGGCGGCGACGTCGGAGACGTTGAGGATCGGGGTGACGCGTTGCACGGGCATGTCAGGACCTGCGGGCGCGGAGGGCGAGGAATACGCCGCCGAGGATAGCGCCGCCGCCGATCAGCAGGCGCGCGTCGGGCGTTTCGTGCAGGAAGGCGATGCCACCGAGCGCCGCCAGCACCGGCACCAGCAGCTGCAGCAACGCGGCTTGCGAGGCGAGCAGTCGCGGCAGGGCGGCGTACCAGAGCGCATAGCCCAGGCCCGAGGCGAGCGCGCCGGAGGCGATGGCGCAGGCGATGCCGTCCCACGGCAGCGGCAGCGCGGCTTCGACGATGATGGCGCGCGGTTCGAACCACGCGAACAGCAGCGCGAGCGGCGCGGCGCGCACGAAGTTGCCGGCGGTGTCGCGCAGCGGTTGCGCGCTTGCGCGTCCGAGCAGCGAATACAGGCCCCACGCCGCGCCGGCCAGCAGCATCGCGAGCGTCGCGTTCCAGGGCAGCGGCACGGCGCCGAGCGGCAGCTTCATCGCGACGAGGCCGAGCGTGGCGAGTGCGAGGCCGCACCATTGCCATGTTCCGAAGCGTTCGCCACGCAGGCGCGCGGCCACCAGCATCGTCATCTGCACGGCGCCGAACAGCAGCAGCGCGCCGACGCCGGCGTCGAGCGCGACGTAGGCCTGCGCGAAGGCGATCGCGTACACGAACAACGCAAGGGCGCCGCGCCAGTCGCCGGCACGCAGGCCCTGCGCGCCGTGCCGCGCCAGCACGATCGCGGCGAGCACGAGCGCGCCCGAGGCGATCCGCGACGCTGTGAACGCCGCGGGCGTGATGTCCGTGGCGGACAAGGCCTGCCGGCACAGCAGCGAGTTGGCGGCGAAGCCGATCAGCGCGAGTGTGACGAAGGCGGCGGTGCGGAGCATCGCCGCAGCTTCGCACAGGCTGGCCCGAGCGGTTACTCCGCGGTCGTCGGATCGATCACGCGCATCACGCGCGAGACGCGATTGGCCGGGAAGCCGCCCTGCGCCGCGTGCTGGCGCACCAGCTCTTCGTTCGGCGCGATGTAGACGCAATAGACCTTGTCGCCGGTGACGTAGCTCTGCTGCCACTGGATCTGCGGTCCGAGGCTGTCCAGCACCGCGCAGGATTTGCGCGAGATGGCCTGCAGTTCCTGATCGGAAAGCTGGCCGGCACCGGGAATGTCACGCTCGATGAGGTACTTCGGCATGGCGACGCTCCTCGCGGGCGGGCGGCCAGTCTACGCCTGCCGCGGGCTACAGGCTCGGCAGCCGCGGCACGCCCATTTCGCTGCGTTCCTCGGCCACCGCTTCGTCCTGGATCAGTTCGCGCAGGCCGCGGCCGGGGATGGCGATGGCGTCATCGCCGCGCGCGGCGCGCAGGGCGTTGGCGTAGGCGTGGCGCGAGCGCGCTTCGTCGTGCTGCGCGGCATAGGCGTGGCCGAGTTCTTCCCACGCATCCGCACCCGCGCCCTGCGCCAGCGCGCGATGCAGATAATCCTCGGCCTTGCCCCAGAGGCCTTCCTCGCGACACAGGCGGCCGAGCGCCAGCAGCAAGGCGGGGCTGTTGGGATGCGATTGCAGCCACTTCTCGGCCGATTTCAGCGGCGAGCCGCGCTGGCCGCGCGGCACGTGGCCGTAGAGCCGCGCGAGCGGCTCGTCCCAGTGTTTCTTGAGCGCGTGTTCGATGGCGGCGGCGGCCTGGTCTTCGAGGCCGAGCGCCGCGGCGCGCGCGGCGTAGGCGGCCACCACGTCGGCGTGCGCGCGCTGCGCCTTGCTCGCCGATTCCCAGCGCTGCGCCAGTTCGCCGGCATCGCGCG
>CAMLOR010000229.1 GCA_946481615.1 uncultured Aquimonas sp.
GAAAGCTACCAGCAGGACCGCGCCATGATGACCATCCTGCTGTTCGTGATGGGCGGCATGGTGCTGATCACGGGCCTGGGCATCGTGGGCCTGGCGAGTTTCTGGGTCACGCGCCGCATCAAGCAGATCGGCACGCGGCGCGCGCTGGGTGCGCGCCGCTTCAACATCCGCGGCTATTTCCAGACCGAGAACGGCATCATGGTGACGATGGGCGTGGTGCTCGGCGTACTGCTCACTTACGGTTTCAACCTGTGGCTGATGCAGCAGTACCAGGCGCCGCGCCTGCCGTGGTTCTATCTGCCGATCGGTGCGCTGGCGGTGTTCGTGCTGGGCCAGATCGCGGTACTCGGGCCGGCCGGACGCGCGGCGAAGGTGCCGCCCGCGGTCGCCACGCGCACGGCATGAGAGCGGTTACGCTGTAAGGCATGCCCACCGTCCTCGTCATCGACGACAACCCGAGCGTCGCCACCGCCCTCGAAGTGCTGTTCTCGCTTTCGGACCTGCGCACGCTCAGTGCGGAGTCTCCGGAAGCGGGGCTGGCGCTGCTCGGGCGCGAGCCGGTCGATCTCGTCATCCAGGACATGAACTTCAGCGCCGACACCACGTCGGGCGAAGAGGGCGTGGCGTTGTTCGGCCGCATCCGTGCGAAATGTCCGGAGATGCCGGTGATCCTGCTCACGGCCTGGACGCATCTGGAATCGGCCGTCGAGCTGGTGAAGTCGGGCGCCGCCGATTACCTCGGCAAGCCCTGGGACGATCGCAAGCTGCTCGCCACCGTGCGCAACCTTCTGGAGCTCGGCGCGGCGAAGCGCGAGCTGCACACGCTCAAGCGCGCGCAGCTCAAGGGCGCCGGCGCGCTGCGCGAGAAGTACGATCTGCGCGGCTTCGTGTTCGCCGATCCGGCCACCGAACGCGTGGTCGCGCTGGCCTGCCAGGTGGCGCGTGCCGATGTGCCGGTGCTGATCACGGGCCCGAACGGTGCCGGCAAGGAGCGCATCGCCGAAATCGTGCAGGCCAATTCTTCGGTGAAGGACGGACCCTTCGTCACGCTCAATTGCGGTGCGCTGCCGTCGGAACTGGTCGAGGCCGAACTGTTCGGCGCCGACGCCGGCGCCTACACCGGTGCCAACAAGGCGCGCGAAGGCAAGTTCGAAGCCGCCGACGGCGGCACGCTCTTTCTCGACGAGATCGGCAACCTGCCGCCCGCCGGCCAGATGAAACTGCTGCGCGTGCTCGAGACCGGACGCTTCGAGCGCCTCGGATCGAACCGCGAGCGCCAGGTGAAGGTGCGCGTGATCAGCGCGACCAACGCGGACCTGCCGGCGATGATCCGCGCCGGGAGCTTCCGCGAAGATCTCTACTACCGCCTCAACGTGATCGAACTGCGCCTGCCGCCGCTGGCGGAACGGCGCGGCGACATCCTGCCGCTGGCCGAGCACTTCCTGGGCGAGGTGAGGCCGCTGGCGCCCGCCGCGCGCGATGCGCTGATGCGCCATGCCTGGCCGGGCAACGTGCGCGAACTGAAGAACGTGCTGCAGCGCGCGGTGCTGCTGGCGCCGGGCGAACGCATCGACGTGGCGGACCTCGCCTTGCCAGGCGCGATGGGTGCGACAGCGTCGAACGAGGACGCCGAGCCCGATCGCGACAGCATCGAGGCGGCGCTGGCGCGCGCGAATGGCGTCGTGAGCCAGGCGGCGTCGGATCTGGGCTTGAGCCGGCAGGCCTTGTATCGGCGCATGGAGAAGCTGGGCATCGCGCGAGCGTGACGGCCCCATCCCAGCCTTCCCCCGCTTGCGCGGGAAGGCTGGGATGGGGGTACGCACTGGCGATATCTTCACCCCATGCCCCCGCAACCCCGCCGCTTCTCCCTCGAAGGCCGCCTCGTCCTGCTCACCGCGGTTCCCGTGTTCATTTCGGTGAGCGTGGCGGTGGCACTGGCGCACTGGCTGGGGACGGGCTGGCTGGAATGGGCGGTGGCGCTGGCCGTGTCGATCCCGCTGATCGTGGTCTGCGTGCGGCTGTGGGTGGAGCCGGTGCTGTCGCTGTTCCGCGCGCTCTCCGGCGCCGTGGCGAGCTTCCGCGATCGCGACTTCAGCTTCGGCATCGTGCGCCGCGCCAACGACGAGCTGGGCGATCTCGTGGCCGCCCACAACGAGCTGGCGACCACGCTGCGGCAGGAGCGCCAGAACCTGTTCCAGCGCGAGCTGCTGCTCGACACGGTGATCCAGAACACGCCGGTGGCGCTGCTGCTGACCGAGCCTCGCGGGCACGTGGTGTACGGCAATCTCGCGGCGCGCCAGCTCTTCAACGACGGCCGCCGGCTCGAAGGCCGCAACCTGGCGGAGCTGATGGAAGAAGTGCCGCCCGGGCTGCGCGAGGCCTTCATCGAAGGGCGCGACCGCCTCTTCACCTTCGAATACGAAGGCCACGACGAGACCTACCACCTCTCGCGCCGCGGCTTCAATCTCAACGGCCGCGCGCACAATCTCTATCTGCTCAAGCGCCTCACGGTGGAGCTGAGCCGGCAGGAAGTGGCGACCTGGAAGAAGGTGATCCGCGTCATCAGCCACGAACTCAACAACTCGCTGGCACCGATTTCCTCGCTCGCGCATTCGGGGGCCGAACTGGCCCGCCGCGGCGACACCGAGCGCCTGCCCAAGGTGTTCGCGACCATCGAGGAACGCGCGCGCCATCTGGACAATTTCATCCGCGGCTATGCCGGCTTCGCCAAGCTGCCCACGCCGCGGGTCGAGGCGGTGGAGTGGGGCGAGTTCCTGGCCGGCTTGCAGAACCACTATCCCTTCCGGCTCGAAGGCGAAGTGCCCGGCGATCGCGCGCAGTTCGATCCGGCGCAGATGCAGCAGGCGCTGATCAACCTGCTCAAGAACGCGCACGAATCGGGCTCGGCGGCGGAGGATGTCAGCGTCTGGATGCGCCGCATCCCGGGCGGCGTGAAGCTCGAAGTGCTGGACCGCGGCAGCGGCATGTCGGAGGCGGTGCTCACCAATGCGCTGGTGCCCTTCTATTCCACCAAGCGCAGCGGCACCGGCCTCGGGCTGGCGCTGGCGCGCGAGATCGTCGAGGCGCACGGGGGGCGGCTGACGCTTTCCAATCGCGAAGGCGGCGGACTCAGCGTGGCGCTCAGCCTGCCGTCGGGCTGAAGCCGTCATGCTGCGCGGCATGACACGCTGGATCATCCTGCTGCTGCTCGTGTTCGCTCCCGGCGCGCGCGCGCAGTTCCCGCTCGAGGATTTCGCGCTCACCCAGTGCGGCCGCGCCGAGCCGCTGTTCCGCTCCGGGCTCGAGAGCGACGAGGCCGCCGGCGTGCGTGCCAGCGGCGGCAAGTCCGCCGGCCAAACCGGTGCGGTGGCCTTCGAGGTGCGCGTGCCGGAGACCGGTCGCACCCACGCGATGCTGCTGCAGGTGCCGCTGGCCTACGAGGGCACGCGCGCCTGGCCGCTGGTGGTGGCGCTGCACGGCTCGGCCGCCTCGCCGCCCGACGCCGCGGCCGCCATCCGTACGCTGTGGCAGCCGCAGGCCGATCTCGAAGGTGCGCTGGTGCTGGCACCGATCGCGACCGGCAACAGCGGCGGATGGGCGCCGGATTTCGATACCCCGGCGCTGGCCTGCGCGCTGGCCGAGGTCGAGCGCCGCTACGACGTCGACCGTGCCCGGCGTTATCTCTGGGGTTTTTCGGCCGGCGCCCACTACGCGCATGCCTTGGGACTGGCCAATTCCACGCGCTTTGCGGCCTATGCGGTCAGTGCCGGCGCGCTCTACGGCTTCGCCTGCGGCCAGCCAGGGACGGCCCACGCCTGCGAGAACTTGCTGCCGACCGTCGCCCGCCGCATTCCGGCGCAGTTGCGGGTGGGCAGCAACGATCCGCTGGAAAGCTATACCGAAGGCGACGTACTGCGCCTCGAGGCCGCCGGCTGGGTGACCGGCCAGACGCTGAAAAAGAGCAAGTTCGTCGGTGCCCACACGGTCGGGGCCGCCGACGTGGGCTCGGCCTGGAGCTGGTTCGAGGGCCGTTCGCTACCGTTCTGAGCCACGGTTTTCGGTTGCGGCGAAATTCAGCCGACTGTTATACTTCCGGGGCTTGGCAGGGCGCGTTTTCCTGCCGTTTCACGCCGATTTCCCGGCAACCGGACCCGCAGCGTGCTCAATTCCGTGGCCGCCGGCCGGCGCCAGGCGCGGAGTGTCGTCGCCTACCAGGCAGGCGTCGCTCTCGCAGCCGCGCTGGTCTTCCTCGTCCAAGGCACGGACGCTGCATTGGCCGCCCTGATGGGCGGCGGTTCGGTGGCGCTGGGAAGCGCGCTGATGGCCTGGCGGGCCTTCGCGGGCGGCGTGGACGGAGCCGGCATGGCGCTGATGCGCCTGTTCGGCGGACTCGCCCTGAAGTGGCTGGTGGTCGTGGCCGCGCTGTATCTGGCGCTGGCACGCCTCGGGCTGCCGCCCCTGCCGCTGGTCGCGGGGCTGTGCGCCGCACTGGTCGCGTCCCTGCTCGCATTCAGAATCAAGTCTTGAAAGGTGGTCTCGTGGCTGCGGAATCCGGCGCCTCCGGCGGTTTGACCGAATACATCCAGCACCATCTCACCCACAACCGCGTGGGCGACGGCTTCGATGCCGTGCATCTCGACTCCTGGGCCACCAGCCTCGCGCTCGGCCTGGTCTTCGTGCTGTGGTTCTGGCTGAAGGCGCGCAAGGCCACTTCCGGCGTGCCGTCCAAGGGCCAGGCCTTCGTCGAGATGATCGTCGAATTCGTCGACGGCCAGGTGAAGGACGTCTTCCACGGCTCGCGCAAGTTCATCGCGCCGTTCGCGCTGACCATCTTCATGTGGGTGTTCTTCATGAACGCCATGGACCTGCTGCCGCTCGACCTGATCGGCATGGGCGTCCACCACATCGCAGGCGAGGAAACCGCGCACCACACCTACTGGCGCATCGTGCCGACGGCCGACCTCAACACCACGCTCGCGATGTCGACCGTCGTGTTCCTGCTCACCATCTTCTATTCGATCAAGGCCAAGGGCGGCTGGGGCTTCACCAAGGAGCTGTTCACCGCGCCGTTCCACGCTCATGGCATCGGCGGCAAGGTCGCGCTGGCGCTGCCGAATTTCGGCCTGAACCTCGTCGAATACCTCTCCAAGCCGATTTCGCTGGCGATGCGACTGTTCGGCAACATGTACGGCGGCGAGCTCGTCTTCATGCTGATCGCCGGCCTCGCCGCGAGCGCGTGGACCTTCCTGCCGGGCGTCATCGCCAATGCCGGGTGGGCGATCTTCCACATCCTGATCATCCTGCTGCAGGCCTTCATCTTCATGGTGCTGTCGGTCGTCTATCTCGCGATGGCGCACGAGCATCACTGATCCGCTTCGTCTTCAACTTTCCAAAAGTTCATCCAAGGAGTCGCGTCATGCAAGAGTTCATCGCCCTCGTCCAGAGCTACACCGCCATCGCCGCCGGCCTCATGATCGGCCTGGGCGCGCTCGGCGCCTGTATCGGCATCGGCATCATGGGCTCGAAGTTCCTCGAGTCGGCCGCCCGCCAGCCGGAACTGGTGCCGATGCTGCAGGCGCGCATGTTCCTGCTCGCCGGCCTGATCGACGCGGCCT
>CAMLOR010000230.1 GCA_946481615.1 uncultured Aquimonas sp.
CGCAGCTGCAAATCCTGGCTCACCGAGGCCGCCTACCGCATGCTCCAGAACAACCTGGATCCCGGCGTGGCCGAGAACCCCGCGGAACTAGTGGTCTACGGCGGCATCGGCCGCGCCGCGCGCGACTGGGCCTGCTTCGATGCCATCCTCGACTCGCTGCGCCGCCTCGAAGACGACCAGACCCTGCTGATCCAGAGCGGCAAGCCCGTCGGCATCTTCCCCTCGCATCCCGACGCGCCGCGCGTGCTGCTCGCCAACTCCAACCTCGTTCCACACTGGGCGACGTGGGAGCACTTCAACGAACTCGATCGCAAGGGCCTGATGATGTACGGCCAGATGACGGCCGGCTCGTGGATCTACATCGGCTCGCAGGGCATCGTGCAGGGCACCTACGAAACCTTCGTCGAGATGGGCCGCCAGCACTACGACGGCAATCTGAAAGGCAAGTGGATTCTCACGGCAGGCCTCGGCGGCATGGGCGGCGCGCAGCCGCTGGCCGCAGCGCTCGCGGGCGCCTCGTCGCTCAACATCGAATGCCGCCAGGCCAGCATCGACATGCGCCTGCGCACGCGCTACGTCGACGAACAGGCGACGGATCTCGACGACGCGCTGGCACGCATCGCGAAGTACACCGCGGCCGGCGAAGCGAAATCCATCGCGCTGCTTGGCAACGCGGCCGAAGTGCTGCCGGAACTGGTGAAGCGCGGCGTGCGCCCGGATGCCGTCACCGATCAGACCAGCGCACACGATCCGGTGCACGGCTATCTGCCGATCGGCTGGACGGTGGAGCAGTGGCTGGCCGAGCAGAAGGCCAACCCCGAGAAAGTGCGCGACGCCGCCAAGAAGTCGATGCGTGTGCACGTGGAGGCCATGCTGGCGTTCAAGCGCCTGGGCGTACCCACGTTCGACTACGGCAACAACATCCGGCAGATGGCCAAGGACGAAGGCTGCGAAAACGCGTTCGACTTTCCCGGCTTCGTGCCGGCCTACGTGCGGCCGCTGTTCTGCCGCGGCGTCGGCCCGTTCCGCTGGGTAGCGCTTTCGGGCGATCCGGAAGACATCTACAAAACCGACGCGAAAGTGAAGGAGCTGATCCCGGACGATGCCCACCTGCATCGCTGGCTCGACATGGCGAAGGAACGCATCAGCTTCCAGGGCCTGCCCGCGCGCATCTGCTGGGTCGGCCTCGGCCTGCGCCACAAACTCGGCTTGGCCTTCAACGAGATGGTGCGCAACGGCGAGCTGAAAGCGCCCATCGTCATCGGCCGCGACCATCTCGACTCGGGCTCGGTGGCCTCGCCCAACCGCGAAACCGAAGCGATGAAGGACGGCAGCGACGCCGTCTCCGACTGGCCGCTGCTCAACGCCATGCTCAACGTCGCCGGCGGCGCCACCTGGGTGTCGCTGCACCACGGCGGCGGCGTGGGCATGGGCTATTCGCAACACAGCGGTGTCGTCATCGTCTGCGACGGCAGCGAAGCCGCCGACAAACGCCTGGCCCGCGTGCTCTGGAACGATCCCGGCACCGGCGTGATGCGCCACGCCGACGCCGGCTACGACATCGCGGTGAAGTGCGCGAAGGAACAGGGCCTCGACCTGCCCATGCTCGGATGAACCTGGCGCTGTTCGACTTCGACGGCACGATCACCACGCGCGACGTCTATCCCGGCTTCCTGCAGTACTGCTCGCCGCGCTGGCGCGTGGTGCTGGGATGGATGGTGCTGGGCGTGCCGTATCTGCTGCTCAAGCGCGGACGCTTCTCGCCCGACCGCATGCGCCGGCTCGCGGCCTTCGTCACCTTCGCCGGCGCCAGCGAGCAGCACGTGCACGCGGCCGGCGAGCGCTACGCGCGCGAAGTGATTCCTGCGCTGGTGCGGCCCGAAGCGGCGGCACGCATCGCCTGGCACCGCGCGCAAGGCGATCGCATCGTGGTCGTGTCCGCATCGATGGACGCCTATCTCGAACCGTGGTGCGCGGAGCAGGGCATCGAACTCGTGTGCAATCACCCGGCCGCGCGCGAAGGGCGCCTGACCGGCTTCTTCGCCAAGGAAGACTGCGCCAACGACGCCAAGCTGCGCCGGCTGGCCGAACTGCTCGACCTGCGCGACTACGAGATCGTCTACGCCTATGGCGACACGCCGGCCGACCACGCCATGCTCGGCGCGGCGCATCGGCGCTGGTACTGCTGGGAGGAAATCGCCGCGAACGCTCCCATCCCGGCCTCCGCGCACAAGCGCGAGAAGGCGATGAGGGCAGCCGCGTGAACATTCCCGAGTTCGGCACGTGCGAGCCCGGCGCCGACTACCAACTGCGCCCCGGCGCGCACGTGCTGATCGTCGAAGGCCCGCGCATCGCGCTGGTGCGCACGCGCATCGGCCTGATGCTGCCGGGCGGCGGCATCGACGCCGGCGAAACCGCGGAAGACGCCGCCGTGCGCGAAACCCGCGAGGAATGCGGCCTGCGCATCGCCCTGGGCACGGAACTGGGCACTGCCGACGAACTCGTCTTCGCCCGCTCCGAACAGAAACACTTCCGCAAACGCGTGCGCTTCTTCGAAGCCCGCGTCCTGGGCGGCGCCCCACCCACCGAAGACGACCACGAACTTCTCTACTTCGACCTGCGCGAAGCCCTCGCAGAACTCGCTTACGGCAGTCACCGCTGGGCGCTGGAGCGGTGGATGGTGTTGCGCTGAGAGCGGCGTATCGTCGCCGTCATGGGAAAGCTCGAACGCCTGCAGGTAGAGATCGCCGCCCTGACGCCGGACGAACTCGCGGCGTTTCGTGACTGGTACCGCGCGTTCGATGACGACGCTTGGGATCGGCAGATGCAGGACGATGCTTCCAAAGGCCGGCTCGATGCCGCCGCGTCCGACGCACTTGCCGCCCATCGACAGGGCAGAGCCCGACCCCTCTGAAGCACCCCCGCGTCCCCGGCTTTCTGGGACGCGTACCGGAAATTGCCCGCAGAAATCACGCTCGTCGCCGACAAGTGGTGCCGGCTGCTGCGCGTATTGGTCGATCCGGGTGGGATGACAGCCACGCGGACTACGATGCATGACTGGCACGCTGCTCGCGATGCTTGCGCAGGAGACTATGCCGTGTTTCCGGCAAAGCGCATCGGTCAGCATGACCTCGCTGACTTACGGGAGCTTCACGACGATGGGATATGTCTATGAAAACTTCGGCCCTCGACCGACTTACTAACACCGCTTTCAAGACAGCGGGCATTGCGCTTGCGGTCTCGGTCCTGGCCGACACAGCATACGCAGCCGCGTCGATCACGGCGGTGCCGACGATACCCGTCGAGCGACAGCGGGTGTTTGTCCACTATCAGACCGAAGCTCTATGTGAAGCACAGATCGATCCGGGCCAGACAAGAGTTTCGATGAGCAACAACGTGGTCGATGTCGCGCTTGTCATGCCTGAAGAGGCGCAAGGATGTACCAACTTCGGCGTCGACCTGGTGATTGAGATTGGCGAACTTCCCATCGGCACCTATACGGTACGAACGGGCGTCGCGAAGATCGAGCCCTATCTCCAGGGTGTCCTGCCTGCCGACACCTTGGCGAGTACGACGGTGAGCGTGATTGCAGGTGCCACGGGAGGGCCGGTAGACAATTACGCGGGCATCTGGTGGTCTCCGGAAGAACCTGGCTGGTCGCTCGTCGTCTACGAGACGGCCAACGATCTTCTGATTGGCGGCTGGCTCACCCACGGGGCGGATGGAGCGCCGACATGGTTCTTCTCTCAGCCGGGCACGTGGATTTTTCCCAACGTCTACGAGGCCCCACTGCTTGCCACCAGTGGGGGACCCTACTTCGGCGCGCCGTCTCCGCAGCCTGCGGCGACGGTCAGGCGTGTGGGTACGACTCGGTACACCTTTGGCGGCGACGGCAGTGTTGTCGACGGCAAAGTTGTTCGAACCGGGCGAATTACCTATGACGTCGATGGCGTCTCTGGAACGAGAGCAATTCAGACCGCGGTCGATGACTAGACCTTGAGCCAACCCAGGGTGTCATCGTTGCGGTACGTGTCACAACGAGTCGAGCTGACTGCTTGCGGTGATCGCGACAGCGATAGCAAGCGCGCGAAGCTTGCGTCGCCACGCGCGGGCTCAGCCGGCAGGCGTATCGGTTTGGACGAGCACGACTACGCCTTGTTGTAGGCTCTTTCGAGCTCCGCCACGTCGAGCTTCACCATCGTCATCATGGCTTCCATCACGGCCTTCACCTTCCTGGGGTCGCTATCACGGATCAACTCGGTGAATCGCCTCGGGACGATTTGCCAGGAGAGACCAAAGGGATCTTTGATCCAGCCGCAGGCCGTGGGCGTCGCTCCTGCCTTCACGAGCTTGTCCCAGTATTCATCCACTTCATCCTGATCCGCGCAGTCCACGTAAAGCGAGACTCCTTCGGAGAAGCTGAAGTACGAACCTCCGTTGTAGCCCATGAAGACTTGACCGCCCACCACGAACTCGGCGGAGTTGATGGGACCGTCCTTGCCCGTGCGGGCGACGCTGCGTACTTCGGAGTTCGGAAAAGTCGCGGTGTAGAACTCGATCGCCGCTTCGAGCTGGTCGTTGAACATGAGGAAAGGTGTCACTTTGTTCATGGGGGTGCCTTCTTCTCTTCCCTGCCAGCTCAAGTTCATGACCCAGGTCGGGCCTGCAACTGAATGGTGCCCAATTTCAACGGAGCAACGGCGCCAGAGTGCTTTTTTGTTGGGAAATACACCCTGTTTTTTCTTTTGGGAGAAGTCAGACGCCACTGCAAAGATAGCTTGGACGGTATATCACGGTGCTGAAATTGGAGGCAGTGTCTATCAGGTCAACTCTGCTCCCATCCGTACCCATTGGCCTGACCTCTTGCCAAGTCTCTCCGTTTCGCTTGATCTCAACCAGCGCGAAACAAACAACAGGATCCAGTGGATCGTTGGCGGTATCGCCCGTGTACGTTGCGTACCAACCAGTGGCCGGGATGATTTGAAGAATCTTTTCTTGGCCTTCCACGATCTCTCCCGATGATGTTTGACGCCGTGTTGAGCTGCTGCAGGCCGGCAATGTTGCAGACGCGCCGAGCAAATCACCGGCGATCGGCTTGGGTACGAAGTTAAGGCGAAACTACGCGGAGCAGTGTCGTTTCGGCAATGCCAAGCCGACGAGCCAAGCGGATGGCATTGGGGACAACCCAGTACGGGGAGTCCGCGTCGAACGGCGCCGGTTCGTGGCTGAGATTGTAGAAAGTCTTCGCGCAGACTTCCTCAAATAGGTACTGCTCCGACTTCGCCGCTTCACCGGACCGCTCGGCTAACAGCGTCTTGCTCCTGATGCGCTGAAGCAGGGCGTGGCCTTGCTGCCACCGGGAGCGATCGGCCGCCATGAGGGCAAGTTCATCCAGAGTTTCATGGTCGGAGCAGCTTCGACGGAACAAATCGACAAGCCGACCTATCTCCTCGAAGATTTGTCCGGCGCCCATCATCGTGCTCCAATGTCTGAGTTACACCGCGCAAAGCGGCGTCTAGCGAATGGTGTCAGAGCTGAATGGCGCTTACTTTACTCGCACCGGATGCCCATGCGCGCGTACCTGTTCGCG
>CAMLOR010000231.1 GCA_946481615.1 uncultured Aquimonas sp.
TGCGCTTCGTCGGCGACGGCCAGAACAAGATCGACACCACCTACATCGACAACGCGGCGCAGGCTCATCTCGACGCCTTCGACGCGCTGCACGGCAAGCCCGACGCGCGCTGCGCGGGGCGCGCCTACTTCATCTCCAACGGCGAACCGAAGGCCGTGCGCGAGGTCATCAATGCGCTGCTGCGCGCGGTCGGCGCGCCGCCCGCGGAAAAGACCTTGCCGTTCCGCGCCGCCTACACGATCGGCGCGCTGCTCGAAGCGGTGTGGCTGCTGCTGCGTCTGAAGGGCGAGCCGCCGATGACGCGTTTCCTCGCCGAGCAACTTTCCACCACGCATTTCTACGACATCAGCGCCGCGCGCCGCGACTTCGGCTACCAGCCGAAGGTGAGCGTGATCGAGGGCCTCAAGCGCCTCGGCGAGTGGTGGCAGGCGCAGCCGCGAGGCTGAACGAACCGTGCAAAACGCAGGGCCCGTCACGCACGGGTCGTGCGGAATAACCGCGCTGCAGCGCGGTTTTGCGGGCCTGCCGCCCGTTCAGGTTTGGCACGCAACCTGCCTGAGTCCGCTCACCCGAGCGCGACCCATCCCTCATGGCAGAGAAGAAGAAACGGAGCCGCCGCCGCATGATCTGGTATCTCGTCATCGCCATCGTGGCCACGGCGGTCGTCACCGTGTTCGCGCTCAACTTCATCGGTTCGGAGAAGCGCATCCAGCACGAGATCGTGCATCGCTACACGATCGACAACGCGCAGTTCCGGCGCGAGATCGGCACCCTGCTCGGCCCGGCGCTGATCGGCGGCAACCGCATCGAGAACCTGGAGAACGGCGACGCGATCTTCCCGCCGATGCTCGCCGCGATCCAGGGCGCGCAGCGCAGCATCAACATGGAGACCTACATCTACTGGTCGGGCGACATCGGCGATCGCTTCGCCGAGGCGCTGGAGGAGCGCGCGCGCGCCGGCGTCGCCGTGCACGTGCTGCTCGACTGGGCCGGCAGCCAGCGCATCGAGGACGAACTGCTGCAGGAGATGAAGGATGCGGGCATCCAGGTCGAGCTCTATCACCCGCTGCACTGGTATCACCTCAGCCGCGTCAACAACCGCACGCATCGCAAGCTGCTGGTGGTGGACGGACGCGTCGGTTTCACCGGCGGCGTCGGCATCGCCGACCAGTGGCTGGGCAACGCGCAGGATCCCGACCACTGGCGCGAATCGCACTACCGCGTGGAAGGTCCGGTGGTGGCGCAGATGCAGGCCGCCTTCCTCGACAACTGGGTCAAGACCACCGGCAAGGTGCTGCAGGGCGAGGAATACTTCCCGCCGCTGGAGACGCGCGGCGCGGCCGACGCGCAGATGTTCACCAGCTCGCCCAGCGGCGGCGGCGACAGCATGCAGCTCATGTATCTGCTGTCGATCGCGGCGGCGGAACAGACCATCGATCTTGCCGCGTCCTACTTCGTGCCCGACGACCTCACCCGCAAGGTGATGGTGGACGCGCTGCAGCGCGGCGTGCGCATCCGCATTCTGCTGCCGGGCGAGCACATGGACGTGGAAATCGTGCGCAAGGCCTCGCGCGCCGGCTGGGGCGACCTGTTGCAGGCGGGCGCGAAGATCTACGAGTACCGGCCCACGATGTACCACAGCAAGACGCTGATCGTGGACCGCCTGCTGGTGTCGGTGGGCTCGACCAACTTCGACAACCGCTCCTTCCGCCTCAACGACGAGGCCAACCTCAATGTGTACGACCGCGAATTCGCCGAACGCGTCAGCGGCGTGTTCGAGGCCGACCTGGCGCAGGCGCGCGAGGTCACGTACGAACAGTGGAAGCAGCGCCCGCTGCGCGAAAAGATGATGGAGCACCTGGCCTCGGTGTTTTCCTCGCAGCTGTAAACGCGCCGCTAACAACTCGGCGTGCCGGCTTGGGACAGAATCGCCGGTCCCGCCCACTGGGGGTTCCATGCGGCTCAGAACCTGGCTCATCCTCGGCTACAGCGCGGTGCTGGCGCTGGCGTCGCTCGGGCTGGGGCTGGGCCTGGTCACGGTGCTCGGCCTGGAGGCCACCAGCGGCACCATGGTGGTGGAGAACTTCGGCGCCATCGACCTGGGATCGCGCCTGCGCACGCTCGCCAGCGCGCAGCAACTGCTGATCGCCAGGCGCCTCGCCGAAGGCGATTCGGGCGCACTCCAGTTGATGCCGGCGTTCTCGCGCGAAGCGCGCGCGCTGCTGGCGCAGGCGCGCTCGCTGGGCGATCCCGACGATGCCGACCACGCGGCCATCGATCGCGCCGAGGCCGCGGTGGCGGAACTCGAAGGCGCCGTGACGCAGGCCGTGCAGGACCATGCGGCGCACCCATCCGGTGCGCGCGCACCCTCCGCCCTCAGCGCCGAAGTGGTGCGCAGCTTCGAGAGCCTGCGCGCCGCCACGCTCGACTACTACGACCACCATCACCGGGCGATGATGGAACGCGGCACGCGCATCCAGCGCCAATCCGATCGCCTCGCCATCGCCATGGCGCTGCTCGGCGGTTCGACGGTGCTGATCGGCGTGCTGGTGTCGCTGCGCCTGGCCGAACGCCTGAGCGCGCCGATGGAGCGCCTGGCCGAAGCTGCCGCGCAGGTGGCGCAGGGCGATTTCGAGGTGCGCGTCGGACGCACCGGGCTGGCCGAGGCGGATCTGGTGGCCGCGCGCTTCGACGACATGACGGCGGCACTCGGGCGCTTCCACGCCATGAACCTCGACCGCATCGTGTCCGAGAGCCGACGCCTCGATCAGGTGGTGGCGCACATCGACGATGGCCTGGTGATCTTCGACGAGCACGGCCGCATCGAGCGCATCAACCCGGTGGCCGGGGCGCAGCTCGGCGTCGATGCCGAAGCCGCGTTCGGACGCCGGCTCGACGAGCTGGTGGCGCTGCCCAAGCTCGCCAGGGACATCGCCACGCTCATCGACCGGCCCGGCGCCACGCTCACCGGCAACAACGAGATCCAGGTCGGCGATGCCGAGTCGCCACGCACGCTGTCGTACTCGCTGCTGCCGTTCTCCGACGCCGCGCGCCTGGGCCTCATCCTCGTGCTGCGCGACGTCACCGATGTACGCCAGTTCGAACGCATGCGCACCGATTTCGTACTGCGCGCCTCGCACGAGCTGCGCACGCCGATCACCGGCATGCGCATGGCGCTCGGCCTGCTGCAGGACCGTCTCGACTTCGCCCCCGCGTCGCGCGAGGCCGAGCTGCTCGGCACGCTGGGCGAGGAAATGCAGCGCCTGGTCAATCTGATCACCGCCCTGCTCGATCTCTCGCGCCTGTACTCGCGCAGCTTCGCGCTGGAGCTCGCCCCGCTCGACATGCGCGAGCTCCTGCTGCGCGCCGAAAAGCGCTTCACGCCGATGGTGGAGGGCGCCGGCCTCGAGCTCGCGCTGGCGATGGAGAATCCGCTGCCGATGGTGGAGGCCGATGCCGGCGCGCTCGACCGCGTGCTCGACAACCTCGTCGGCAATGCGGTGCGCCACACGCCGCGCGGCGGCCGCATCGAGATCGGCGCACGCCGCCGCGGCGAGTGCCTGGACGTGTGGGTGAGCGACACCGGCGAAGGCATCGCGCATGCCGATCGCGCGCGCGTGTTCGAACCCTTCGTGCAGGCCGGAAAAAAAGCGGGCGGCGTCGGCCTCGGGCTGGCGATGTGCCGCGAGATCGTCACCCAGCACGGTGGGTCGCTGCGCCTGGAGTCGTCGCCGGGCCAGGGCGCGTGCTTCACCCTCAGTCTGCCCGTCTGAGGCGGGCGTCTCCTTGCATTCTGCAATTGGGGCGGTTTCGGCCCGATTCCGCAACCGGTTGATGCAGCGTAGGTTTTTATGGCCGAGAACGGTTGGCACGCGGCTTGCTGACTTGGCCTCGGGCGGCGCGGAGCCGCCAGTCCATTCCAACCGGAGAACCGCCATGCGCCGTGTCTATTGCCTGACCACCGCCATTGCCTTCGCGCTTGCGCTCGCTGCCTGCGACCGTCCGGAAAACCCGGCCGAAACCCGCGAAGACGTCGCCGAAGCCCGCCAGGAAGGCGCCGAGGAAGTCGCCGAGGCCCGCGAGGACGCCACTGAAACGAGCGTCGCCGGTGCCGACGAGGTGAACGATCAGATCGGCGAGGGCGACGACCTCAACGACGCGCAGACCGAAGCCATGCGCGACAACGCCGAAGCCCAGTACGACGTCGCGATCGCGCAGGCCGACGCCACCCAGAAGGTGGAGAAGGAGAAGTGCGACGCCATCACCGGCGAAGCGCGCGATGCTTGCCAGTCGGCCGCCGACGCCGCCTTCGAATCGGCCAAGGCCGATGCGCAGATGCGCCTGGACGAGGCCAAGGCGCTCGCCAACGCGCAGGACGACGCCGACGAGTAATCCGTCATCCCCCGATTCGTACGCGTGCGGGCGAGGGACCCTTCCGGTGCCTTTCCCCCCACCACCTTCGGCGATCCTCGCTCGCACGCGCACGATGTTCCACCGCTGAACGCGCAGGACTTCGAATCATCGCTTTCGTACGCGTGCGGGCGGGCGCCACCTGCGGTGCCTTCCCCCCTACCCTGCGGTGCTCCCCGCACGCGTCCGACTCAGCGCATCCCCGCATCGCTTTCGCGTGCACGCGGGACCCCGGTCACTCAGACGCTCTCCCCCCGCCTGCGGGAACCCGGCCCCGCGTGCGCGCGATCCTGCGCTCGAGGCGTTCCACCGCGTCGCGCAGTTCGTCGACTTCATCCAGGAAATGCGACATCTCCGCCTTCGGCACCAGGTCGCGGCTTTCCTCTCCCAGGTATTCCGCGGTGTCCTGCAGCAGCGTCTTCGCGCTGTCGCGGGTCCAGTCGAGCGCACGCTTGAGGGCGCGCGCGATCTGCACGCCGGCCACGTCGCCGAACACGCGGGTGAAGCCTTCCTCGACATCGGGTTCGTAGCGCTGCACGATCTGCTGCAGGCGGCGCGCGAGTTCGGCGTCGCCGCTGATGCGCACCTGCCCCACCGGCAGCGCGCCGGCGCTGCCGGGCAGCAGCTGACCCAGGATCGCACCGAGCGTGGCCTTGACGCTGAGATCGGCCTCGCGTACCTCGCGATCGGGGCCTACGCGCAGGCGGCCGTCCTGCACCTTCAGACGCATCGCCAATGGCGGCGCCTGCACCGCGAGGGCTAGTTCGCGGCCTTCTAGCGAGGCGAGAGCTTCGCGCGTCGAGGGATCGAGCGCGATGACCCGCTCGAGTGCCAGTTCCAGGGCCTTGCCGGCCATCGCCAGCAGCGGGTTGTCATCGGCGGGCGTGCTCATTGCGCTAGTGTAGCGGTCATGCGCGACTGGATCGTGGACTGGTGGAATGGCGGCGAGCCGATCGAGCCGCCGTCGGGCACGGCCTTCGCGCTGTTCAGCGCCGGCCTGCTGGCGTTCGCCATCGTGGTGGCGAGTTTCGATTTCGTGCCGCTGCTCGATCACGCCAATCTCGCCTTTCACGAAGCCGGGCACCTGCTGTTCCGCGTGTTCGGCGACACCGCCAGCCTCTACGGCGGCACGCTGATGCAGTTCGT
>CAMLOR010000232.1 GCA_946481615.1 uncultured Aquimonas sp.
GACTTCCGGCACGCCGCGATGGTCGCTGGATTCCCGCCTGCGCGGGAACGACGGCAGCAGCGGACGTACACTCCCGATCGCATGAACCGCAACGTCTTCCGCGTCCTGATCGCGCTCCTGTTCGCCGCCGGCCCGGCGGCGGCGCGCGAAGAGCCCCGCCTGGTGCCGCGCCCGGCCAATCTCGAACTAGCGCGCGGCGAATTCGCGTTGCCCGAACGCCTCACCGCCGCTTCCCGCGACGGCGTCGCCGCGCGCTTCGCGGCGCGCGTGCGCCGCGCGTGCGGCAAGACGGTCGAGGTGGTCGACGACTCGCGCGCCGACATCGTGTTCGGCGTGCGCGACACGACCGTCGAGCATCCCGCCGAATCCTATGCGCTCGACGTCACGCCCGACGGCATCGTCGTGCTCGCCAACGACGACGCCGGCTTCGTGCACGGTTCGACGACGGCGTTGCAACTGGTGTGCGGCGCGGACGCCGTCCCGGCGCTCAAGATCGCCGACGCCCCGCAGTTCCGCTGGCGCGGCGTGATGCTCGATTCGGCGCGGCATTACCAGTCGCCCGAGTACATCCAGCGCTTTCTCGACACGATGGCGCTGCACAAACTCAACGTGCTGCACTGGCACCTGACCGACGACCAGGCCTGGCGGCTCGAGATCCGGAAATATCCGAAGCTCACCGACGTCGGCGCCTGGCGCGTGCCCGCGGGCGAAGCCGCGCAGCGCGACATCGACGAAGCCACGGGAAAGCCGCGCCTGTACGGCGGCTTCTACACGCAGGAAACGGTGCGCGGGCTGGTGTCGTATGCCGAAGCGCTCGGCATCGCCATCGTGCCTGAGATCGAGATGCCCGGTCACGCCAGCGCGGCGATCGCGGCCTACCCGGAACTGGGCGCCGTCGCAGGTTCGGTGCCTGCGGTGCCCGCCGACTGGGGCATCTATCCGAATGCGTTCGCCCTGAACGACGGCACGTTCGCCTTCCTCGAAGACGTGCTGCGCGAAACCATGGCGCTGTTTCCGTCGAAGTGGATCCACGTCGGCGGCGACGAGGTCGAGCCCACGCAATGGCATGCGGCGGGCGAGCAGGGCGACGGGCATGCGATCCAGGCGCGCTTCACCAACCGCATCGGCGAATTCCTGCAGAAGAACGGCCGCACGCTGGTGGGCTGGGACGAGATCCTTTCGCCGGGCCTGGCGAAGAACGCGGTGGTGATGAGCTGGCGCGGCGTCGACGGCGCGGTGCAGGCTGCGGCGCAGGGCCACGACACCGTGCTGTCCGCATGGCCGACGCTGTACTTCGACAACCGCCAGTCGCCCGCGCTCGACGAGCCGCCGGGGCGCACGAAAGTCGTCTCGCTGCGCGATGTCTACGAGTTCGACCCGCTGCCCGCCTCCATCGACGCTGCGCAGCGCTCGCACGTGCTGGGCGTGCAGGGCAACGTATGGACGGAGCACATCCGCACCGAAGCGCGCGTCGATCACATGACGTTCCCGCGCGCCGCGGCCATCGCGGAACTGGGCTGGACGCCGCCCGCGCGGCGCAGCTGGGAGGATTTCGCGCGGCGCGTGCCGGCGCTGTTCCCGCTGTACGAAGGCCTCGGCGTGTCTTACGCCCATAGTCCGCTCGACGGCAAGGCAACGCTCGCGCGCGGCGACTCGCGCGAGAGCCGCGAGCTGAAGCTTTGCGGCGAGGCCATCCCCATCGTCATCGAGGACGACGGCCCGGTGCGCGGCGAGCGCGCGAAGTTCGCCGTCGATCTGCAGAATCCGTGCTGGATTTTCGAGGACGCCGACCTCGCCCGAGTCGCCGCGATCGAAGTGCGCGTCGGGCAGATTCCCTTCAACTTCCAGATCGGCGCGGCGCGCGACAAGATTGTCTTCGCGAAGCCGGAGACGGCGGACGGCGAACTCGAAGTGCGGCTGGATTCCTGCGACGGCGAACTGCTGGCGAGAGTGCCGCTGGCCGGCGCCGATCCGGTCGGCGTGACGACGCTGGCGGCGGCGCCGCTGCAACGCAGTGGCCGGCATGATCTGTGCCTGCGATTCGCACAGCATCGCCTCGAGCCGATGTGGGTGATCGACCGCGTGCGCCTGGTGCGCGAATGAGCCGGCTCGAACTGCGCGCGCCGCTGTCGGGCTGGTTGCTGCCGCTCGCGCAGGTCTGCGACGAGGTGTTCGCGGGCGGGCTGGCGGGCGATGGCGTGGCGATCGATCCGACCGACGGCGTGCTGTGCGCGCCTTGCGATGGCGTGGTGGTACTGCCGGGCAAGGCGAAGCATGCGGTGAGCGTGCGCCACGAGAGCGGCATCGAAATCTTGATGCACGTAGGCATCGATACCGTAGCGCTGCAAGGCCGCGGGTTCGAGGTGCTGGTTGCCGTGGGCCAGCGTGTGCGCGCGGGCGACTTGCTGTTGCGCTTCGATCTCGATGTGATCGCGCGCGGCGCGAAGAGTGCGGTGACACCGGTGCTCGTGACGGGCGGCGGGCACGTGATCCGTCGCGCTGCCGAGCGCCTCGTGCGAGCGGGCGACCTGATCGTGGAGGTCGAGGCGGGGGATTCGACAGGCTCACCCCGAACGGTGGCGGAGGGTTCCCAGGGCAGTGCCGGCGACGCGGGCGCGGTTGGCGGCGAGCTTGCCCCACTTTCCGCGCCAACCAGCGTTCGCGGTGAGCTTGTCGAACCGCACTCGATCGCTGCGCATTTCCGCATTCCCTTCGACCACGGCCTGCACGCACGCCCCGCAGCGCAGATCGTGGCGGCGCTGCGCGGCCTCGACGCCGCGGTCGAACTCCAGGCCCACGGCCGCCGCGCCGATGCGCGCAGCGCGGTAGCGATGATGAGTCTCGGCGTGCAACTCGGCGACCTTGTCGAAGCCAAGGCACGCGGTGCGCAGGCGGCCGAAGCGTTGCGCGCGCTGGGTGCCCTGCTGTCGCCGGTCCAAGACGTCGCGCCGTCGAGACCGCGTGGAATACCCCCTCATCTCGAAGGACTCGTCGCTGCCCCGGGTCTCGCCATCGGCACGTCGGTGGCGCTGCATGCGCCCGAGCTACCCGTCGAGCAGCAGGGACGCGGCGAGCAGGCCGAGCGCCATGCCCTCGAAGCGGCGCGCGCACGAGTGGCGGATCATCTGCGCGGCGCCGCCGGCAGCGATCTGGCCGCGGCACACCTCGCCATCCTCGACGACCCCGAACTCGCGCGTCTCGCCCAGATGTCGCTGCACGCCGGCAAGAGCGCCGCGTTCGCCTGGCGCTGCGCCACCCGCTCTCTCGCGGCGCGCCTGTCGGATCTGCACGATGCGCGCATGCGCGAGCGCGCCGCCGATCTGCGCGATCTCGAGGCGCAGGTGCTGCGCGTGCTGGCCGGTGGCGATCCCGCCGACGGCCGCGTGCTTCCCGACAACGCCATCCTGTTCGCCGACGAATTGCTGCCGTCGCAGTTCGCCGCGCTCGATGCCACCCGCATCGCGGGCATCGTGATGGCGCGCGGCGGTCCCACTTCGCATGTCGCGCTGCTGGCGGCCGCGCGCGGCATTCCGACGCTGGTTGCCAGCGGCCCGGACGCCTTGGCGGTGCCGGAAGGCCGCATCGTGCTGATCGACACTGCGCAGCGGCGGGCCGCCATCGATCCGCCGCCGGCGCAACTCGCCGCCGCGCGCGAGCGCCTCGCGCAGCGCACCGCGCGCGAGGCCGCCGATCGCGCCGCGTGCATGCGGGCTGCCGTCACGCGCGATGGCCAGCGCATCGCCGTGCAGGCGAACATCGGCGCGGTCGCGGAGATTGGCAGCGCCCTCGCGCTCGGGGCCGAAGGCTGCGGCCTGTTGCGCACGGAATTCCTGTTCCTCGAACGCCATGCCGCGCCGGACGAGGAGGAGCAGTACGAAACCTACGCGGCCGCGGCGCGAGCCTTCGCGGGCCGTTCGCTCACGATCCGCACGCTCGACGTCGGCGGCGACAAGCCGCTGGCCTACCTGCCGCTGCCGCGCGAGGAAAACCCGGCGCTCGGCGTGCGCGGCCTGCGCGTGGGCCTGCGCGAGCCCGCGCTGCTGCGCACCCAGCTGCGTGCGATCCTGCGCGCCGCCGCGCACGGCCCGCTGCGCGCGATGCTGCCGATGGTCAACGATCCCACCGAACTGCGCGCCGTGCGCGCGATCTGGCACGACGCCGCGAACGACCTCGGCCTGCGCGATCTGCCGCCGCTCGGCATCATGATCGAGACGCCGTCCTCGGCGCTGCTCGCGCCTGCGCTGGCACGCGACGCCGAGTTCTTCTCGATCGGCAGCAACGATCTTTCGCAGTACGTGCTGGCGATGGACCGTGGCCACGACGGCCTGGCCGGCGCGCTCGACGCGCTGCATCCGGCCGTGCTGCAGGCCATCCGCGCAGTCGTCGACGCCGCACGCGCCGCCGGCCGCAGCGTATCGCTGTGCGGTGGCCTGGCTTCGGATGGCGAAGCGCTGCCTATCCTGCTTGGCCTCGGATTGCGCGAACTTTCCGCCGTGCCGGCGCGCATTCCCGAACTCAAGCGCCGCGTGCGCGGGCTCGAACTCGCCGCCTGCGAAGCGCTCGCGCAACGCGCGCTCGGATGCGACGACGCCTCGCAAGTGCGCGCGCTCGTACATGCCACGACGCGCGACGAGCCCGCGCGAGCGGCGGAGGCGACGCCATGAAACCGATGCAGGCCCTGCAGAAACTCGGCCGCGCGCTGATGCTGCCGATCGCGGTCTTGCCGGTCGCCGGCCTGTTGCTGCGCCTCGGCCAGCCCGATCTGCTCGATCTGGCCTTCGTCGCCGCCGCGGGCGATGCGATCTTCTCGCACCTCGGCCTGCTGTTCGCGATCGGCGTCGCCGTGGGGCTGGCGCGCGAGAACCACGGCGCTGCGGGTCTCGCCGGCGTCGTCGGCTTCCTCGTCGCCAGCGAAGGCACGCGTAGTATCCTCGGCACTACGCCGCAGGAGATCGCCAAGCTCGGCGTGCCGCTCGGCATCGTGTCGGGCGTGATCGCCGGCGCGCTCTACAACCGCTATTCCGACATCAAGCTGCCGGCCTACCTCGCCTTCTTCGGCGGACGCCGCTTCGTGCCCATCGCCTCGGGCTTCGCGGCGTTGTTCGTCGCGGCGGTGTTCGGTCTGGCATGGCCGGCGCTCACTGCAGGCATCGACGCGCTAAGCCACGGCGTCACGCAGTCCGGCAGCGTCGGGCTGTTCGTGTTCGGCATCCTCAACCGCCTGCTGATCGTCACCGGCCTGCACCATATCCTCAACAACGTGGCCTGGTTCCTGGTCGGCGATTTCGGCGGCGTCACGGGCGATCTGAAACGCTTCTTCGCGGACGATCCGAACGCCGGCGCCTTCATGTCGGGATTCTTCCCGGTGATGATGTTCGGCCTGCCTGCGGCCTGTCTTGCGATGTATCGCGCGGCGCGGCCGGAGCGGCGCAAGGCGGTGGGCGGCCTGCTCATGTCGATGGCGCTGACCTCGTTCCTCACCGGCGTCACCGAGCCGATCGAGTTCACCTTCATGTTCCTGGCGCCGCTGCT
>CAMLOR010000233.1 GCA_946481615.1 uncultured Aquimonas sp.
TCGTCCGAGCCCAGCCGCCTTCGCATCGCCGGCCACCCCACCCCGGCAAGAGCACGCCTCACCCTCTCGTCGTCCCCGCGCAGGCGGGGACCCAGGTGCGAGTCAGCGCTTGCGCAACGCCGCAGCGAGATCTTCGCGGCGATACGGTTTCGGCAGCAGGTCGAAGCGCTCCGCCAGCGCATCGCCCGCGGCGACGGCGGCGCGTTCGTGGCCCGAGGTGAGCAGTACGCGCAGGCGGGGCCGCAGCGCCTGCGCCTGCGCTGCGAGCTCGATGCCGTTCATGCCGCGACCGAGCGCCACATCGGTGAACAGCACCTCGATGTCGTCGGCCTGCGCCAGTCGTTCGAGGGCGGTTTCGGCATCGGCGACGGCGGTGACGCGGTGGCCGAGGGAGCGCACGAAGGCCACCGCGATGTCGCGCACCGCGGGTTCGTCTTCCACCACGAGCACGTGCTCGCTCGGCGCCGCCGCCGGCGCGGTGGATGCGGCCTGCGATGCAGGGGCGTGGGTCGACACCGGCAGGTACAACTCCATGGTCGTGCCGTAGCCGAGGCGGCTGCGTGCGCGCAACTCGCCGCCGCTCTGCCGCACGAAACCGTAGGTCATGCTCAAGCCGAGTCCGCTGCCCTTGCCGGGCCCCTTCGTCGTGAAGAAGGGCTCGAAGGCGCGTGCCAATACCTCCGGCGCCATGCCCAGGCCCGTGTCGGCGACGCTGAAACGCACGTAGCGGCCGGCGGGCAGATCGAGCGTATCGCGCGCACCGTCGACCGCCTGCGCATGCGCGGCGATGGTGAGCTGGCCGCCGCGCGGCATGGCATCGCGCGCGTTGAGCGCGAGATTGAGCAGGGCCGATTCGAGCTGCGCGGCGTCGGCGTAAACCGGCGGCGTGTCGGGCGGCACCTCGATGTCGATGCGCACGCGATCGCCCAGCGTGCGGCGCAGCATCGAGCCCAGATCCTGCAGCAGCGCGGCCGGCTCGATCGCGCGCGGCGACAGACGCTGGCGGCGCGCGAAGGCGAGCAGCTTGCTGGTGAGCGCGGCGCCGTGGTCGACGGCGCGCAGCGCGTTGGCGATCAGTTCGGCGGAAGAGGGCGAAGCGCCGGCCTCCAGTTCGAGCAACTGCAGGTTGCCCGACACCACGGTGAGCAGATTGTTGAAATCGTGCGCGATGCCGCCGGTGAGCTGGCCGACGGCTTCCAGCCGCTGCGCGTGCGCCAGGTGTTCCTCGGCGCGGCGGCGTTGCATCAGCGCCGCGACCACGTTGGCGATCGACTGCAGGCAATGCAGCGTATCGGGATCGAAAACGTCCGGCGCGCGCGCCAGCGCCAGCGCCACGCCCACCACACGCTGGCGCTCCAGCAGCGGCACCAGCAATGCGCTGCGATGGCCGGCGACGGTGAGTTGCGCGGCCAGCGGCCAATCGCCCTCGAGCGTCAGATCGCGCGACAGCACGGGACGGCCGGCCGCGAACCCGCCGCCGAATGCACCGGCGCCGGACTGCGCGGCGGCCGCGATCTCTTCGTCCAGACCGGTTTCGCCCAGCACCCGCGCACGTCCGCCGTCGCCGGGGAACGCGAGCAGCGCGACCGTGCCCACGCCGAGCACGTCGGCGATCTCCGACGGCAGGCTGGCGAGGAATTCGTCCTCGTCCTCGACCGCGAGCGCGCGTTCGCCCACGCGCGCCACGAGCCGGTCGTAGCGCGCGCGCTGCAAGGCCTGGCGTGCGCGCTGGGTTTCGGAAATGTCGCGGATCGAAGCCAGGTAGCGGCGCGGCTCGCCCTCGATCGGACTGAGCGCGATCTCGACCGGAAACGCGGTGCCGTCGCGCCGCTGCCCGATCAGCGCCTGCCCGCCGGCGCCCATCGGACGCACGCGCGGCTGGTTCATGTAGGCACTGCGATGCGCGCGATGTCGCTGGCGTGCGCTCTCCGGCATCAGCGACTCGATGCCGAGGCCGAGCAGTCCGCCGCGTTCGTAGCCGAACAGGCGATCGGCCTGTTCGTTGGCGTGCACGATGCGGCCGTCGCCGTCGACCAGCACGAGCGCATCGGGCAGCAGCGAGAACACCTGTTCGAGCAGCGGGATCATGCGCGCGTCACCGGAGCGGCGAAGAGATAGCCCACGCCGCGCACCGAACGCACCAGCTGCGGGTTGGCCGGATCGGCTTCGATCTTCTGCCGCAGGCGGCCCACCTGCACGTCGATGGCGCGGTCGTAGGGGCCGCTGTCGCGGCCGTGCATCTGGCGCATCAGCGCGTCGCGCGTGAGCACGCGCGGCGCCTGCGAGGCGAGCGCCAGCAGCAGGTCGAACTCGCCGGTGGTGAGCCCCACTTCGCGGCCTTGCGCATCGAGCAGCCGGCGCGTGCCGGGTTCGAGCCGGAAGCCCTGGAACAGCAGCGCGTCGCCGCCGGCGGGCGCCGTGGCCTCGGCGGGTTTCACGCGGCGCAGCACGCTGCGCACGCGCGCCAGCAGTTCGCGCAAGTCGAAGGGCTTGGCCACGTAATCGTCGGCGCCGACTTCCAGCCCGACGACGCGATCCACCGGATCGCCGCGTCCGCTGACGATGATGACGGCGCCCTGCCAGTGTTCGCGCAGATGCCGCGCGAGCGCCAGGCCGTCCTCGCCCGGCAGACCGAGATCGAGCAGCACCAGCGCGATCGCCTCGCGCGCCAGCACGGCACGCGCGGAGGCCGCGTCGCCGGCTTCGAACACGCGGAAATCCTGGGCCTGGAAATAGCGCCGCACCAGATCGCGGATGGCCGGATCGTCGTCGACGATCAGCAGGGCGGAGGGGGCGGGCAGGGCGGACACCATGGCGGCATGCTATGACAACCGCCGCGCCGCGCGCGATGCGTCTGCTTGACCCCGGTCAAGATGCCGGTGGCGCGATCGCGCGAGGGTGGCGCATCCCCACAGGAGGCTCGCCATGTTCAAGGACCTGCTGGTTCCGCTGATCGACGCCCCGGGCGACGCCGCCGCGCTCGATGCCGCTTTCGCATTGGCGCGCGCGCACGAAGCGCATGTCGCCGCGCTGATCGTGGTGCCCCTGTATCTGCCGCCGGCTTTCGAGTGGGGCGCGATGCCCGGCGATCTGTATGCGAGCCTGCATGCCGAGGCGCGTGCGCACGCCGCCGACCTCGCGGCGGCCACGCGCGCACGCGCGGCCGGCATCGACGTGCCGTTCGAACTGCGTGTGGTGGAAACCGACGTCGTGCCCACCGCGCGCACGGCGGCGCTGCATGCGCGCCACGCGGATCTCGCCGTGCTGGCCGCCGCGCCGGACGACGCCGGCCGCCGCGCCGCGCAGGCGGTGTTCCTCGATCTGCTGCTCGATGGCGGCCGCCCCGTGCTGCACGTGCCGGGCCCGGCCATGCTGCCGCCGCGCCGCGTGGTGGTGGCCTGGCAGCCGACGTGCGAAGCCGCGCGCGCCTTGCACGATGCGTTGCCGTTGCTGCGGCGAGCGCAACGCGTCGACGTGCTGAGCATCGATCCGGTGGTGGACGAACACCGCCACGGCGAGCTGCCCGGCGCCGACATCGGCACGCATCTGGCGCGCCACGGCTGCCACGTCGAGGTCATCGTGCGGCCGCGCCAGGACGCCTCGATCGGCCGCGCGCTGCTGCGTCACGTGCAGGAAACCGGCGCCGACCTCGTGGTGGCCGGCGGCTACAGCCACACGCGCCTGCGCGAGCAGTGGCTGGGCGGCGTCACGCGCACGCTGTACGAGGAATCGCCGGTGCCGGTACTGTTCTCGCACTGAAGTCATCGGGACCGTGCGTGTTTGCCGATCTGCCGTCCGTCCATCGCGAACGACTCGACGCGGTTGCGGCGCAGGTGCGAGCCGATCCGCGCTTCGAGGCGCTGTTGCTGGCCGGCTCCGCGGCGGCGGGGCAGGCGGACGAATGGTCCGATCTCGATCTGGTGGTCGTCTGCGCACCGGAAGCCTGGCCTGCCGTACTCGACGCGCGCCGCGCGTTCGCCCGCGACTGCGGCCCGCTGCTGTCGGCCTTCACCGGCGAACACGTCGGCGAGCCGCGCCTGTTGATCTGCCTCTACGGCCCGCCGCTGCTGCACGTCGACCTCAAGTTCGTGACGCCCAACGCCGTCGCGGAGCGCGTCGACGAGCCGCGCGTGCTGTTCGACAAGACGGGCGAAGCCACGCGCGCGCTCGCCGCGAGCCGGGCGCTGTACCCGGCACCGGACCCGGACTGGATCGAGGATCGCTTCTGGACCTGGGTGCACTACGCCGCCACCAAGATCGGCCGCGGCGAAATGTTCGACGCCCTGGAGATGCTGGGCTATCTGCGCTGGCGCGTGCTCGGCCCGCTGGCCTTGCAGGCCGTGGGCGCCACTCCGAACGGCGTGCGGCGCATCGAACGGCTCGCGCCGGCCTGGGCGGACGAGCTCGCGGCGACGGTGGCGCAGCCCACGCCGCAGTCCGCCGGCGCGGCGCTGCGCAAGGCGATCGATCTCTACCGGCGCCTGCGGCCCGCCGATGCAGGCGCGCCTTCGCAGGCCGAGGCCGAAGCGCGGCGCTTCCTCGAAGCCGTGCTCGCGCGGCGCTGAAGGCCCGGGCGGCGGGGCGATCCTGCTAGAATTGCCGCAGTTTTTCCCGGCAACACTCCCCATGATCGAACTCAATCCCGTCCGTGCCCGGATCGCCGACCTGTCGTCGCGTCTGGCTGCACTCAGGGGGTATCTTTGACTTCGACCTCAAGGTCGAACGGCTCGAAGAAGTCTCCCGCGAACTCGAAAACCCCGATATCTGGAACGATCCCGAGCGCGCCCAGTCGCTCGGCCGCGAACGCGCCCAGCTCGACAAGCTGGTCGGCGCGATGCGCGAACTCATCGACGGCCTGAAGGATGCCGGCGACATGCTCGACCTCGCCGAGGCCGAGGCCGACGACGACACCGCGCAGGCCGTGATCGACGATGTCGAGCGGCATGCGCAGCGCGTCGACAAGCTCGAGTTCCAGCGCATGTTCTCCGGCCAGATGGACGCCGCGCCCGCGTTCGTCGACATCCAGGCCGGCGCCGGCGGCACCGAGGCCCAGGACTGGGCCGAGATGATGCTGCGCATGTACCTGCGCTGGTGCGAATCGCGCGGCTGGAAGGCCGAACTGATGGAAGTGAGCGCGGGCGAAGTGGCGGGCATCAAGTCGGCCACCTTCCGCGTGGAAGGCGATTACGCCTACGGCTGGCTCAAGACCGAGACCGGCGTGCATCGCCTGGTGCGCAAGTCGCCTTTCGACAGCGACAACCGCCGCCATACCAGCTTCACGTCGGTGTTCGTTTCGCCGGAAGTCGACGACGACATCGACATCGAGATCAACCCGGCCGACCTCAAGACCGACGTCTATCGTTCTTCGGGCGCCGGCGGCCAGCACGTCAACAAGACCGAATCGGCGGTGCGCATCACGCACATGCCCAGCGGCATCGTCGTGGCCTGCCAGACGGAGCGCTCGCAGCACGCCAACCGCGACCGCGCCATGAAGATGCTGGCCGCGAAGTTGTACG
>CAMLOR010000234.1 GCA_946481615.1 uncultured Aquimonas sp.
CCGCGATCGCCGGCCGCCTGTGGTGCGGCTACGCCTGCCCGCAGACGGTGTGGACGGAAACCTTCCTGTGGATGGAGCGCTGGACCGAGGGCGATCACCGCCGCCGCACGAAACTCGATGCCGGTCCGTGGACGCGCGAGAAGGTGCTTCGCAAGAGCGCCAAGCACGTCTTGTGGGCGGCCTTCGCGCTGTGGACGGGCTTCACTTTCGTCGGCTTCTTTTCGCCGATCCAGGATCTGGCCCTGCGTGCGCCGTCCGCATGGTCCGGCTGGGAGATCTTCTGGATCGCGTTCTACTCGCTCGCCACCTGGGGCAACGCCGGCGTGCTGCGCGAGCAGGTGTGCAAGTACATGTGCCCCTACGCGCGTTTCCAGAGCGCGATGTTCGACCGCAACACGCTGATCATCGCCTACGACACCGCGCGCGACGACGACTGCATCGATTGCACGATCTGCGTGCAGGTGTGCCCGGTCGGCATCGACATCCGCAACGGCCTGCAATACGAGTGCATCGCCTGCGGCGCCTGCATCGACGCCTGCGCGCCGGTGATGGACAAGGTGAAGAAGCCGCGCGGGCTGATCCGTTACGCCACCGCCAACTCGCTCGAAGGCAAGCCCACCCGCCTGCTGCGGCCGCGGGTGCTGATCTACGGCACGCTGCTGGCAGCGCTGCTCGGCGGCTGGGGCTGGGGCGTGACGCATCGCGAGACCTTCCATGCCGAAGTGCTGCGCGATCGCAATGCGTTGTATCGCGCGGCAGCCGATGGCCGCATCGAGAACGGCTACACGCTGAAGCTGGTGAATCGCGCTTCCGCGGCGCGCAGGTTCCGGGTGAGCCTCGACGATGCGCAGGTGCGGCTGGAACCCGCCGTGGAGGTGATCGCAGGTCCCGAGGCCGTGACCTCGTTGCCGCTCACGCTGCAGGCATCGGCCGGCGCCGTGCAAGGCCGCGCCGAGGTGAGCATCGTCGTCGAGGCGGGCGCCACGGACGGCCTGGCGGCCGAACGCACCGAACTCGTCACCGCCTTCTTCGGACCGGTGCCGTGAGCGCACGGCCCGCCTGGCGCGAACCGATGCTGTGGCTGGTGCTGGCGCTGCCTGCCGCAGTGCTGGGCGCGGCCGCGTGGACCATCGTCTGCGCCGCGGGCGGCACCGATGCGACCGGCGCGCAGGTGCGGCGCACCGCGCAGATCCAGGTCGAAGACCTCGGTCCCGATCGCGAAGCCGCACGGCTCGGGCTCGCCGGCGAACTGCGCCTCGAGGATCGCGCGCTCGTCGTCCGCATCGACGGCGCACCGGGCGCCGAGTTCCTCAACGTGGTGCTCGAACATCCCGTGCACGCAGCGCTCGACCGCTCGCTCGTGCTCGCGATGCGCGACGGCGGCTGGCAAGCGCCGCTCGAAGACCTCGACACCGGACACGCCTGGAACGTGCGTGCCACCGAGGCCGCCGGCCACTGGCGCCTGCAAGGACGCTGGAACGCGAACGCGGCCGGCGCCACGCTGCGGCCGGCCTTCGAACGCTGATGGACGCGCCGGTCCGCTGCCACCATTGCGGCGAAGTCGCCGGCGGCGACGCTTCGCTCGTCGAACTCGACGGCGCCCTGGCACCGATGTGCTGCGAGGGCTGCGCGGCGGCGGCGCTCTTCATCCGCGACGCGGGCCTCGACGACTACTATCGCCTGCGGCAATCGGCGGCGGCGCGCGTCGACCCCCAGGCCGACGATTACGAGGCCTGGCTGCATCCCGACGTGCAATCGCAGCACGTGCGCGAGGTGAGCAGCGGCAGCGAGATCACCGTGGTGATCGACGGGATGCGCTGCGCGGCCTGCGCCTGGCTGATCGATCGCGCGCTGGCGCGCGAGCACGGCGTGCTCGAAGTCGCGGCGAACGCCGTGACGGGCCGCGTGCGGCTGCGCTGGGACCCGGCGCGTGTCGCCCTGCCCGCGCTGCTGCGGCGGCTCGCAGGCCTGGGCTTCGCGCCGCACCTGGCCACCGGGCTCGCACGCGAAGCCGCGCGCCGCACGGAACGCCGCCGCGATCTGCTGCGCCTGGGCGTGGCAGCGCTCGGCGCACTGCAGGCCATGATGTTCGCCGAGGCGCTGTACCTCGACACGGCCGCGCAGATGCCGATCCCGACGCGCGATTTTCTGCGCTGGATCGCGCTGCTGGTGTCGACGCCGGTGGTGTTCTTCGCCGGCTGGCCATTCCTCGCCGGCGCCTGGCGCGAACTGCGCGCGCACCGTCCCGGCATGGACGCCTTGATCGGCACCTCGCTGCTGCTGGCCTTCGGTGCCAGCGTGGTCGAGACCCTGCGCGGCGGACCGCAGGTGTGGTTCGATGCCGCGGTGATGTTCGTGCTGCTGTTGCTGGCGGCGCGCCAGCTCGAAGCCTGGGCCCGGCAGCGTGCCAGCGCGCGCGTGGATGCTCTGGCAAGAGCGCGGCCCGCGCTGGCATGGCGCGAGATCGCGGGCGGCGGGCGCGAGC
This sequence comes from uncultured Aquimonas sp., assembly GCA_946481615.1. Next base: position 2,486 of record CAMLOR010000234.1, read on the forward strand.
GCGTCGCCGCTTCGCGACTCATGCCTGGCGACATCGTGAACGTGTCGTGTGGCGAGGCGCTGCCCGCCGACGGCGTGCTGCTCGGCGACGCCTTGGCGGTGCCTGCCGAAACCGCGCATCCAGCGTCCGTGGCTGACGACGCGTTCGGCAACAACGCGCGTCCGGCATCGGCACGCAGCACGCGCGACGACGAAGCGCATCCGGCATCGGCCTGCGGCGAGCGCGACGACGAAACCTACCCGGCACCTGCCTGCGGCACGCTCGACGACGAGAGGCCCCCGGCAGCGGCTGCCGACGCATGCGGCAATGACGTCAATGAACCCGCGCTTGTGCGGGCGTGGCTCGACGAATCGCTGCTCACCGGCGAGGCCGAGCCCGTCGCCCGCCATGCCGGCGACGAAGTGTTCGCCGGCAGCGTCTGCCGCGAGCAGCCGCTTCGGCTGCGGGTGACGCGCACGGGCGCGCAGATGCTGCTGTCGGACCTGGAGCGCCTGCTCGAGCGCGCGCAGGAGCAACGGCCCCGCGTGGCGCAGGTTGCCGATCGCATCGCCTCGTGGTTCGTGCCGGCGATGTTCGGTGCGGCCGCGGCGGCGGGCATCGCGTGGTGGCAGATCGATGCCGCGCGCACCGTCGAGATCGTGCTGGCCGTGTTGGCCGTGAGCTGCCCGTGCGCGCTGTCGTTGGCGGTGCCCGCGGCGCTCGCGGTGGCGCACGGAAGGCTGGCGTCGATCGGCGTGCTGTCGGTCGAGCCCGATGCCCTGTTCGCGCTGGCCGCGGCCGACACCGCCGTGTTCGACAAGACCGGCACGCTGACGCGCGGGCGGCCGGAACTGATCGCGTGCGATGTGTTCGACAACCTCGTCGATGCCGATCGCGCGCTGCGCATCGCCGCCGGGTTGCAGCGCGGCAGCGGACACGTGCTGGCGCAGGCGTTCGCGCATCGCGATCCGGCGATCGCCGAGGACGTGCGCAACGTGCCCGGATTCGGACTCGAGGGCCGCATCGGCGACCGGCGGCTTCGCCTCGGCCGCGCCGAGTTCGCCGCCGCCCGCGCCGACGATGGCGCGCTGTGGCTCGGCGACGGTTCGCGGGCTTTCGCGCGCTTCGTGGTGCGCGACGGACTGCGGCCGGAGGCCGCGTCCACGGTCGCGGCGCTGAAGCAGGCGGGCTTCGCGATCGAGATCTGCAGCGGCGACTCGCCGCAGACCGTCGATGCCGTGGCGGCCGCCGTCCACGCGGACGCGGCCACGGCGCGCTGCACGCCCGCGGACAAGCTCGCCCTGCTGCGCGCGCGGCAGGCCGCGGGCCGCCGCGTGCTGATGATCGGCGACGGCATCAACGACGCGCCCGTGCTGGCCGGCGCCGACGTCTCCATCGCCATCGGCAGCGGCGCCGCGCTCGCGCACCGCGCGGCCGATTTCGTGCTGGCAGGCGACACGCTGACGCGCATCCCGCAGGCCATCGCGCTGGCGCGCCGGGCGCGCCGCGTGGTGCGGCAGAACTTCGCCTGGGCGCTGGCCTACAACCTGCTCGCCCTGCCCTTCGCTGCCTGCGGACTCGTCACGCCGTGGCTCGCGGCGCTGGGCATGGCCGGCTCGTCGCTGGTGGTCACGCTCAATGCGCTGCGCATCGCACGCTCCATGCCTTCGGCGAGCGCAGCACCGCACGCTGCCACGGTGGCGTCGTGACGATCCTCCTGCTGCTCGTGCCGCTGAGCCTCGTGCTGGTCGGCGCCGCCGTCGCGGCCTTCGCGTGGGCCGTACGCAGCGGGCAGTTCGACGATCTCGACACGCCCGCGCTCGACGCGCTCGCGAACGACGACACGATGCAGGTGCAGCGCCATGCCGATTGACCTGCTCGCGCTCGGCGCCGCCTTCGTCACCGCGCTCGCGGGCGGGCTGCATTGCGTCGCGATGTGCGGCGGCATCGCGACGGGCTTCGCCGTCCTGCTGCCGTCGGAGGCTTCGGCATGGCGGCACGCGGCCTGGCTCAACGCCGGGCGCGTGCTCGGCTACGCCACCGCCGGCGCACTGGCCGGTGCGCTCGGCAATTCCGTGCTCGCCATCGCGCGCTCGCCTTGGCTCGCGCACGGCGCGCGCCTGGCCGCAGGCGCGCTGCTCGTGTTCGCCGCCCTGCGCCTGTTCGACCGCGGCGGAAAAATGCGCTGGCTGTCGAAGCCCGGCGGCACGCTGTGGCACCGCCTGCGCCCGCTGCAACGCACGCTGCTGCCGGCCAACACCGTACCGAAGAAGCTTGCGCTCGGCGCCTTGTGGGGCTGGATGCCCTGCGGCCTCTCCACCACGCTGCTGGCGGTCGCGTGGCTGCAAGCCGATGCCGTGCAGGGCGCCGCGATCATGCTCGCCTTCGGACTGGGCACGCTGCCGCTTATGCTCGCACTCACGCGCAGCGGCGAAACCATCGGTGCCGCGTTGCGCCGCCCGCACTTCCGCCATGCCGCCGGCAGCATGGTCCTCGCCAGCGGACTCGCAACCGCCGGCGCGCCCTGGCTGGCGCAGGTGCCAGCGCTGCATCGGACGCTCGCGGCGTTGGGGTGTCTGGCGTAACGGGCTGCAACCAACGTTCGTGTGGACGCGGGGAATGCAGCGCCGGATGCACGGCGGGACGCGAGGGCGCACGGGGGTTCGGGGATGGGTTGCGCCGCCCGCGCGTTTCACGCGCGGGTCCCCTCCGGTCGCCGGGGGTTTTCGATCGCACCTCCATGTGCGAACGAAAACTGCGCGCATCCTGCGCGCACCGGCTTCGCCGGCCTGATCCGGCGACCTGCGGCGGCTTCACACATCCCCGAACCCCCGAGCGCCCCCGCGTCCTCCGACTGTCGACGCGGTTCGTACGCGTAGAGCAGCTACGCACCTCCGGCATTCCCGCGCAGGCGGGAATCCAGGTGCGAGGAACTTCGTTATGCACCGCACCTGGGTCCCCGCCTTCGCGGGGACGACGAAAGGGGTGAGGTGTGCTCTTGCCGGGGT
>CAMLOR010000235.1 GCA_946481615.1 uncultured Aquimonas sp.
CCAGGGCTCTATCCCAAACGCCCACCTCCTCCGAGGTGGGCGTTTTCTTTGGGCGTCACTTAAACCTCGGGCCGCGCGTCCGCATCGAAACCCTGCCCATCGATGAGGAGCGCACCATGAAACTGCTTCCCCTTGCCGCTGCCGCTCTGCTGGCGTTCGCCGGCTCCGCCCAGGCCCGCGGCACCGGCGTTTGCGACTTCGAAAGCGACTTCGACCTGCGCATCCAGCCGCAGTCGTTGCTGTTCCATCGCGACGGCGGCAGCCCCGCGCAGATCGAAATGACCCGGGGGCGCCTCATTGTCGATGGTCGCGAACTCGAGCTGTCTGCCGAGGATGCGCAGCGCGTCCGTCGCTACGAAGCCGAAGTCCGGGCTCTGGTGCCGGAAGTGAAGGCCATCGCCATGGACGCCGTCGCCATTGCGAGCGAAGCGGTGCTGCAGGTGGCCAACGCCTTCGCCGGCGACAACTCGAAGAAGGCGCTGGAGCGCGTCGACGAGCTCACCGGAGAGCTCGCCGATCGCATCGCGCACAGCACCGATACGGCCGAGTGGGACAACGACGCATTCGGCGATGCCATCGACTCCCTGGTGAGCGAGCTCGTGCCGATGATGGCGGGGGACATCGCCGCGGTCGCGATCGCGGCGGCATTCACCGGCGACGAATCCGCCGCCAAGCGTATCGAGGAGCGCGCCGAGCGCATGGAGAAGGCGATCGAGGAGAAGGTGGAGCGTCGTGCCGACGAACTCGAAGTACGGGCCGAGGCGCTGTGTCCCCGCGTGAAGGCCCTGGATGAACTCGAAGCCGCCCTTGCCATGCGTCTGGCCGACGGCGCTTCCCTGGATCTGTTGCAGGCCGACTGAGCCGGACTGCGAACGAAGAGGCCGCGCAAGCGGCCTCCTTCGTTCATGTGGCGAATAAAAAGCACGCGGACCCAATGGCTGCCTGCCGGGCCCGCGTGAGGGCAACCTGCGTCAACCCACGTCGGACGATTCACCGAGTGTGGCCGAGGCAGGCGTAACCGCGCTGCACCGGGCAACACCGGACTCGGCGCCGAAGCCGTTCACGATCGCGTGCGCCGTCGCGCCGCCGATCGCAAACAGGCTCAGTGACCTGAGACAGATCGTGTAGCCAGTTGGATGGTGAGTTCTCTACCCTAAACGGCAAGGAGAACTCATGAAGAAGCGTTTCACGGACGAGCAGATCATCGTCATCCTGCGCGAGGCCGAGGCTGGCGCGATGTCGATCAAGGCGTTGTGCAAGAAGCACAACGTCACCGAACAGACCTTTTTCCGCTGGCGCAATCGCTTCGGCGGCATGGACGTGCCGGATGCGCGCCGGCTCAAGGACCTGGAATCGGAGAATGCGAAGCTCAAGCGTCTGGTGGCCGAGCAGATGCTCGTGATCGACGGGATGAAGGAGATCGTCCGAAAAAAATGACAACCCCGTCGGCACGGCGCGACTCGGTGCAGGTTCTGGTCCGTCGGGGTGTTTCGCAACGCAAGGCGCTGCGCTATCTGGGCCTGAGCCGGCGCATCGGCAGCTACGAACCGCGGCAGGCCGAGGAGGACCGGGCCGTCGCGGATCGGCTCCTCGCCGCTTCACCGCAGGTCCCACGCTTCGGCTATCGGCGCATGGCGGCCTGGCTGGGTCTGGGCGAAGCCCGCGTGCGGCGGCAGTGGCGGGCACTGGGACTGAACATCCCGCGCCGCCGGCCGCGGCGCCGGCGTTCGGGCAGCGACATTCGGCTGCCGGGCGCGGTTCGACCCAATGCGGTCTGGAGCTACGACTTCGTCCACGACCAGATGGTCGACGGCCGCGCATTGAAGCTGCTGTGCGTGATCGACGAATACACCCGCGAATGCCTGGCCATCGAGGTCGGTGCCAGCCTGCGTGCCCAGGACGTGATCCTGACCCTGTCACGGTTGATGCGCCTCTATGGCAAGCCGGCGTTCGTACGCTCGGACAACGGTGCCGAGTTCACGGCCGCCAAGGTCATGCGCTGGCTCCGTGATGCCGCGATCGGTCCGGCGTTCATCGCGCCGGGCAGCCCGTGGCAGAACGGCTTTGTCGAAAGCTTCAACGGCAAGCTGCGCGACGAGCTGCTCAACCGCGAATGGTTCCGCAGCCGTGCCGAGGCCAAGGTTCTGATCGAGCGTTGGCGGCAGTTCTACAACCAGCAGCGGCCGCACAGCGCGCATCGCTACAAGACCCCGGCAAGCGTCCGTCGCGAATGGCGCGAACCGGATAACATCCCGAACGAACTCACCGGCTGATTGGCTACAAGATCCCTACGCAGGTCATCAGGACGACACCGAAAAGTCCGCGGATGAGTGTGGGTTGGAGGTTGCGGGACATGGCGAGTTCCTGCGTGTCGCGATGTGCAGCCACGTTGTGTGGCCGCATCGACATTTGGGATGCGCGGAAAGGGCGCGGGGTTTCGCCGGATGCGTTGAATCGAAGCGCAGCGCAGCCGAAACGAGGCGGATTACTCGCGCGGCGCGCTGCTCTGCAGGCGCAGCGGTAGTCGCACGCGCACTTCGGCGCCGCCTTCGTCGGCCTCGGCCAGCGTGATGCCGTAACTGCCGCCGTACAGATGCGCGATGCGCTCCCGGATGTTGGCAAGCCCCAGGCTGCGCGCCGAAGCATCGCAGCCGGGTCCGCGATCGCGCACGCGGATGAGGAGGTCGTCGGCTTCGCGCCGCGCCGAGACGCGCACCGCCACCAGCGAATGCGACGGTTCCGCGCTGCACTTGAGCGCGTTCTCGACCAGCGGCTGCAGCAGCGTGCGTGGCACCAGCGCCGGGTAGAGCTCGGCGGGCACGTCGACCTGCACGAACAGCCGCTCCGCGAAGCGCAGCCGCATCATGTCGAGGTACAGATCGAGCATGCGCATTTCCTCGCCCAGCGCCGTCTCGTGTTCCTGGTCGGGAGCGAACGCGTGGCGCAGCAGCGCGGTCAGGCGCGAGATCATTTCCTCGGCGGCCTTCGGATTGGTGTAGACCAGCTCGGAAATCGTGTTGAGCGTCGTCGAAAGGAAATGCGGCTCAAGCTGGCGTCTCAGACCCTCGAGCTGCGCCAGCGTGAGGCGGCTCTTCAGTTCGGCCGCCTCGAGTTCGCGATTGCGCGCCGCACGGTAACGATCCACGACCAGCGTGATCCCGACCACGACGGCATAGACGATGACCTGGTTCGGCAGCTGCAGCAGATAGCGGTTGGCCGTCAGCGCGTAATCGCCCACCCCCAGTCCCGGCAACTCGATCAGTGCCAGGCGCACCAGATTGGTGAGCGTGGTGTGCAGCATGCCCACGCCGATCGCGATGGCGAAATGCATCGGCACATGGAAAGGCCAGGCCCGGCCGAACGGCGGCAGGCGACGCGTGCCGTAGACCATCAGGGGAATCAGCAGCGCGGCCACGTAGGCGCCGGACAATTCCTCGATCAGGACGCGCAGCCAGTCGTCCTGCCGCCCCGCGGTGACGCGCGTCAGGTAGCGGTCGACGAACAGCAGCAGCCCGATCGCACTCGCGAGCGTGAACAGCCCCGCCGCGAACTGCACGCCGGTGACGCGACGGGACTTGCGGGCAGGGGCGAGGGCGGGGGGCACGCGTCATTATCGCCTAGTCCACCGGCATCGTCCCGCGATAGAAAGCGGGCGAGTGTCCGTCGGGTCGATCCCCGATGTCTTCAGGCACTCGGTTCGATCAGATGGAACGCATCAACGGCCTGGCGGGCATGCATGCTTCGCCACGCGACCGTCAATGGATCCGATACCCGCACGGCGTCGATTGCGTCTTCGCCGATCACGCTGTTACGAGGCATAGCGTATCGATGATTGCCATGCAGCTAGCCGCGGCGTCCACGCAGCATCGTCGATGAAGTGCGGCTGGCCGCTCGTCGGGCTCGGCGATCAGATCGCGACTTGCGATCCGGGGTGAAGTTCCGGATCGGCCCATGCCTCGCGCGGGGCGAGGCATACGAGGGATCAGCCCGAGCAGCTGTCCGAGATGCAGCGGCGGCTGTTGGCCGGCAGCGTGACGAACCAGCGCATCTGCGCGGCCGACTGATGCAGCGCCTTCTCGGCGGCTTCGGCGCGGGCGCGCAGGGCCTCGGCTTCGGCTTCCAGCGTGACGGCCAGCTCGGCCTCGCCTGCTTCAAGCACGAGGACGCGGGTGTCGCGGGCGGCCTGGGCCGGCAACGGTTCGCCGAGGGCGGCGATTGCGCACAGCGCAAGCGTCGGCACCAACAGGCGGAGGGCAAGGCGGGGCAGGAGCGGAGTCATGGGGTGCATCCTTCTTCTTGTGCTGCAGGTTCTGCGGGAGACTGAGCAAACGCCGTGCCAACCGGGCGCATCAATCGAATCAGCGAGTTGCGTGCGGTGCGGTGGGTGTGTCCGTGTCCGCTTCCGCATAACGGGCGTCCGCCGCCGGACAGCGGATGTGACATCCCCAGGAACGCATTCGTGCGCCGGATCGGCGCACCGTGCGGCGGGCCGTGCTCTGCGGCCGGCGAAACGAGCGCTTTGCGTGGCCGGTGCCCGGGCGGCGAGAATAGGCGTCTGCCCGAGGCGAGGAGAATCCATGGCCGCGAAAGAAGCGCGCGTTCCCGATATCGGGAATTACACGGACGTGCCGGTGATCGAGTTGCTGGTCGCCGTCGGCGACACCGTGAAGGCCGATCAGGGCCTGGTCACGCTCGAATCGGACAAGGCCACGATGGAAGTGCCCGCGCCGTTCGCCGGCGTGGTGAAGGAATTGAAGGTCAAGGTGGGCGACTCGCTGTCGGAAGGCAGCGTGGTGGCGATCATCGAGGAAGCGGCGGGCGGCGAATCCGCGCCTGCGCCCAAGGCCGCCGAACCGGCGAAACCCGCCGAAGCCGCGAAACCGGCGGAGCCTGCGAAGCCGGCACCGACACGGGAACTGCCGCAGGGCACCTCGCCGGCGGAAACCGCGCGGGCCGCCGCATCTGCAACCAACGAGGATGCGCCGCGCGCCGCGCTTTCCGATGCCGTGGGCGTCGACCCCGAAGCCGCCGGGCCGCGCACGCCACCGGTGGCCTTCGATGCCGATGCGGTGCGTCCGTCCAGCGTCCCGCACGCGAGCCCGGCCATCCGCCTGTTCGCGCGCGAGCTGGGCGTGGATCTTTCGAAAGTGCAGGGCGCAGGCCGCAAGGGCCGCATCACGCGCGAAGACGTGCAGAACTACGTGAAGCAGGCGCTGGCCGGCGGCGCGGCGCCCGGCGCCAAACCCGCGGCCGGCGGCGGCGCAGGCCTCAACCTGCTGCCGTGGCCGAACGTCGACTTCGCGAAGTTCGGCGAGGTGGAGACCGCGCCGCTGTCGCGCATCAAGAAGATTTCCGGCGCCAACCTCGCGCGCAACTGGGTGATGATCCCGCACGTCACGCAGTTCG
>CAMLOR010000236.1 GCA_946481615.1 uncultured Aquimonas sp.
GAGTTTCTCGTCAGTCCAGGGATGGACTGTCGAGAAACCCCGACGACCTTCAGCTCCCGGCGAAGCCGGCGCCGCAGCCCTCGCCCGCCACCCCACCCCGGCAAGAGCACTCGCCTCACCACGATCACCTGCTCTCGGCATGGCAACCCGAGAACCACGAAAAACGGAGGAAATCCTCAGGACCGCACGCACGCACCGCGCTTCGATACGCATCGGGTCCACTCACGGAAAAACTCATGGTTCGGTGGCGAATGGGCATCGCGATGCTGGTGTGCATGCTGCTTGCCACGCCGACGGCGGCGGCGGCGACGCTGCGCGTGCTGTTCGTGGGTAACAGCTACACCTACGTCAACGATCTGCCCGCGCTGGTGGCGGATCTGGGCGCGACGCAGGGTGTGCGGATCCAGGTGACGATGCGCGCCGAGCCGGACCATTCGCTGGCCGACCACCTGCGCGACCGGCGCCTGCGGGTGCTTCTTTCGCAGCCCTGGGACTGGGTCGTGTTGCAACAAGGTCCGTCGTCCCTGCCCGAAAGCCGCGCCGAACTGATCGCCAGCACGCGCGAACTGGCGCAACGGTTGCGGCGCGCGCAGGAGTGGCGGCGGCGTCAGGCGCTGGGACTGGCGCCGATGGGCGGCGCGCCGCAATCGGCCTCGGCGCGCGTGGTCGGGCCGCCTTCGGAAGCGCTGCGCGGCACGGCACGCATCGCCCTGTTCGCCGCCTGGCCGCAGCTGCCGTATGCGGACAGCTCGCCCGCTGCGGAAGAAAGCTACCGGCTGGCCGCACGGTCGGTGCGCGCCTGCGTGCTGCCGGTGGCGGCGGCGTGGCGCATCGCGCGCGAATCGGGGCAGGCGCCGCGGCTCTACCAGCCGGATGCGCTCCATCCGACCGCGCCCGGCACGCTTCTCGCCGCGCTCACCATCCTCACCGGACTGCTCGAACTCGATGCGCCGCCGCCGCTGCAAGCCGCGCAAGATGCGGACCCGATCGAACAGACGCGCCTGAAGGCGCTGGAAGACGCCGCACGGCAGGCACTGGCCGCAGAGCCGCTGCGCTGCGGCCGCTGATCCTCAGTCCGTACGCGCCAGCCGCTCGCGCGGCAGCCCGCGCAAGGTCAGGCGGAACTCCACGCCGCTGCCGTTGGGCAGGTTGCGCGCGCGCGCCGCGCCCCGATGCAGTTCGGCGATCAGGCGCACGATGTGTAGCCCGAGCCCCAGATGCGGCGCACCGTCGCCGCGCTGTGCCTTCTCCCGCAGACTCACCAGCGAATCGAACAGCCGCTCCTGCATCGCCGCCGGCAGCAGCGGCCCCGAATTCGCGACCGCGATTTCCGCCCCTTCGGCAGACGGCGCCAGCGCCAGCAACACCCAGCCGTCTTCGGGACAGAAGCTGCGCGCGTTGTCGACCAGCTTGTCGAGCGCCTGCGCGATGAGTTCCGGCGCACCGTGGAACGGCAGCGGCGCCGCCGGCAGCATCAGCTTGAGCGCGCGCGGCGCCAGCAGCGGCCGATAGCCTTCGGCACAGCCTTCGACCAGGGCCCGCAGATCGAAATCCTCCGCGTCGGCGGAGGCGATCGCGCGTTCCATGCGACTGGCTTCGCTCATCGCGCGCACGATCGCGCCGAGGCGATCGACGCCGTCGCGTGCGCGCTCGACGTAGGTGCCTGCCTCGCGCGGCAGCGGCTGCGATTCGAGGTTCTCCAGCGACGAGCGCACCACGGCCAGCGGCGTGTGCAATTCGTGCGAAAGCTTTCCCGCGAGACTGCGCAGGTAGTCGGTGTAGGCCGCCACCTCGTCGAGCAGTCGCGCGAACGAGCGCGAAAGATCGCCGAGTTCGTCGCTCGCCGTAGAGCGCGGGAAACCTTCGGCCGCGGCCCGCCCGTCGCGCGCCATCGCCGTTTCGGCGGCCACGCTCAGGCGCCGGATGCGTTGCCCCAGCCTTCCCGCGAACACGAACAACGCCACCGCGATCACCAGCATCGCCGCCAGGCTGATGAACATCAGGCGCGACAGCGCCTGATCGGTGAGCAGCAGCGCCTCGCTCGGGCGCTCGAGCAGCAGCGCGCCGCGCACCTGCCCGTTCACGCGCACCGGCACCGCCGTCGACAGCAGCAGGCGGCGTCCCTGATCCAGCGCGCGCCAGGCCTGCGCGGGACGATCCGCCAGCGCCTGCCAGACTTCGTCGGACTGCATCCGCACCGCGCCCGCACCTTCCGGCGGCGCCGGCACCGCACTGCGGCTCAACAGCCGGTACAGCCCACGCCGCCACCACGGCGGCTGCACCGCCGAATCGAGCGCGGCGAAGCGGCCGGCCTGCGCCAGCACCCAGCCTTCCGGATGCAGCAGGCGCGCGCGCATGCCTTCCGGCACGAGGTTGGCGAGCGTGGCGCGCAACGAGTTGGATGGCCGCAGCAACGGCCAGCCGCCCACGGCGGGATCGGCCGCGGTGCCGTAGCGCGCAGGCGGCGAAGCGGGATCGACGAAGTCGAGCGCGTCGATGCCGAGACGACGCGGCCACGGCCCGCGCGGGAAGCGCAGCTCGACCGTGTAACCCTGCGAATCTTCCTGCCATTCGCCGAGCAGGCGTGGCACCTCCTGCGCGGCCGCCAGCGGTGCCACGATCGCCGGCCCCGGTGCCGCGCTCGCCACGCGCACCGTTACGTGGCCGGCGTCATCGCCGACGCCGAGCAGGAGTTGATCGGCATGCGCCGCCTGCGGCCAATGCGCGTCGGCGCGCACGCGCGTCGCATCCTGCATGCGCGCCAGCAGGTAGAGGCTGTCGCCGTGCTGCGCCAGCGTCACCTGCAGGCCACCGGGAAAGGTCTGCGGCGCCAGATGCATGTCGCGCCAGTCTTCGTCGTAACCGTCGAGCAGGAAGGGTTCGGGCGCGTCGTGCACGAACAGGCCCGCGTCCGGCGCCGGCAACGCTTCGGGCTGCGCGGCCACGGCGCGCGCCAGGGCTTCGGCCGAGGCCAGCTGCGCCTGCGCCTGGCCTTCACGCAGCAGGCTTTCGAACTGGCGCAGCAACTGCCAGCCGGCCCAGGGCAGGACGAGCGTGCAGAGGGCGAGGAGCAGGAGCTTGCGGCGCAGGGTCATGCGGCTACTTTAGCGTCCGCCATTGCCGCGCTGGCGGGTGTCACGCGCCAAGCGCGTCGTTCCCGCGCAGGCGGGAACCCGGCGACTTTCGCCACCCGCGAGGTCCGGAGTCGCTGGACTCCCGCCTCCGCGGAAATGACGGCGTCACGCGCGCCGCACGCAATCGCGTCCGGCGCGTTTGGCCTCGTACAACGCCCGGTCGGCCCGCGTGAACAACTCGCGCACGGACGCATTCTCGCCCGCATGCGCGATGCCGATGCTCACGGTGAGCTGCACGCACTGCGGGCCCACGTCGACCTGCAGATCGCGCACGCGGCGCCGGATGGCATCGGCGATCATCTCGGCGCGGTCGTGGTCGGCGTGTTCCAGCAGCAACACGAATTCCTCGCCGCCCACGCGCACCGCCAGGCCGTCCTCGGGCTGCATTTCCTTGAGCACCTTCGACACAGACATCAGCACCTGATCGCCGGCGAGATGGCCGTAGCGGTCGTTGATCTCCTTGAAGAAATCGAGGTCGAGCAGCAGCAGTGCCGGCTCGGCGCCGCGCGTGCGCGCGTGCAGCAGCAGTTGCGCGAGGCGCTCGAGTCCGTGCGCGCGGCTGGCCAGCCCGGTGAGCGAATCGGTGAGCGTGATGCGCGTGAGCTGCGCGTTGGCCTCGCTCAACATGCGATACAGGCGGCGCACGGTGGCGTGGCGCCAGAGCAGGAGCACCAGCGCCGCCACCACGATGGCGACGAGCGCGAAGCCCATGGTGCGCAGGCGCTTCTCGGACTCCAGCCGCACCGCCGCCATGGCGTTCTCACGCTGCAATGCGTCGGCGCGGTTGCGCTCGTCGGCCAGCGCGAAATTGGTCAGCAACTCGCCGAGCTTGCCGGTGGCATTGGCGCCCAGCAGTTCGTTGCGCAGGCGGAAATGCTCGCGCCCGGCGGCCGCCGCAGCCAGCGCATCGCCGCGCTGCGCATGCAGCTTCTCGAGCACGCCATGCACCTTGATCAGACGGTGGCGGTTGCCCTGCCGTTCGTACTCGATGCGCGCGTCCTCGATGCGGCGCAGTGCTTCCCCGATATTGCCGCGCGCCAGTTCCAGTTCGCCCCAGCGGAATTCGACGTGCGCGCGCAGCGCCTCGAAGCCGCCGTTGCGGGCCTGCGTCATCGATTCGGCGAAGGCCTGCTGCGCGGCATCGAAATTCCCGAGCGCGAAGTTGGCGCGCCCCACCTGCAGCAGCGACGAACCGATGCGCGCGGTGTCGCCGATGCCACGGAACAGCCCCAGCGCGCGCTGCGCCATCGCCAGCGCGGGCTCGGCCGATTCGGCGCCGAAATCGTTGAGGAAGCCGGCGTAGCCGTTCAGCGCGTCGGCGATCTGCTGCGGCACCTGCGTGCGTTCGGCCTCGGCCAGGGCTTCGATGTAGTACTCGCGTGCCTCATCGAACAATTCGATCTGTTCGTAAAGCACCGCGAGGCTGAGCAGCGAACGCCACAGATCGAGCGGCGGATCGGTGCGGCGGCGCAACTGCAAGCCACTCAGTTCGAAGCGCAGCGCGGCGAGATAATCGCCGCGGCGGCGTTCCAGGCGCGAAAGTTCGGTGTAGGCGCGCGCCGCACCGGCGAGATCGCCGAGGCGATCGTAGCGATCGCGCGCGGCGTCGAACTGCGTGTGCGCCAGCGGCAATTCGCCGCGCGCCACCGCGATCATGCCGATCTTCAGCCGCGCATCGGCTTCATGCGCGAACAGGCCGTGCTTGCCCGCCAGATCGGCGCGCGCCTGCTCGGCCGCCAGCACCCGATCGATGTCGCCGAAACGGCGTGCGCGATCCGACCACTCGGACAATGCCTGCGCCTCGCGCGCCGGATCGGCGCAGGCCCGCGCGGCCTCCACCACGCGCTGCCATGCGGCATCCAGCGACGCCGCTTCGGCAACCGCGCGCGCCTCGGCGGCGAAAGTCTCGAACTGCGCCGGCGCCACGCACTCGGCCGCGAACGCCATCGGGGCGACGGCCAGCAGCGCGGCTGCTAGCCACGCGTGCCCTGTCCTGCGAATCGCCGCGCGAAGATTCATGGCGTGAGCTTGCGGTGCGACGGGAAGCGTGTGCAACCGAAGATTCGTTACTTTTGGCGGGATCGCGGACGCGGCCCGTGCGTGCAGAGCGACCACGCAACTCCGTCATTCCCGCGAAGGCGGGAATCCAGTGACGTTTGCGGGGCGCCTCAAAGTCACTGGGTCCCCGCCTTCGCGGGGACGACGGAAGGGTGAGGAGTGCTCTTGCCGGGGTGGGGTGGCCGGCCCTGCGAAGGCGGCTGGAGTCGGA
>CAMLOR010000237.1 GCA_946481615.1 uncultured Aquimonas sp.
CAGGCCGGCGAAGCCGGTGCGCGCAGGATGCGCGCAGTTTTCGTTCGCACATGGACGTGCGATCGAAAACCCCCGGCGACCGGAGGGCACCCGCGCGCAGCGCGGGCGGCGCAACCCATCCCCGAACCCCCGAGCGCCCCCGCGTCCCGTCACCAGTGCGCAATCCGCGCTCTTATTCAGCCCGACTGCGCTTCGCGTTCCTGCAACTGCAGGCGCCACATCGCTGCGTACTGGCCGCCCTGGGCGAGCAGTTGCGCGTGCGTGCCGCGTTCCACCACGCGGCCGGCGTCCAGCACCAGGATCTGGTCGGCGTTCATCACGGTCGAGAGCCGATGCGCGATCACGAGCGTGGTGCGGCCTTCGGCGATGCGGTCCAGTTCGGCCTGGATCGCCTTCTCGGATTTCGAATCGAGCGCCGAGGTGGCCTCGTCGAAGATCAGCACGGCCGGGTTCTTGAGCAGGGCGCGCGCGATGGCGACGCGCTGCTTTTCGCCGCCGGAGAGTTTCAGCCCGCGCTCGCCGACCTCGGCATCGTAGCCGTCGGGCAGCGAGACGATGAAATCGTGGATGTGGGCGGCGCGCGAGGCCGCGATCACTTCCTCGCGCGTGGCGCCGGGCCGGCCGTAGCGGATGTTGTATTCGATGGTGTCGTTGAACAGCACCGTGTCCTGCGGAACGATCGCGATGTGGGCGCGCAGCGAGCCCTGCGTGAGATCGCGGATGTCGTGGCCGTCGATCGCGATGCGGCCGGCATCGACGTCGTAGAAGCGGTAGAGCAGGCGCGAAAGCGTCGATTTGCCCGAACCCGAATGCCCGACCACCGCCACCGTGGCGCCCGGCGCGATCTCGAAATCCACGCCGTGCAGGATCTGCCGCCGCACGTCGTAGCCGAAATCCACGCGCTCGAAGGTCACGCGCGGGCGACGCGCGGCGAGCGCCTGCGCGCCGGGGCGGTCTTGCACGTCCTGGCGTTCGTCGAGCAGGCCGAACAGCCGTTCCATGTTGGTGAGCGCCTGCTTCACCTCGCGGTAGACCATGCCGAGGAAGTTGAGCGGAATGGCCAGCTGCAGCAGATAGGCATTGACCAGCACCAGGTCGCCCAGGCTCATCGCGCCGCTCACCACGCCGGCGGCGGCGCGCCACATCATCGCGGTGACGCCCAGCGCGATGATCGCGCTCTGGCCGGTGTTGAGCACGGCCAGCGATTTCATGCTGCGCACCTGCGCGTTCTCGAGCTTGACGAGGTTCTCGTCGTAGCGGCCGGCCTCGTGCTCTTCGTTGCCGAAATACTTGACGGTCTCGTAGTTGAGCAGGGCGTCGACCGCGCGCTCGTTGGCATGCGTGTCGGCCTCGACCGCGGCGCGGTAGAAGCGCGTGCGCCATTCGGTGACGGCGAAGGTGAAGGCGACGTAGGCCGTCAGCGTCGCCAGCGTGATGCCGGCGAAGCCCCAGTCGTAGCGCCAGACCAGCACCACCGTCACCAGCACGATCTCGATGATCGTCGGCAGGATGGTGTAGACGGTCCAGTCGAGCAGATCGGAGATCGCGCTGCCGCCGCGCTCCACATCGCGCGCCACGCCGCCGGTGCGGCGCGCCAGGTGGAAACGCAGCGACAGCGCGTGCAGATGGCGGAACACTTTCAGCGTCACCAGCCGCGACACGCGCGCCATCACGCGCGCGAACACGAGCTGCCGCAGTTCGGTGAAGATCGTGGTCGACAACCGCGCCGCGCCGTAGGCGATCAGCAAACCCACCGGTAGCAGCAACAGCGAAGGCTGCACGTCGAGGCGGTCGACCAGCTTCTGCAACACCAGCGGCACGCCGACGTTGGCGAGCTTGGCCACCAGCATCAGGCTCAGCGCGAAGGCGATGCGTCCGCGGAATTGCCACAGATAAGGCAGCAGCGAACGCAGGGCATCGCGTGCGGTGCCGCGCGCCGGGGCGGGGACGGGCGGAGGGTCGAGGACGTCGGCAGGGGTGCTCATTGAGGGGCAGGTGGGGATCGGACGTCGGTGTCTCAACGGCGACGAGGGCGGCGGCGCCGTTCGCCCGAACTGGAACCCTCTCGGAGATCGCAATGCAGCGTAACACCTCGCTTCGCGCCCTGGCCGTGTCGATCGCGCTCGCCGCGCATCCGGCCGCCGCCGCCGTCCATGTCTCGCCCGACGGGCAGGGACAGGTGCTGTTGTTCCCGTATTACACCGTGAACGCGAACAACAACACCATGATCTCCCTCGCCAACCACACCGCCGAAGTCAAGGCCGTGAAGGTGCGCTTCCGCGAGGCCATGAACGGCCGCGAGGTGCTCGATTTCAATCTGTATCTCGCGCCCTTCGCGAGCTGGCGGGCGATGCTCAGGTCCCCCGGTGAATCCGACCCCGCCTGGCTGTTCACGCCCGACCGCGCCTGCACGGTGCCGTCGATTCCCGAAGCCGGCGTGCCCTTCCGCAACCATTTCTACACCGGATCGCAGGACGACGACGGGCCGAACCAGCTGGATCGTACCCGCGAGGGCTTCGTAGAGGTGATCGAGATGGGCGTGGTGGTGGACGACGGCGACGACGAAGGACCGCGCTTCCCGCTGCCCGACGCGCCCGGCAACCGCGCCGGCACCGACAACACCGTCGAGCATTCAGGCCGCCACTTCGCGCACGACGCCAGCTTGGTCGACGGCGTGCCGCGCAATTGTGCGGCCTTGTATCAGGCGTGGCGCGACGGCGCGTGGGACAGCAAGCCCGATGTCGACCTCGACGAACCCTCGGGCGGGCTGGCGGGCTCGTTCGCCATCGTCGACGTGGAAGACGGCGTCGCCTATTCGCAGCGCGCCGAAGCGCTGGACGGCTTCTTCACCGTGGCCGATTCGGCCGAGTTGCACACCACGCCGGGCAGCGTGTTTCCGGACCTGGCCGCCGCGCGCACGCGCGCCAGCGGCGCGGTCGAGTCCATGGTCGCCGGCCAGATCCTGCACTGGACTCCGGCCACGCCACAGGCCGTGTCGTCGGTCCTGATGCACCGCCAAGCGTTCAACGATTTCTCTTCCAGCGCCGCATTGCTGGGGGCGTCGGAGTGGGTTCTCACCTTCCCCACGAAAAACCTGCATGGCAGGTACGGGTCGCCCGACGTGCTCGCGCGCCGGCCGTTCGCCGACCTCGCCGACGATCATCCGGAAAACTCCACGATTCCAGGCAACATTACGGACACTTCGGTCTTCGATCCGGAAGGCTCCTGCGAAAACATCGATCTCGCCTTCCATCGGCCGAGCGGCGAGCGGCTGACGCCGGCAATCTGCTACTTCGATCCCTGTCCGGAGCCGGAATCGCCGCCGCCGACGCGGCTCTGCCATCAGGCCAACGTCGTGGCGTGGAACCAGGCGGCGGCCGTGGAGGCGGGTGCCACCGAGATTTTCGGTGCGCGACGGGTCGCGAGCAATCACGAGATATATGTGTATGACGGCAGTGGCGGACGACTCGAAAGCGGGCAAATCGCGCTCAGCCTCGGCGACGAATCCAATTTCATGATCGCCGACCCCGTGAGCCCCGCGGGCACCGTGCGCGATCGCCTGTTCGGACTGCCCGCGATCGGCTTCTGGGCCGGCCGCTTCGTCAATGCCGATGCGCAGCCCGGCGTGCTGGCGAGTTACGCGTTGCTCGTCCCGCACGCCTGGGGCAGCGAGCGCGATCGCGTCACGGTCACCGACGAGACGGCGCCCGGCGGTATCTCTCCGGTTCCGGAGCAATAGCGCACACGGAGGCCGCGAGGCGGACTGCTATCCTGCACGGATGACTTCGCGACCCGTGGTATCCCGCGCGCGGCTGGCCCTGCTGCTCGGCGGGCTGGCGATGTTCGGGCCGTTCGCCATCGATACCATCTTTCCCGCGTTCCGCGTCATCGAGCGGGATTTTTCGGTGTCGCCGGTGGCGATGCAGCAGAGCATCAGCGTCTATCTGATCGCCTACGCGCTGATGAGCGTGTTCCACGGGCCGATCTCGGATGCCACCGGTCGCAAGCCGGTGATCCTGTGGGGCGTGGTGATCTTCATCGGCGCCTCGATCGGGTGCGCGCTGGCGCCGAGCCTGCCGGTGCTGCTGGGCTTCCGTGCGCTGCAGGGCATGTCGGCGGGCGCGGGGCTGATCGTGGGGCGCGCCATCATCCGCGATTGCCTCGACGGCGACGATGCGCAGCGGTTGATGTCGCACATCACCATGATCTTCGGCATCGCGCCGGCGGTGGCGCCGGTGGTGGGCGGGTGGATCCTGCAGTGGGGCGAATGGCGCACGATCTTCTGGTTCCTCGCCCTGTTTTCGCTGGTGCTGCTGGCGATGACGGCGGCCTGGCTGCCGGAGACGCATGCGAAGGCCAACCGCGTGGGGCTGAAGTTGCGCACGCTGTGGCACGGCAACAAGGCGATCGTGTCGAACCGGCAGTTCCTGCTGCTGGCGCTGGCCGGCAGTTTCAATTTCGGCGCGCTGTTCCTCTACATCGCTTCGGCACCGAACTTCGTGATGGAACTGCTGCATCTATCGGAGCAGCAGTTCGGCTGGTTCTTCATCCCGATGATCAGCGGCATGATGTTCGGCGCCTTTCTTTCGGGACGCCTTGCCGGCCGCCTGACCGGCGCGCAGTCGGCCAATCTCGGCTTCGCGCTGTGCGCGCTGGCGATGGCGGTAAACCTCGTCTACAACCTGATGGTGGACGGCCCGAGCGCACCGCTCGCGGTGTTGCCGATGTCGCTCAACGCGATCGGCATCGCGCTCGTCTTCCCGATCCTGACGCTGGCCATCCTCGACCTGTATCCACGCCAGCGCGGCGCGGCCTCGTCGATGCAGGCTTTCGTCGGCCTCACCTTCAATGCGGTGCTCGCGGGCGTGATTTCGCCCTGGGCCAGCCACAGCGCGATGCGCCTGGCGGTGGTCGCCGCCGTCTTCTGCGTCCTGGCCTGGGCGCTGTGGCGCATGTACCGGCGCGAAGTCAAACGCGAACCGGGCGTGCCTGTCGAAAGCGTTGCGCTGGAGCCTGCTGAGCGGCTTTGAAGCAGGTGGTTCGCGTGGGCGTGTCGCACATGCTCTTGCCGGGGTGGGGTGGCCGGCGAGGGCCTCGGCGCCGGCTTCGCCGGAAGCTGAAGGTCGTCGGGGTCTTTCGACAGTCCGTCCATCGACTGACGAAAGACTCGCGCGCATCCATGCGCGCGACCCCGGGCGGGAACCCGCCGACCTTCAGCCGCCTTCGCATCACCGGCCACCTCACCCCGGCAAGAGCACTCCTCACCGTTTCGTCGTCCCCGCCTGCGCGGGAATGACGGAGGTGCGTAGCTCTACGCGTACGCATCGCATCGACAGTCGGAGGACGCGGGGGCGCTCGGGGGTTCGGGGATGTGTGAAGCCGCCGCAGGT
>CAMLOR010000238.1 GCA_946481615.1 uncultured Aquimonas sp.
GGATGTCGTGGCGCAGTTCGCCGAAGCGGCGCGGGCCGGCGCTCAGATACCAGATGACGTTCGGCGCCCAGGCGCCGCTCAGCAGGCGCATGCATTCGCTCAAAGGGCACACCGGGGCGGCGGCGACCCGGCTGCGGCGCAGCGGCAATCCCATCTGAAGTTCCTTCGTGGTCAAAAAAATCCGGTTACCGGGCGGATACTACATTCTTCCGGTAACCGATGGTTACCACGTATACACGGGTAACTCCGCTGGCTAGCATGCGCGCACCCTGTTCCGGAGTGCGCCCCGATGGCCGCCGCCCGCACCGCCGCGATGTCGCTGTTCGATCTCGACCTGCCCGTGGTGCAGGGCCCCTTCGGCGGCGGGCTGTCCACCGTGACGCTGGCAGCGGCGTCCTCGAACGCCGGTGCGCTCGGATCGTACGGCGCGCACGGTGTCGCGCCCGATCGCATCGGCGCGCTGGCTGATGAACTGCGCGCGGCGACGGCCCGCCGTTTCGCGCTCAACCTGTGGGTATCGGATCACGATGAGGGTGGTCTCGCCCCTTCGCGCGAGGCCTTCGATGCCGCTTGGCGCCGCTTCGAGCCGCTGTTCCGCGAACTCGAGATCGACAAGCCCGAGCCCGTTGCGCGCATGCATCCGCCGTTCGACGAACAGGTGGATGCCTTGATCGAAGCGCGCCCGCCGGTCTTCAGTTTCGTGTTCGGTGTGCCCGGCAAGCGCATCCTCGCGGCTTGCCGCGCGCGCGACGTCCGCACCGTCGGCGCCGCGACCACGATCGCCGAAGCGCAGGCGCTGGAAGCCGCCGGTGTCGATGCCGTGGTCGCCACGGGCATGGAAGCCGGCGGCCATCGCCCGTCGTTCCTGGCGCCGGCCGAAGCATCGCTGTACGGCACCTTCGCGCTGGTGCAACTCATCGCCGATCGCGTGCGGATTCCGGTGATCGCCGCCGGCGGCATCGCCGACGCGCGCGGCGTGCGCGCCGCGCTCGTGCTGGGTGCGCAGGCCGCGCAGATCGGCACGGCCTTCCTGGCCTGCCGCGAATCGGGCACCAGCGATGCGCACCGCGCGCTGCTGCTCGATCGCGAGGCCGCGCAGCACACGACGCTCACGCGCGGCTTCACCGGCCGCCTCGCGCGCGGCCTGCGCAACCGCTTCACCGACGATCTGTTTCCCGCCATGGGCGCGCATGCGCCGTTCCCGATGCAGGGCTGGTTCGTCGCGCAGTTGCGCGCGGCCGCCCAGGCCGCCGGCCGCACCGACGTGGTGTCGCTGTGGAGCGGGCAGATCGCACCGAACCTGCGCCACCGCGATGCCGCCTCGCTGCTGCAGGCGTTGCGCGACGGCCTGGCCTGACACCGACGATTCCCCACCCACGAGGAAAACCCCATGAAGCTGTACTACTCGCCCGGCGCCTGCTCGCTCGCGCCGCACATCGTCTCGCGCGAACTCGCGCTGCCGCTCACGCTCGTCAAGGTCGACACCAAGAGCAAACTCACGGCAGACGGCCGCGACTTCCTGGCGATCAATCCCAAGGGCTACGTGCCGGCGCTGGAACTCGAAGACGGTGCGGTGCTGACCGAAGGTCCGGTGATCGCGCAGTACCTCGCCGATCGCAAGCCCGAGGCGGGCCTCGTGCCGGCGCACGGCACGCTGGCGCGCTATCGGGTGCTGGAAATGCTGGGCTACATCAATTCCGAACTGCACAAGACTTTCAGCCCGCTGTTCAACCCGGCCATCGGTCCGGAGTGGCGGCAGGACCGGCTCGACTATCTTCACAAGCGCTACCGCCTGATCGAGAACGTGCTGGCGCGGCAGGACTTCATCGTGGGCGACAGCTTCGGCATCGCCGATGCCTACCTGTTCACCGTCACCAACTGGTCGAAGGCGGTGAAGCTGGACCTATCGCCGTTCCCGGCGTTGCAGGGCTATCTCGACCGCATCGTGCAGCGGCCGGCGGTGCAGGCTGCGTTGAAGGCCGAAGGCCTGACGAAATAGCGCGTACCCCGTCATTCCTGCGCAGGCGGGAATCCAGTGACTTAGGCGGGGCGTCGCGAAGTCGCTGGGTGCCCGCCTGCGCGGGAACGACGCTTGCACTTTTGCTAACGTCGCCGCCATGGAACTCTTCGTCGAACTGTTCGCGGCCTACGGCCTGCTGCTCGTGTTCGCGGCGGCCCTGCTCGACCAGGGCGGGCTGCCGGTGCCGGCCTATCCGGCCATCGTCGTAGCCTCGGCGCTGGCCTTCGACGCGGGCGCGTCGGTATGGCCCATTCTGGCGGTGGCCACGCTCGCCACGCTGCTCGCGGATCTGGCCTGGTTCCTCGGCGGGCGCCGCATCGGCGCGAAGCTGTTGCGCCTGATGTGCCGCCTCTCGCTGTCGCCCGATTCGTGCGTGGCGCAGACGCGCGATGTCTACGGCCGCTGGGGCGCGCCTTCGCTGATCGTGGCCAAGTTCATCCCGGGCTTCGCGGCGGTGGCTACCACGCTGGCCGGCGAGACGCGCACGGGCTTGCCGCGCTTCCTCTTCTTCGACGGCCTCGGCGCCGCGCTGTGGGCCGGCGGCGCGGTGGCGCTGGGCGTGTTCTTCCACGCGGCGGTCAACGACGTGCTGCTCGCGCTCGAATCGCTCGGACACGTGGCCCTGCCGGCACTGGCCCTCGCGCTGGCCGGATTCGTCGGCGTGAAGTGGCTGCAGCGCCATCGCTTCGAGCGCCAGGTACGCATGCAGCGCGTGAGCGTGGCGCAGTTGCGCGATCTGCTCGCCGCCGAACCCGCGCCGCTCGTGCTCGACGTGCGCTCGCAGCGGCAGCGCGACGCCGACGGCTGGATTCCCGATTCGCGCCGCCTCGAGCGCGCCGAGGCCGTCGAGGCGGATTTCGATGTGCCCATCGTCGTCTATTGCGACTGTCCCAACGAAGCCTCCGCCGCGCTCGCGGCGAAGGCGCTGCGTGCGCGCGGCTTCCGCAACGTGCTGCCGCTCGCCGGCGGCCTGGCGGCGTGGCGCGAGGCCGGACATCCGGTGCAGGGCCTGCAGCGCGCGGCGTGAGGGCCGCGCGCGTCGGCGACGCTCAGCTGTCGGTGATGTTCAATTCTTCCATCTTGCACACGTCGAAGCCGCGCTTCTCGGCTTCGTCGCCGTCCTCGAACACGATGCGGAAATCGAACATGCAATGGCCGGTGCCGTCGTCGATGTTGGCGCGCAGCGTGCCGCCCGGCTTGAGCACGTTCTCGTGCAGGATGTCTTCCTGCCAGTCTTCCGCCGAGGTGTTCGAAGCGTAGATCTCGGTGACGACGTAGCCCGACTTGTTGTTGATCAGCACGACGCGGTTCTTGCCGTCCTGCGCGACGGCGGAGCCCGCCAGCACGCACGCGGCCGCGGCGAGGCAGATGAGTGTGTTGCGCATCGATGTCCCCCTGGTTGCACGCGGACCCCCGTTGGCCGCGTGCCGCCGAGTCTAGCGAGAACGGAGGGCCGCGGGCAGGGTCATCCCGCGACCTTCTCCAGCGCCTGCTCGACCGCCACCTTCGCCTCGCGTGCCGCCGCTTCCATCCGCACGCGGTCGGGGCAGAGCATCTGCATGTAGTCGGCGTCGAAGTTCAGGCGTTCGACCAGGAAGTCGACGAAGACACGCACCTTGGGCGAGACGACCTGGCCGCGCGGGAAGACCGCGTTGAAGTCGAGCTCCGGGCCGGTCCAGCCGGCCAGCACGCGGCGCACCAGGCCCTGTTCGGCATAGCGCTTGACCGTGACGTCGCTCGCCAGCAGCAGGCCTTCGCCGCACAGCAGCGCGCCCTTGAGCGCGCCCGGATCGTTCGCGATCAGCACCGGATCGACGCGATAGTCGGCGGTGCGCGTGCCGTCGCCCAGCGTCCAATAGAACGACCCGTTGCGCCGCGACTTCTGCATCGCCAGCGTGCGGTGGTGCTGCAGATCGTCGGGGTGCACGGGCTCGCCGTGGCGCGCCAGGTATTCCGGGCTGCCGTAGACCTGGGTGCGGAACACGGCGAGGCGGCGCGCGATCAGGTTGGAATCGGGCAGGTTGCCCACGCGCAGCGCGAGATCGAGCTCCTTGTCGATGAGATCGAGCGGTTCGCTGGTGAGCATCATCTCCACGCGCACCTCGGGATGGCGTGCGTGGAATTCGCCCAGCAGCGGCGCCACCCAGGTGATGCCGACGGAGTAGGGCGCGGTGAAACGCAGCCAGCCGCGCGGGCCGCCCTGCAACTGGCCGACGGCGCTTTCGGCCTCGTCGAGTTCGCGCGCGATGCGCTGGCAGTGTTCGTAGTAGACGTTGCCGGCCTCGGTGAGGCCGAGCTTGCGCGTGGTGCGATGCAGGAGCTGCGCGCCCAGCCGCGTCTCGAGGTCCTGCACCTTGCGGCTCACGGTGGTCTTGGGCAGGCGCAGCGCGCGCGCGGCGGCGATGAAGCTGCCGGTTTCCACGACCTTCACGAAGATCAGGGTGTCGTTCAGATCGCGGGACATGCAGTGTCTCCGAAGGGCGCGGCAATTGGCCCGATACAGGGATAATTATTCCCCGATTTGGCGGCTAATCAAGGGGCGTGGCGGTACTTATCCTTCGCGGCACCTCCTCCCGACGTGCGCGCCATGGACCGCTCCCCTCTGCATCCGCTTCGCCTGCTTCCCGCCCTGCTGGCCAAGCAGGATCAGGGTCGTCGCCATTTCGAAAGGGAAATAGAACAATGGCTTGCCTCGCAGTCCGAGGCTGTGGCGTCTGCTCCGGAAGAAGTTGCATCAGGCACTCCGGTCACCGCAGCCAACACGGGGGCGGATGCCGATCATCCCGTCGATGGAACGGCCAGCGTCCCGAATGCGGGAGAAACAATCCCGGAGGCGGGACAATGAAACCGGCCCTGCTGGTGGTCGGCGCCACCGGGCGCGTGGGCCGCGGCGTGGTCGCCGCGGCCGTGGCGCAGGGCCGCGCGGTGATCGCGGTGGCGCGCCAGACGCGCGAACTGCAGCAGCTGCGCGATGCCTTCGCCGGTGCCGACCTCGCCATCGTGCGCGGCTCGGTGGCCGACGACACGCGCAGCGCGCGACTGGTGCAAGCGTTGCGCCGGCTCGGCCGCCCGCTCGAAGGCATCGTCACCGCGATCTGCGGCGAGTGCGAACGCGGCCGCGTGCTCGATCGTCCGGGCACGGCGCTGCGCCGCATGCTCGACCAGAACCTCGGCGCGCACGAAAGCGCGGCGCGCCATCTGCTGCCCTTGCTGGCCGACTCCGGCCGCGGCGGCAGCTACGTGCTGATCGGCGGCCCCGGCGGCGACCAGCCCTGGGCCGGCTACGGCCATCGCTCCATCGTCTCGGCCTCGCTGCGCATGCTGGCGCGCGTGCTGCACGAGGAAGCGCGCG
>CAMLOR010000239.1 GCA_946481615.1 uncultured Aquimonas sp.
CGATGCGCCCCTTGGCCTTGTCGAACAGGCCGTCCTTGGAGGACAGCATGATCACGGGCGTCGAGCGGAAGAGCTGGTTGTTCTTGATCAGCGCGCAGGTCTGGTAGCCATCCAGGCGCGGCATCATGATGTCGACGAAGATGATCTGCGGCTGGTGGTCGGCGATCTTGGCGAGCGCCTCGAAACCGTCGGTGGCGGTGACCACGTCGCAGCCTTCCTTCTTCAGGAGCGTCTCGGCCGTGCGCCGGATGGTCTTCGAATCGTCGATGACCATCACCTTCAGGCCGGTCAACCCGCCTGAGTTGTCCATCTCTTCCATTCAGCGTCCCCCAGAGGCTTCCGCGCCGGCGCGCCGCGCTTTCGCGGTAACCGCCTATATCCCAGTTAATTCCGGGGCCGTCAAGCGCGCACGACGGCGAATGCTAGTATAGACCTCACCCCTCGGAACGCGAGCCATGGCGCTGGATATCGTCGTGGTGATGGACCCGATCGCGTCCATCGTCACCAAGAAGGATTCGACTTTCGCGATGCTGCTCGAAGCGCGGCGTCGCGGCCATCGCCTGTGGTATGCGGGCCCCGGCGACCTGGGCATCGCCGGCATGGCCGCGTGCGCGCGAATGGCGCCGCTCGAAGTGCGCGACGACCCCTACGACTGGTACACGCTGGGCGAGGCCGCCTGGCGCCCGCTGGCCGAGGTCGACGTGGCACTGATGCGCAAGGATCCGCCGGTCGATCCCGAGTACATCCACGACACGCAGATCCTGGGCCTGGCCCAGCGCGACGGCGTGCTGGTGGTCAACGATCCGCAGGGCCTGCGCGACATGAACGAGAAGCTCGCGGCCCTGCTTTTCCCGCAGTGCTGCCCGCCCACGCTCGTCACGCGCGACGCCAAGTTGCTGAAAACATTTGTGGCGGAGCACGGCGACTGCGTGCTCAAGCCGCTCGACGGCATGGGCGGCCGTTCGATCTTCCGCGTGCGCGCCGGCGAGGACAACGTCAACGTCATCCTCGAGACGCTGACGCAGGGCGGCCGCCACCAGGCGCTGGCGCAGCGTTATCTGCCGGAGATCAGGGAAGGCGACAAGCGCATCCTGCTGGTCGACGGCGAGCCCGTGCCCTACTGCCTGGCGCGCATCCCGCAGGGCGGCGAATTCCGCGGCAACCTCGCCGCCGGCGGGCGCGGCGAAGGCCGGCCGCTGTCGGAACGCGACCGCTGGATCGCGGCGCAGGTCGGCCCCGAGCTCAAGCGGCGCGGGATGATCTTCGTGGGGCTCGATGTGATCGGCGACTACCTCACCGAAGTGAACGTCACCAGCCCGACCTGCATCCGCGAGCTCGACGCCCAGTTCCGGCTCAACATCGCCGGCACGCTGTTCGACGCCATCGAGGCGCGCCGCGGGTGAGTGCCGGACCGCGCATCACGCCGGGCGACCGCCTGGGCGCCACCTTCGCCTTCTCGCTGATCGCCCACGGCGTGCTGGCGCTGGGCGTGGGCTTCACGGTCGACGACCCGGCACCGCTGGTGCCCACGCTGGACGTCATCCTGACCCGCACCAGCGGCGAAAAACCCCCGGAAAAGGCCGATTTCCTGGCCCAGGCCAGCCAGCAGGGCGGCGGCGAAACCGAAACCCCCGAGCGCCCGCGCGAACCGCAGCCGGCCGCCGTGCCGCAGCCCACGCCGGGCGTGGCGCCCAAGCCGATCGAGGCCAGCGCGCCCCGGCCGCAGAAGCAGGCTGCACAGCCGGTGATCGCCACTACGCGCCCCACGCAATCGCAGGCGGCCACGCGCGATCTCACCCCCTCGCCCAGCGTGCCGCTGCCCACCAGCCGCCAGCTGATCGAGCGCAGCCTGGAGATGGCGCGCCTGTCGGCCGAACTGGAACGCCAGAAGCAGGCCTACGCCAAGCGTCCCAAGCGCAAGTTCGTCTCGGCCAGCACGCAGGAATACGAGTACGCGGCCTACATGCGCGGCTGGGTGGCGCGCGTGGAACGCATCGGCAACCTCAACTACCCCGACGACGCGCGCCGCCGCAACCTGCAGGGCCAGCTCGTGATGACGGTGGCCATCCGCAAGGACGGCACGGTGGAAAGCATCGACATCGTGCAGCCCAGCGGCCATCCGGTGCTGGACGAAGCCGCCGTGCGCACGGTGCGGCTGGCCGAGCCCTTCGGCCCGCTGCCGGTGACCAAGGAAGCCGTCGACGTGCTGCACATCACGCGCACCTGGCAGTTCCTCCCCGGTAACGTGATGAGGAACCAATAGGCCTACAATGAGGCCATGGAACCCACCCGCTTCCTCGGCAACCATTTCCTCATCGCCGTGCCGGGCATGAGCGATCCGAACTTCCAGCGCACCGTCACCCTCGTCTGCCAGCACACCGCCGACGGCGCCATGGGCCTGATGTTGAACCGCCTCTCCGATTACAAGGTCGGCGACGTGCTCGACCAGATGAGCATCGCCACCGAGATCCAGTCGCTGTCCGAAACGCCCGTGCTGCTCGGCGGCCCGGTGCAGCCCGAGCGCGGCTTCGTGCTGCACGAGCCGGGCACGGAAACCTGGGACTCGACCTTCCACCTCTCCGACGAACTGAGCCTGACGACCTCGCGCGACATCCTCGCCGCGATGGCGCGCGGCGAAGGCCCCAAGCGCGCGCTGATCGCGCTGGGCTACGCCGGCTGGGGCGAAGGCCAGCTCGAAACCGAACTGCAGGACAACACCTGGCTGGCGGTCGCGGCCGACCGCGCCATCCTGTTCGAGACCCCGCTCGAACAACGCTGGTCGAGCGCCGCGCGCCTGATGGGCGTGGACGTCACCCTGCTCACCGACTACGCCGGCCACGCCTGAGCGCATGATCAGCGTGCTGGGTTTCGACGTGGGCGCGCGCCGGATCGGCGTGGCCGTCGGCAATTCCCTCACCGGCAGCGCGCGAGCCGTGGCGGTGATCGAAGTCGGCGAAGCCGGCATCGATTGGTCGAAGGTCGAAGCGCTGGTGCGCGAATGGAAGCCCGATCGCCTCGTGATCGGCGAACCGCTCACCATCGACGGCGAGGCACAGCCAGCGACGCACTTCGCGCGCCGCTTCGCCACCGAAGCCGCCGAGCGCACGCAGCTGCCGATCGCCATGGTGGACGAACGCTATTCCTCGCTCGAAGCCGACCGCCGCTTCGCGGAGCGCCGCAAGGCCGGCCAGGCCCGCCGCCGCGACGCCGCCGCGCTCGATGCGGTGGCGGCCGAGATCATCGTCGAACGATTCCTGCAGAGCCTGCACTGATGCGCCATCTGCTCACGCTCGAAGGCCTGCCGCGCGAGCGGCTGATCGCACTGCTCGACGCCGCCGAAGCGCTGCGTCCCGTGTCCCTGGGCGAAGGCCGCCGCGACGCGCTGCGCGGGCGCACCGTGGCCAATCTCTTCTTCGAGCCTTCCACGCGCACGCGCAGCTCGTTTCAGCTCGCGGCACAGCGTCTGGGCGCGGACGTCGTCAATTTCGACGCGATCTATTCGTCGACCAAGAAAGGCGAGACGCTGCTCGACACGCTGCGCAACCTCGAAGCGATGGGCGCCTCGACCTTCGTCGTGCGGCATTCGGAATCGGCTGCGCTCGCCGGGTTGGTTGCCGGCTGCGCGCCAACCACATCGATCGTCAATGCCGGCGACGGCCGCAACGCGCACCCGACGCAGGGCCTGCTCGACATGCTGACGATCCGCCAGCATCGCGGACCGGATTTCTCGCAGCGCCGCGTCGCCATCGTCGGCGACGTGCGCCACTCGCGCGTCGCGCGCTCCGGCCTGCACGCGCTGCGCGCGCTCGGCACCACCGACATCCGGATCGCGGCCCCGCCGAAACTGCTCCCCGACGGCGACGTGCTGCACGGCACTCGCGTCTGCGACAACCTCGACGAGGCCCTCGACGGCGCCGACGTGGTGATGATGCTGCGTCTGCAGCGCGAACGCATGGACGAAGGCTTCGTCGACTCGCTGGAGGATTACCATCGCGACTGGGGCCTGACGTCCGCCCGTCTGCGCGGTGCCGCAGCGGATGCCATCGTCATGCACCCGGGCCCGATGAATCGCGGCATCGAGATTTCCGACGAGGCCGCGGACGGCGCGCAGAGCGTGATCCTGCAGCAGGTGAGCAACGGCGTGGCGGTGCGGATGGCGGTGCTGATGGCCTTGCGCGCGGGCTAGGCTGGCAGCGGCAACCACTCGCCCGGTTGCAATTCGGGCGCAAGTTTCGCGAGCGCAGCATGGCCTCGCGCCACCCGTGACACCCAGCCCGGTCCGCGTTTCACCAGATCGGCCCAGGCTTCTTCCACTTCCCAGGCCGCGCGTTCCTTCAACAGGGACAGCAATGCGCTGCTCTGCACCAGATCCTTGTTGGCCTTCACCGCGCGCGACAGCGGCCGTTCGCCGAAAACGATCAGCTTGTGCAGTGCGTATCGCGCCGGATTCGGCACGTTGAGCAGCGTCGCGCCCAGGCTGCTGAACACTACGGCCTGCTGTACATCCTGCAGCAGGTATTCCATGAACTTGAGCGGCTGCAGCACGATGCCCAGTTGGGGATGGCGGAACGGCTCCATTCCGCCACGGTGCAGCGGCGTGACGAAATCCAGCTGGAAATTCGGGTCGCGCGGATTCAGATAGCTGCCACCCGTCTTGCCGTCGGAACTGCCCAGTGGAAGGAAGCCCATCTGCAACGATTCGATCGCCGCGTGCGTGTCGATCTCGAGATTCGACGGCAGTGCGATCTCGAGCTTCTTGCCGGCGTGCGCGAAGTCGACGTCCTGCGTGCGGTTGCCGTCGCTCCACTTCACGCCCAGCATGTTGCCGAAGCAGAGGAATGCGTGCGTGTCGATCATCACGCCGCCGGCATTGAAGAAGCGATAGTCGGCCAGGCGCTGCACCACGCGGTGATGCGCGGTAAGCAGCGGCTCGCAGCCCAGCGCCATCGCCGAGCGTGCGAGCGGCTCCAGCGGCGCAGGGCCTTCGCCACCGGCATGGGATTCGATCAGGCTGCGGACGCGCTCGGAATCGGGCCCGACGTAGACCTGCCGCAGCTTGCCGTTGACCTCGGTGAACTGGAAATACCAGTAGGTGCGGCCCTTGACCTGCTTGCTCGCGAAGGAGCCGCGCAGCTGCGCGGCGTCGCGGCGCACCTCGTTCGACTGTGCCGCGTCGAACAGCTGCGCGTAGGCGGTCTGGGCTGTTGGCGAAAGCGTCGAATAGGCGGGCATGAGCGTTATACTAACTTACGACGAAGCTTAGTATAACCCCGCCCCGCTCGCCTGCCCCGCCCCGCCTCCTTATAATGCGCCTCCCGCCGAGGGGCGCTGCATATGCCTCGCGCAACGCGAGACGTTCAGGCTCGGCGGT
>CAMLOR010000240.1 GCA_946481615.1 uncultured Aquimonas sp.
CACCGTTCGCGGTGAGCCTGTCGAACCGTTGCCTCGAGGGTGGGATTCGACAAGCTCACCCCGAACGGGTGGGGTGGAGCGATGCGTCGGCTTTGCGCACGGATTTCGATCACCGTTCGCGGTGAGCCTGTCGAACCGTTGCCTCGAGGGTGGGATTCGACAAGCTCACCCCGAACGGGTGGGGCGGAGCGATGCATCGGCTTTGCGCACGGATTTCGACCACCGTTCGCGGTGAGCCTGTCGAACCGTTGCCTCGAGGGTGGGATTCGACAAGCTCACCCCGAACGGGTGGGGCGGAGCGACACATCGGCTTTGCGCACGGATTTCGATCACCGTTCGCGGTGAGCCTGTCGAACCGTTGCCTCGAGGGTGGGATTCGACAAGCTCACCCCGAACGGGTGGGGCGGAGCGATGCATCGGCTTTGCGCATAGTCTCGATCACCGTTCGCGGGTTGCGATTCGTGCGCTACCGGCTGGACGTCTTGCGCGCGGACGATTTCCTGCCCGACGACTTCTTCGCCGCACGCTTGCGGCTTGCCGACTTCTTCGTCGCGCTCTTTCGCCCGGAAGTCTTCTTCGCGGCGGTCTTGCGGCCCGAAGACTTCTTCGCTGGCGTTTTGCGGCCGGAGGTCTTCTTCGCCGTGCTCTTGCGGCCGGAGGATTTTTTCGCCGCCGATTTGCGGCCGGTCGTCTTCTTCGCCGCACTCTTTCGGCCCGAAGATTTCTTCGCCGCCGCCTTGCGCCCGGAGGATTTCTTCGCGGCGCTCTTGCGCCCGGATGTCTTCTTCGCGGCGCCCTTGCGCCCGCTTCCGGAGCGCTTGCCGCCGCCATCCTGCTTGTTGACGGTGGCCCAGGCCCGGCGTTCGGCCTCGTCTTCGGAGATTCCGCGCTTCTCGTAGCCCTCCTCGATGTGTTCGGCCTGGCGCTGCTGCTTGTCGGTGTAGGCGGATTTGTCACCACGCGGCATGACTCGCTCCTTCTGCGGGAAAGTCCCGCATCGCCGAGCAAGATGCGCGCCAGTTGCGTTGCGCTTTTGCATTTTCGACTTCAGCACGCATTGCTCCGCGAGCCAGAAAAATCGGGTTTCCCACCGCCGGAAGCCCGCCATGAAGAAGAAGCCCGCTCCGAAAAAGAAATCCGCCGCCGCGCCGGCCGGCACCGAGGCCGTGGCCGGCAAGCAGCGCCGCATCCAGGCGCGCGCCGATGCCATCGAAAAAGCCGCGCCGAAGAAGACGCAGAAGCAGAAGGACGCCGAGAAGAAGCAACCCGTGCAGGCCGGCGCGCGCGAGCAACCCACCAATCCGATGCCGGCGCAGCATCTGAAGAAGCCCGGCATCGAGGCCGATCTGGCGCTGGCGCCTCGCTTCGAGGCGCCCGATTACAAGGGCAGCGGCAAGCTCAAGGGCAAGGTGGCGCTGATCACCGGCGGCGATTCGGGCATCGGCCGCGCCATCGCCGTGCTGTTCGCGCGCGAAGGCGCCGACGTGGCGATCGTCTATCTCAACGAGCACGAGGACGCGCGCGCTACCAAGCGCCACGTCGAGGACGAAGGCCAGAGTTGTCTGCTGATCCCGGGCGACGTGAAGAAGTCCGCGTTCTGCGAGAAGGCCGTGGAGAAGACCATCGATGCCTTCGGCCAGCTCGACGTGCTGGTGAACAACGCGGCTTTCCAGCAGCACGTCGCGAAGATCGAGGACGTGAGCGACGAGCAGTTCGAGGAGACCATGCGCACCAACATCGGTGGCTATTTCTACATGGCGCGCGCCGCGGTGCCGCATCTGAAGGAAGGTTCGGCGATCGTCAACAACGGTTCGGTGACGGGCTTGTTCGGCAGCAAGGAATTGCTCGACTACTCCACGACCAAGGGCGCGATCCACGCCTTCACCAAATCGCTGGCGAGCAACCTCGTGAAGCAGGGCATCCGCGTGAATGCGGTGGCGCCGGGGCCGGTGTGGACGCCGCTCAATCCGGCCGACCGCGCGCCGGAGGATGTTGCGAAGTTCGGCCAGACCAATCCGATGGGGCGGCCGGCGCAGCCGGAGGAGATCGCACCCGCCTTCGTGTTCCTGGCCTCGCCGGTGATGTCGAGCTACGTGACGGGCGTGGTGTTGCCGGTGATGGGTGGGCCGACCGGGCATTCGTGAGGGTGAGGCCCGGGTTCGACAGGCTCACCCCCGAACGGGAGAGGCAGTCCGTCAGTTCCGCGTCACGCGCCACACCGTGTTGCCGACGTCATCGGCCACCAGCAGGGCACCCGTCCGGTCGATGGCCACGCCCACCGGCCGGCCCATCGCGTTGCCTTCCTCGTCGAGGAAGCCGGTGAGGACGTCGCGCGCTTCGCCATTCGGCATGCCGTTGGCGAAGGGCACGAAGATCACCTTGTAGCCGCTCGGCGGCTTGCGGTTCCAGGAGCCGTGCTGGCCGACGTAAGCACCGCCGTCGGCGAATACCAGGCCCAGCGAAGCGGTGTGCGGGCCGAGCGCGTAATCGGGGGCGATGGCCTTCGCGACCAGATCCGGCCGCTGCGGCTGCACGCGTACGTCGACGTGCTGGCCGTAGTAGCTGTAGGGCCAACCGTAGAAGCCGCCGTCGCGCACGGACGTCATGTAATCGGGAACGAGATCGCTGCCGATCTCGTCGCGCTCGTTGACCACCACCCACATGCGGCCCGTCGTGGGCTCGAAGGTGACGCCGTTCGGGTTGCGCAGGCCGGACGCGAACACGCGCTTGCTGCCTGTGGCCGGATCGACTTCCAGCACCGCGGCGCGTTCGACCTCGTAGTCCATGCCGCGTTCGGCGATGTTGCTGTCGCTGCCGACGGTGACGTAGAGCTTCGAGCCGTCGGCGCCGGCGGCGAGGCTGCGCGTCCAGTGGCGGTTCTGGTTGCCTTCCGGCAGCGCGACGACGGTCTGCGGCGTGGCGCGGATCGTGGTGTCGCCTTCGGCGTAGGGCGCTTTCACGACGGCGTTGGTGTTGGCCACGTAGAAGGTGTCGCCGATCAGCGCCATGCCGAAGGGCGAGCGCAGGCCTTCGAGGAAGACGGTGCGGGTCTCGACGACGCCGTCGCCATCGGCATCGCGCAGCAGCGTGATGCGGTCGGCGCTCGGCACGGCGGAGCCGGCCTTCTTCATCGCCTTCTTCATGAAGAAGCCCTTGATGCCGCCCTTCGGTGCATCGGGCGCCGGCGGTTGCGCCGCGGTTTCCGCCACCAGCACGTCGCCGTTCGGCAGCACGTGCAGCCAGCGCGGATGTTCGAGGCCCTCGGCGAAGGCCTGCACGCGGAGACCTTGCGCCGCGACGGGCGTGCGGCCGTCCGGCCAGCCGGTGGCCGGGGCCACCTTGATGGTGGGGATCAGCGTCTCCTTCGGTTCCGGCAGCACGGGGTCGGGGCCCATGCCGGCGCGGTCGGAAACGGTGGCGCGTTCGCCGCAACCGGCGGCGAGCAGGGCGAGGGCGAGCGGAGCGAGCAGAAGCGGACGCATGGCGTTCTCCCGGTGTGGGGCTTCGAGCGGGCGATGCATGGAGTGAGCCAGTGGCGATGGGTGGGGCGAGAGTCGCTGGGTTCCCGCCTTCGCGGGAACGACGGCTCGCCTCGCATCCGTCATTCCCGCGAGAGTCCTTCGTCATTCCCGCGCAGGCGGGAATCCAGGTGCGGGGAGTATCGGTGTGCCTCGCATCTGGGTCCCGCCTGCGCGGGGGCGACGTAGGCGTTCGCTTTGCACGACGTCATGGCTGAGCCGCGCAATTTGCGCGGCTCAGCCGCTGCACGCCGCCATGTGCAACAACAGCGCCGCGAGGCTGCGCAGGTCCTGCGCATTGTGCGCGGCGACGCGGCGCAGATCGGTGGCGGGGCCGCCGCGCAGATAGTCGAGCCAGGCGCGCGGCGCCTGCGCGCCTGGCAGATCGTCCTCGCGCACCACGCCGAGCACGCGATGCTCGATGGTGGCGAGGCGGCAATTCTCCCAGTGTCCGCGGTAGCGCCGGCGCACCGGGTGCAGCAGGTCGATGTGATCGCGCCCGGCCAGCGGCGAAGGCAGGCGCGCGAGCCGGTAGCGCGCGGCGAGCAGCGGGGCGTCGTAGCTCTTGCCGTTGTAGCTGACGAGCACGCGGTCGCCTTCGAGCCAGTGCGCGAACTCGCGCAGCATGGCGCTCTCCGCCGCCAGCGTCGTGATCGTGAGCTGCCGCACGCGCAGGCCGCTCGCGTGCCAGTCCGCCGCGCCGATCATGAAGGCGCGCGTGCCGGTGCCGCCGGCCAGACCGGTGGTTTCGGTGTCGAAGCACACCAGCCGTCCGCATTCGTACTCGGCGAGTTTCGCGAAGCCGGCGTCGATGCGCTCCGGGGCGGGCGGCCATGCGGTGTGCGATTCGCTGTAGCGCAGGCCCGGTGCGATCTCGTCGCCGTGGACTTCGCGGTCGAAGGCACGTGGCTGCACGGCCGGTGCGCCTGTGGCGCGTCCGCGTACGCCGACGAGACGGCGCAGGTCGTCCAATGCGGCAAGCGGCCGGCGCGCAGCGGTCGGCGGCGAGGGTTCGGCCGGTTGCCGTGCACGCAAGGCGTCGGCGCCTGCCTGGCTGCGCAGCGTGCGCAGGCGATCGGCGAGGCTGCTCATGGATCGAGGCGACGGTTCGACAGGCTCACCGCGAACGGTCGTCGCGAGTCGAAGCGGCAATTCGATTCGCTCGCAGCAAGCAAGGCTTTCCCGTCGGACTGCGATATCCGTTCGGGGTGAGCCTGTCGAATCCCACGCGACCGCCTCACGCGCACAACAACCCCAACACCTCGCGCGCCAGCGCCTTCGGCGAATGCTGCGCGCCTTCCACCAGCCCCAGCACCGGCCCCACGCACGCCGGGCAGCCGATCGTGCATTCGCAGCGCGAAACCAGTTCGTGCGCGCGCTGCAGCAGTTCGTCGCGCCGCCGGTACAGCGGCTCGCTCAGGCCCACGCCGCCGGGGAAGTTGTCGTACAGATACACCGTCGGCGCGAAGCGCGGCAGGGCCGACGCAGGCACCAGCTCGCCGCCCGGCGCGCGCATCTGGCCGCGCCCGCGGGCATCGGCCTGCGCGAACCAGGCGCCGTCGCCGCTGCCGACCGCCTTCTGCAGATCGCGGCCTTCCGCCATCACGGCCAGCGTGGCGACGAGGTGCAAGGCATGCGCCGCGCCGAGAAAGCCGTCGAGCGCCTCCTGGCGCGAAGCGAACGCGCTTTCGAGCACGTCCTGGCCGAGTTGCCACCACACCGCGGTGGTGTGCAGTTCCTGGTCCGGCAGATTCACCGGGCCGTAGCCGATGTTCTCGTGCGTGTAGTAGCGGATCTTCTTGTAGCC
>CAMLOR010000241.1 GCA_946481615.1 uncultured Aquimonas sp.
GCGAACGAAAACTGCGCGCATCCTGCGCGCACCCACTTCGTGGGCCTTATCCGGCGACCTCCGGCGGCTTCACACATCCCCGAACCCCCGAGCGCCCCCGCGTCCTCCGACTGTCGATGCGGTTCGTACGCGTAGAGCAGCAACGCACCGCCGTCATTCCCGCGCAGGCGGGAATCCAGTGACGTTTGCGAGGTGCCTCGAAGTCACTGGCTCCAGCTTCCGGCGAAGCCGGCGCCGAAGCCCTCGCCGACCACCCCGACCCGGCAAGAGCACGTGCGACCCCTTGCAGCAGCCACCTGCTCTCAACTCGAACTGGCGAAGCGCCAAAAAAAAGCCGGGCGCATCGCGCGCCCGGCCAAGCAGGGGTTACCCCGCAACCAGCTTCAGAACTTCTGTTCGTAGCGCACGTAGGGCACGCGGCCGTACCAGTCGTACTGCGAGTTCAGATAGAACGGGCCGGTGAGCAGCGTGTTGTCGAGCGGCGGATCCTTGTCGCCGATGTTGCGCACGCCGACGGTGACCTTGCCGTTCCACGGCGCCGCCCACGAACCCTGGATGTCCCAGGTCACCCAGGTCGGGATGCGCGTGCCGAGCGCGCCGTTGCGAGCCGTCAGTTCCTCGCTCGAGCCCACCAGCGTACCGATCACGGTGGCGCTGAAATCGCCGTTCGCCCAGCCGAGCGTCAGCGCGGCGCGCTGGTCGGGGAAGAAGGCCTGGTCGAGCTGGTCGGCGAAGGTGCCGGTGCCCTGGTCGACTTCGAAGGTGTCGATGTAGCTGACGACGAGGTTCTGGCTCAGGGTGCCGATCGCGGTGTCGAAGCTGAAATCGGCCTCGAAATCGATGCCCGAGGTCTTGGTGCCGGCGATGTTCTGCTGCTGCAGGTTGACCAGGGTGATGGCGCCGGTGGCCGGGTTGCGCGTGACGAAC
This sequence comes from uncultured Aquimonas sp., assembly GCA_946481615.1. Next base: position 928 of record CAMLOR010000241.1, read on the forward strand.
GGCGAGCCGCCGTTGGCCGCTTCGAGGTTGAGCACTTGCTGCAGCGTCAGCGTGCCGACCTGGTCTTCCAGCTCGATGTTGTAGTAATCGAGCGAAAGCGTCAGGCGATCGATCGGGCTGAACACCGCGCCGACGCTCCAGTTCTCCGACTCTTCCGACGTCAGGTTCGGATTGCCGCCCGAGACGTTCTCGTACTGGCGCGAGTTGCAGGGGTTGAACGGCGCCTGGAAGCCCGGCACGTCGCCATTGCAGGCGCGCGTGTCGATGGCGGCGTTGAACGACTGCAGGGGCGACTGATACAGGTTCGACAGGCCGGGCGCACGGAAGCCCGTGCTCCACGAACCGCGCACCAGCAGCGTCTCCATCGGGCGCCATTCCAGCGAGGCCTTCGGGTTGGTCGAATTGCCGAAGTCGTTGTAATGGTCGTAGCGTGCGGCCACGTCCAGGTTCAACGTCGGCAGCAGCGGGAACACGGCTTCCGCGAACACGGCGTAGGCCGCGCGCTCGCCCGAGGCGTCGCCGCCCGAGGAACCCGACACGTTGCCCGCCGACGACTGGGCGTCGACGTCGTCGCTGAAGCGCTCGTCGCGGTAGTCGAAGCCGGCCGCGAAACCGACCGGGCCGCTCGCCATCTCGAACAGATCGAAATTGATCTGGCCGTCGATGCCGGCGAAGCGGCTTTCCGAATAGCGCTGCGTGGTGTGCTGGGCCGAGGCCACCGCGGCGATGTTGCCCGGATCGTTCGGATCGCCGAACGGGTTGTAGGCGCCCGAGTCGATCAGCGGCTGCAGCGCCGTGCGCAGCAGGTAGCCGTTGCCGACGGTATCGACGTCGTAGCGGTTGTGGTGCAGTGCGACTTCCCAGTCGGCGCCGCCGAACCAGTCGACCTGGCCCTGCAGCCCGAACAGCACGTCGAACATGCGATCGCGCACGTCGTTGTCGCGGTTGCCGCCCGGCACGAAGCGCAGCAGCAGCAGCGCGTCGCCACCGTACACGTTGTTCGGGTTGTCGCCGGCGATGGTCGGGAACGGATTGGTGATCGGCGTCGGCGCGTAGCGGCCGAAGGACTTGCTCGAATTCACCGTCACGCGCGAGAACGCCGAGACGTTGTCGCTGATGTCGAAGTTGCCGTTCACCATCACCGAGTCGCGGCGCAGCGAGGCTTCGTTCGCGGCGACGGCCGAGAAGTTGAAGTAGCAGATCGAACCGTAGGCGTTGTTGATCAGCACCGAGTTCGGGAACAGCGGATCGCTGCCGAGCGCCGACGGGCAGCGCGGATCGGCGAAGGCGCCGACGAAATCGCCGTCGAAGCTGCCGTCGGTCGAATCGTAGACATAGGCCGAACCGGGATAGCCCAGCGCGGACAGGCCGACGCCCGGATCGAGGCCTTCGATGCCGTTGGCGCGGTCGGCATTGAACATCATGCCGCGTTCCTGGTGATCGACCACGAACGTCAGGTTGCCGCGGTCGCCCGAGACGCCGCCGGTGATCGAACCGGAGTTGGCGTTCGGCTCGCCACGCGTCGGACGCTCGACGGAGGCCGAGATTTCCAGGCCTTCGTAGTCCTTGCGCAGGATGATGTTGACCACGCCGCCGATCGCGTCCGAACCGTAGATGGCCGATGCGCCGTCGCGCAGGATTTCGATGCGCTCCACCGCCGCGAACGGGATGGCGTTGAGGTTCTGCGAAGCGGCGCCCAGCACCGGCGAGCCGGCGATGCGGCGGCCGTCGAGCAGGATCAGCGTGTACTGCGAGGCGATGCCGCGCAGCGCGATGGTCGACTGCGACTGCGCCGAGTTGCCCGAGCTTTGCTGGAACGAACCCAGCGTGTTGAAGGTGGACGAACGCAGCGCATCGGCGACCGACAGATCGCCCGAAAGCTGCAGGTCCTCGCGCGAGATCACGGTGATGGGCGTGGGACCTTCGATGTCGACGCGCTTGATGCGCGAGCCGGTCACCTCGATGCGGTCGAGCGTGCTGGCGTCTTCGCTGGCCTCGTCCTGCGCGAGCGCAGGCAGGGCGAACGCGGCGGGAAGACCCACCGCGCCCAATTGCAGCGCACGGAGGATCGAGGTTCGTAGCAGGTTGGGGGTCATGTGTTTTCCTCTGGTATTGGATGCGCTTTACGGTTTGCTAACGCATCGCCCGGCCACGGTAACGATCCGGTAATCCTTCCGTTGTTCCGATCCTGCGAGTTGGATGTGCCGCGAATGCGGGCTTGGAAACGGCGTGCGCGAAGGTGTGCGCGCAGGCGAAAACCGCAGGAAATGCATGCGCCGCGGCGCCGACACTCGCGCCCATGAACGCAACCGCGACGCTCGCTGCCGTCCGCCTCGCATCGCTGCGCCGCGAGGGCGACATGTTGATGTCGGCATTGCCGGTGACCCTGGTTTCGCTCGATCGCCAGGTGCGTTTCGACTCGGCCTTCGGGCGCCTGGCGAGCGGCCCGCTTTCCGCGCTCTACGCACCGGCCGGGTTCCGCTTCGCGCTCGCGCCCGGCGAGCAGGCGCAGGGCGTGTTCGCACTGTCGCTGCCCGACGAGCGCGATGCGAAGCGCGAACTGCTGCCGGCGCGGGTGCCGATCGCGCCGGAGGTGTTCGCCGCGCTGCTCGCCTGCGAGCGCGACGTGCCGTGGGTGCGCGCGGTGCGCGAGGGCGAGGCGCTCGCGCCGGTGCGGGACTGGCTGCGGGCCGAGGCCGCGGCGCGCCGGCTGCGTTGCACCGGCCGCCTGGTTTCGCGCCAGGCCCTGCGCCGGATCGGCGAGGTGACCGCGTCGGAAGACGCCCTGATCGCCGCACCCCGGGCGCACGACCGCGACGTGCCGCTGCCCGCCGCCTTCGCCGACAAGGCCGTGGCGCGCCGCTTCGCGCGCGTCACCGGCTTCGGCCCGCGCCACTACGCCCGCGAATGGCACCGCCGGGTGGCCGGCGCCTGACTGCTATAATCCGGGGTCTCGCGTCACCCTCATCCCCCGGAGCAGCAATGAGCATCGACCAGCTGGAAGACATCGCCCAGGCCATGGTGGCCGAGGGCAAGGGCATCATCGCGATCGACGAATCCAACACGACGATCAAGAAGCGCTTCGACGGCGTGGGCATCGAGTGCAGCGAAGAGAACCGCCGCAACTACCGCGAAATGCTGCTCACCGCCCCGAGCCTGGGCGACTACATCTCCGGCGCCATCCTCTACGACGAAACCCTGCGCCAGTCCACGCGCGCCGGCGTTCCCTTCGTCGAGGTGATGATGAAGAACGGCATCCTGCCGGGCATCAAGGTCGACAAGGGCACCGCGCCGCTGGCCGGCTTCCCCGGCGAACTCATCACCGAAGGCCTCGACGGCCTGCGCGACCGCCTCAAGGAATACGCCCGCATCGGCGCGAAGTTCGCCAAGTGGCGCGCGGTGATCACGATCTCCGACGACGCGCCCTCGGGCACCTGCATCGAGGCCAACTGCCACGCGCTGGCGCGCTACGCCGCGCTGTGCCAGGAGCAGGGCCTGGTGCCGATGGTCGAGCCGGAGGTGCTGATGGACGGCGACCACGACATCGAGACCTGCTACGAGGTCACCGAGGCGGTGCTTCGCTCGCTGTTCGCCGCGCTGTACGAGCAGAACGTGCTGCTGGAAGGCACGATCCTGAAGGCCTCGATGGTCATCGCCGGCAAGGACTGCCCGGAACAGGCCGACGTGCAGGAAGTGGCCGAGTCCACCCTGATGTGCCTGAAGAGCACGGTGCCGGCGATCCTGCCCGGCATCGTCTTCCTCTCCGGCGGGCAGGAGGACGAGGACGCGACGGCGCACCTGGACGCCATGAACCGGCTGGGGCCGAACCCGTGGACGCTCAGCTTCTCCTACGGTCGGGCGATGCAGCAGGCCGCGCTGAAACTGTGGGCCAAGGACATGGATGCCAACTTCCGGAAGGCGCAGGACACCGTATTCGCCCGCGCCCGCGACAACTCCCGGGCCGCGCTGGGGCAGTGGCAGGGCGAGGGCTGATCGCCATCGCGAGTACGCCATGAAGGAACGCCGGCCTTGTGCCGGCGTTTCTTGTTGTCCGCGATAAGTAGCGACACCGGCAACAGGTTGCGTCGGCTTCGGCAGGAGTCCGCCGTCCTGCGCGGAGGGGACGCACCCTTCGGGACGACATCCTGTCTTTACTCAGGGCCGTGGCACATCCATGTGCCACTTGCGCCCCCTCCGCACAGGCCGACGGCCTTCCGGTGCGTTGGGATTCGTCTCTTCGGTGATCGCGAAGAAGGAGCGGGGACGGGCTTTGGCCTTTGTCGTGATCGAAGGCGCGAGCGTCGAAGCACGAGAGTCCGTCGTCGCCTGGGGATGGCCCAAGTGGCACATGGATGTGCCACGACCCGAGTAAAGACAGGATGTCGTC
>CAMLOR010000242.1 GCA_946481615.1 uncultured Aquimonas sp.
TCCTTCTGCAGCATCGGCAGCATGTACCAGCCTTCCTGGCCGAGGTTCTCGCGCAGGCTGGCGAGGGCGGCCTGCTGTTGCGCGTCGGGCGCGATCTGCAGACCCATGTTGCCGATCGGCAGCAGCATGTGCGCCAGGGCGCCCCAGATGAAAAGAACGATGCCGGCCACGATGCCGGCGACGACCGTACGACCCATCGCGTTGTCTCCCCAGTGATGTGATGCAGCGTGGAATCAGTCCACCGGCGTGCCGAACAGCCGATCGCCGGCGTCGCCCAGTCCGGGCAGGATGTAGCCGCGGGCGTCCAGCCCGCGGTCGATCGAAGCCACGTAGATCTCGACGTCGGGATGCGCCGCTTCCACGCGCGCCAGGCCCTCGGGCGCGGCCACGAGGAACAGTCCCTTGATGCGTCGGCAGCCGGAGCGTTTCAGCAGATCGACGGCCGCCACGACGCTGCCGCCGGTGGCGAGCATGGGATCGAGCAGCAGCGCGGTGCGCTGCTCGAGGCGATCGACCAGGCGCGTGTAGTAGCTCTCCGGCTGCAAGGTTTCTTCGTTGCGGCGCAGGCCGACCACGCTCACCGGCGCGTTCGGCAGCATGGCTTGCACGCCGGGCAGGAAACCCAGCCCCGCGCGCAGGATGGGCACCAGCGTCACGCTGTCGCTGCGCACGAGCTTCACGTCGAGCGGCCCGGACCAGGTGGCGACGCGCGCGTCGGCCAGGGCCAGATCGCGGCAGGCTTCGTAGGCCAGCATCATGCCGATCTCGCCGGCGATCTGGCGGAAACGCACGGGATCGAGCGCTTCGTCGCGCAGGTAGGCGAGCTTGTGCTGGACCAGGGGATGGCGCAGTTCGATGGCTTTCATGCCGGCGTACCTTACTCCACTACACTGCGATCATGACCGGCCTGCCCCCCATCGATCGCCGCACTGCGCGCGGCATTTCCGTGATCGCGGCGGTGACCGCGCTCGCTCCCTTCGTGGTGCAGACCACCACCCTCGTGTTGACGCATTCGAGCGGCTGGACGATCGCCGTCGGCCTGCTGCTGGCCGCCCTGTTCGTGTTTGCCGCGCTGGCGTTCCAGGCACGCCAGGTGGGCGGATGGAAACGCATCGGCGCCGGACCGGCCGCGGGCATCGTTCTGGCCGTGCTCACCTACCATGTGATTGCCTATCCCGTGGCGCACATCCTCGACGCGATGTTCTTCGCAGGGAGCGGACGATGAGCTACACGGCGAAGTATCCGGACAACGGCGAACCCACGCGCGACAGCGTGGACGCGCTCGCCGGCACGACGGTGCTCGAGTTCGGCGCGGGCTGGTGCGGCTGGTGCATCGGTGCGCAACCGGCGATCGAGCAGGCGCTTTCGTCGCAGGCCGGCGGGGTGCGCCACATCAAGGTGAGCGACGGCAAGGGCAAGCCGCTCGGGCGTTCGTTCCGCGTCAAGCTGTGGCCGACGCTGGTGGTGCTGCGCGACGGCGTCGAAGTGGCGCGCGTGGTGCGGCCGGACAGCGCGGCGCAGGTTCGCGAGGCGCTGCAGGCGGCCTGAAGCGTTCGTTCGTCGGCGCGAGCAGGCCCGGCAGCCGCGGATGAACGACCGCCGCGTCCGGCGCGGGCGCGCGGCATGGAACATGGATGCCTCCGGGCACGGATTTCCCGTGCCGAACCCAAGGAGAAACCCCATGTCGCATATCCATCGCCTGGCCCTGATGATGGGCGCCGCACTCGCCTTCGGCAGCGCGTGGGCCAACGAGCCGCCCTCGCAGAGCGACGCCGACAAGCCCGTGCGTTCGACGCACGCCAACAATCCGCGCACCGGCAACGAAGACCCGGCCAGCAAGGCGCAGGGCGAGATGGTCAGCCAGATCATGTCGGACGACGACAGCATGACCAACTTCGAACACGCCGACACCGACTCCAGCGGCTCGATCTCGCGCATGGAGTTCGATGACCTCAAGCACGATTCGATGACCTTCGCCGACGTCGACAGCGACCGCAACGGCGTGATCTCGCACATGGAATGGGACAACCACGGTCAGAACACCGACGACGACAAGTAGCCCCTTCCGTGCCTGCAATGAAAACGCCCCGCCGAAGCGGGGCGTTTTCTTTTGCGTGTCGCGTTGCGTGCCGCGCTTGCGCTATTGCTTGCGCGTCGAGGTGGTCGTGGAAGTGGTGCTGGCCGTGCTGCTGCCCGTGCCGGTCGCGGTGGTGCCTTGCGTGCCGGTCGTGCTGCCGCTGCTGACGTTGCGGCGCACGGTGAGGCGATTCTCGATCTCCTGCACGCCCGAGCAGCGGTCCACCAGATCCTCGACGTGGTGCTTCATCCAGCGTTCGTCGACCTGGCCCGTGAGCGTGACGGTGCCGTTGCGCACTTCGAGACTGATGTCGCTGGCATCGATCGCGTAGTCGTCGGTGAGACGCTCGTTGATGTCTTCCTTGAGGCGCTCGTCGGAGCGGGTGTAGCCCTTCGGCCCGCGCCCGGTGAAGCCGCGCTGCTGCTGGTTGCTGCCCATGCGGCCGCCGACCTGGCTGTAGCCGCTGCCGTAGCCGCCGGCCTGGTTGAAGTCGCTGCGCGGCTGGCCCCAGGAGCCGCTCATCGCGTCGCGGTCGTAATCGCCGCGGTTGTAGCCGCCGCTCGACTGCGAATAGTCCGGGCCGTAGCCGCGGCCGCCCCGCTGATAGCCGTAGCCCGAGCCGCCGTAGCCTTGGCCGAATTCGTGCGAGGGGCCGAAATCGCGCCCGAAATCGCGGCTGCCGTAATTGATGTTCTGTTCTTCGATGCCGCGATAGCCGCCGCGCCCGCTCTGGCTGCCGGCGCCGTATTCGCTGCCGTAGGCGCGCTGGCCCAGGCCGCCGTAGTTGGGCCCCATGGAGCTGCTGCCGCCCTGGCCGTAGCTGCTGCCCGCGCCGTAGTTCTGGTTGTAGCCGTAGCCGGCCTGCGAACCGCCGTAGTTGCCGGCGCCCAGCTGCGATTGGCCGCTCCAGCCGCCGCGCCGCATCGAGGTTTCGTTGCCGGTGTAGCCGCCGAAGCCGCCCTGACTGGCACCGCCTTGCCAGCCGCTCTGCTGGCCGTAATCCTGCGGGCCGCGCGCGCCGCCGTAGTAGCTGCGCGATTGCGACAGTTCGCGCTCGCTTTCGTACTCGCCGTAGCTCGGCGAACGCTCGCTGGCCTGGTAACGGCTGCCGCGTTGCTGTCCCTGTTCGTATTGGTCTTCGCCGCTGGCATAGGGACGATCGACACGGTAGCGATTGCCGCCGCGATATTCGTCGTCCGACCATTCCTGCTGCGGGTAGCGATCCGGCTGCATGTTGCTGCCGCCGTCGCGGGACTGACCGTAATATTCGTTGCGTCGGTTCATGTGGATCTCCTGTTGCCGTGTGGTTGCGTGCGTGGAAAAGCCGCGCAACCGAAGAGCAAGGCACGTGCCATGAAGATCGCCTCAGATCGCGCTTCCGCGAATGTCCAGGCTGAACCGCCGAGCCGATTCCTGTACATATTTCAGCGACCGGAAATTTGCACCGCGGCGCGCGCGTGGCACGAAATCTGATTGCTTCCGGGGGAACTTCCACGGAGACAGGACATGACACTTCGTGCCGCAGCATTTGCCTTGATCGGATCGCTCGCGCTGGCCGCCTGCGGCCAGACCGGCAGCGACCCCGCCGTCACCACCGCCCCCGCCGCGGCGTCGAACGCGCCGGCCACCGATCCGCCCACCACGCCCGGTGGCGCGCCTGCCGACAACGTAGGCACGCCGGCCCCGGCGCCGTCCTATCAGCAGGACAGCGGCGCTCCGGCCGATCAGGTGGCCGCCACGCCGCCGCTCGACGACGCTCTGGCGCGTTGCCGCGAACTCGACACCTCGCAACAGAGCGAATGCGAGCTGCAGGCGCGCCAGGGACTCGACGTGCAGCAGTCGGGCGTGCTCGATCCGGTGCCCGAGCAGCAGACGCCGCCCACCGACCGCGTTCCGACCGACGCCACGGCCGCGCAGGACGACGACGATTACGAATGATCGGACGATGCGCGGCCTGCCGCGGTTCGCCGCGGCCTGCCGCGCTCAGTAGCGATCCGGATGATCGAGCAGGGCGCGCGCGGCTTCCAGATGGGTGACGTAGCGGCCGCGCGCCAGGCGCAGGTGCGTGCTGACATCGTCGTTGTTGGCCTCGCGCAGCAGGCGCGAATCGATCAGCGCGATGGCGTCGGCGTGATCTTTGATCATGCCGTCGACGAAGCTGCGGGTGAAGGCATCGCCTTCCAGATCGTGCAGCGCCTCGCGCTGCGTCTCGCGGGCCTCGGCAAGCGCCGTGAATTCGGGCGTGTCGGCCCGTCCCAGGCCGATCGCGCGCAGAATCTCCGTGCTGCGTTCGCGGTTGGCGCCGTGCTCGTCGAACACGGTTTTCGCGAAATCGGCCACCGGCTGCGAGAGGTTTTTGCGGCGCGCGATCTCCGCCGTCGCGATCACGTGGTCGTCGAAGGCCATGAGTTGGGCCAGTGCCAGCGCATCGCCGGGCGTGGCGGGCATTTCGTTGTCCGTGGCCTGATCCCCCTGGGCGGGCAGGGGACGCGCTTCCTGGGCGAAGGCGGGGCTGGCGCAGGCCAGCGCGGCGGCGAGGAAAACACGGCTCGCGATCATGGTCGGGCCTCCGGTATTGCAAAATCCGGTGTCGAAGCGGTGTCGGCCGTGCAGCTTGCCCGGCCCGGTGGAGCACGCCGGAGAGGGGACGCCCTCCGGCGGGCCCGGTGGCTCAGCGCGACGTGCCCGGCTGATTGCCGGCGCGGCGCGGCTCGACCTGGTTCAGATGCAGGTTCGTGGTGTCGGTATCGCTCGGCATCGGCTGATCGACGTCGATCTGGTCGACGCTGGCGGCCGAGGTCTGCGAGCGGCGGCGCGCGCTGCCGCCGCGGCTGTTTTCGCCGCCCTTGCGGCCGATGCGCGCCATGTGTTCGCGGTTCTGGCTGACCGCCTCGCCGCCCTTGCGGCCGGCCTCGCGGGCCTCGGCGCTGTCGAATTCATGCGCCGTGCCGCGCTGGTGCGCCGCGCGTCCGCCCAGGCTGGCGATCTCGCGCTGGCGCTGGCGATCCATCGAGGCGAAGCCACGGTTGCTGGTGGAGCGCGGGCGCTGCTGCGTGTTGGCGGCGTCGTCTTCGCGACGCACGTCGTTGCCCGTCTGGCTCTGGTTATTCCCGGTATTGGCCATGAAGTCCTCTCCTGAGAAATCGCGACGCGCGGGACGCAAGCTGCGGGCGTCGGTCGCGGAAACTGAACGAGCAGCCTGCCCATCCATACGCAAGGCCCGTGCCGTCG
>CAMLOR010000243.1 GCA_946481615.1 uncultured Aquimonas sp.
CATGCGGTGTGGCTCGATGGGCATCATCGCGTCATCGAGTGCGATGTGTTGGCGAAGGGCGCGGTGGATCGGGCAGAGATCGATCCGCGCGTGGTGGTGCAGTTGGCGTTGCAGCGCAATGCGCGGGCCTTGATCCTCGCGCACAATCATCCGAGCGGCGTGGCAGTACCGAGTGCGGAGGATGTCGCGTTGACGCGGCGGGTGCGCGAGGCGCTGGCGTTGTTCGATGTGCGGTTGTTGGTGCATTTCGTGGTGGGCGAGGGGGCGTTGGCATCGGTGTCCGAGCCGCCGCGCAGACCGGTGCGGCGAGCGTAGGCAAGCGTTCGACCTGACCGTTTTGGCGGGAAAAGCGTCGAGGCGATCCGGGCGCCGCAGCGTTACACTCGCGCTTTCTCGATCGCGAGCAGAACCATGCGCCAACCCATCCACACCGAAGCCGCGCCGAAGGCCATCGGCCCGTACTCGCAGGCCGTGAAGTGCGGCAACACCGTGTATCTTTCGGGCCAGATCCCGCTCGATCCCGCCTCGATGGAATTGATCGGCGGCGATATCTCGGCGCAGTCGCGCCGGGTGTTCGACAACTTGAAGGCGGTGTGCGAGGCCGCCGGCGGCACATTGGCAGATGTGGCGCGCGTCGGCATCTATCTCACCGATCTTTCGAATTTCGCGGCGGTGAATTCGGTGATGGCGGAATATTTCACCGCGCCGTATCCCGCGCGTTCCACCATCGGCGTGGCCTCGCTGCCGCGCGGCGCGCAGGTGGAAGTGGACGCCGTGCTGGTGCTCGGCAACGGCTGATCCGCTGCACGCGATGGCGCCATCGGGCGATCCCGGTCTCGCGCCGGTCACCACGCTGTCCGGCGTGGGTCCGGCGCTGGCCGAGAAACTCGGGCGCCTGGGCATCGCGCGGTTGCAGGATCTGTGGTTCCACCTGCCGCGGCAGTACGAGGATCGCACGCGACTGACGCCGATCCGCGAGTTGCAGCCGGGCACGCGCGCGCAGGTCGAGGCGCGGGTCGAGGCGGTCGAGCGCGGGTTTCGCTGGCGGCCGCAGTTGAAGGTGGCAGTGGGCGATGATTCGCATCGCACGTTGCTGCTGCGCTTCTTCCATTTCCGCGCCGCGCAGGCGGCGCAGTTCGCGCCCGGCCAGTGGCTGCGCTGCTACGGCGATGTGCGTGCCGGCTCGCAGGGGCTGGAGATGGTGCATCCGAGCTATCAGCGGCTCGCCGAGCATGAGCTCGGGCAACCGGCCGATCGCCTCACGCCGGTGTATCCCGCGATGGAAGGGCTGGGCCAGGGCTCGCTCGTCAAACTCATCGGGCGCGCGCTCGATCGTCTGCCGCCGGACGAGGTGCTGGAACTGCTGCCGCGCAACGTGCTGGCTCGGCACGAGTTGCCCTCGCTGCGTGCCGCGCTGGTCACGATGCATCGTCCCGAGGCGGGCGAACACACCGCGGCGCTCCTCGCCGGATCGCATCCCGCGCAGCGCCGGCTCGCTTTCGAGGAGCTGCTGGCTCACCAGCTGAGCCTGCGCCTGCAGCGAATCGACCTGCGCAAGCACGGCGCCCTGCCGATCAAGCCGCGCGGTACCTTGGCGGAGGCGCTGCGCAAACGTCTGCCGTACACGCTCACCGGCGCGCAGCAGCGCGTGCTACAGCAGGTGCGCGAGGATCTTTCGCAGCCCAAACCGATGCTGCGGCTGGTACAGGGCGACGTGGGCTCCGGCAAGACTGTCGTCGCCGCACTGGCTGCGCTGCATGCCGTGGAAAGCGGCGCGCAGGTCGCGTTGATGGCGCCGACCGAACTGCTCGCCGAGCAGCACTATCACTCGTTCCTGCAGTGGCTGGAGCCGCTCGGCGTGGAGGTCGTGTGGCTGGCTGGCAAGATCAAGGGTCGCGCGCGCCGCGCCGTGCTCGAGCGCTTGCGCGATGGCGCGGGCGTGGTCGTGGGTACGCACGCGCTCGTGCAGGCGGGCGTCGAGTTCCGGCGGCTCGCGCTCGCCATCGTGGACGAGCAGCATCGTTTCGGCGTGCATCAGCGACTGGCGCTGCGCGACAAGGGCCACGAAGGCGAGCTGGTGCCGCATCAGCTCGTCATGACCGCGACGCCGATCCCGCGCACGCTGGCGATGACCGCTTATGCCGATCTCGATGTCTCAGCCATCGACGAACTTCCGCCTGGACGCACGCCGATCCAGACGGTGGCGATCAGCGCGGAACGCCGCGGCGAAGTGGTCGAGCGCATCCGCGCCGCCTGCGCGGAGGGACGTCAGGCGTATTGGGTTTGCACGCTGATCGAGGAACTGGAAGATCCCGCCGGCAAGCCCGACGTGCAGGCCGCGCAGACGACATTCGAGCAACTCTCGAAGCAGCTGCCGGATTTGAAGGTCGGCCTGATCCACGGCCGTCTCAAGCCGGCGGAAAAGCAGCGCGTGATGGAGGATTTCAAGGCCGGCAAACTGCATCTGCTCGTCGCCACGACCGTGATCGAAGTCGGCGTCGACGTGCCCAACGCCAGCCTGATGCTGATCGAGAACGCCGAGCGCCTCGGGCTGGCGCAGCTGCATCAGCTGCGCGGTCGCGTAGGGCGCGGCGCGCGCGCTTCGACCTGCGTGCTGATGTATCAGGGGCCGCTATCGCTGATGGCGAAGGAACGCATCGCGGTGATGCGCGAAACCACCGACGGTTTCGTCATCGCGGAGAAGGATCTCGAATTGCGCGGACCGGGCGAGTTGCTCGGCACGCGGCAGACGGGCCTGGCGCAGTTCCGCGTGGCCGATCTGGCGCGCGATGCGGCGCTGCTGCCGGACGTGCAGCAGGCCGCGGACGAGATCATGCGTGCGCAGCCGAAGCTGGCCGAGCGGTTGATTTCGCGCTGGGTAGGGAGTGCGGCGCGTTATGCCGGCGCCTGACGTCGTTCCCGCGCAGGCGGGAACCCAGTGACTTCCGTGGCGCTGCGCGAACGTCGCTGGATTCCCGCCTTCGCGAGAATGACGAAGCCCACCGTCGCTCCCGCGCAGGCGGGAGCCCAGGTGCGAGGCGTTCCGTGAGTGCGCGCACCTGGGTTCCCGCCTTCGCGGGAACGACGAGGGGCAGGGCATGAACCCGCAGCTGCGCCCGGCACGCTGCCCGTTCTGTGGTCCAACGCTGCTGCTGCGCTGGGCCGACGACGAACTCGCCGTGCGCTGCCTGCGTTGCCGCGGCAGCGCCGTGCATCTGTCGCTCGGTCGCGTGCTGCAGGAGCTGCGTCCGGAGCTGCGCGGCCTGCGCGTGCTCGAGCTTTCGTCGCGCGGTGCGCTGGCGAACTGGCTGCGGCGCAGCGGCGCGCAGGCCACGTTCACCGAGTTCCTCGAAGACACCGCGCCCGGCATCGTGCGTGGCGGTGTCCGCTGCGAGGACGTGCAACGACTCACCTTCGCGGATGCGAGCTTCGATCTCGTCACGCACACCGATGTCTTCGAGCACGTCGAAGACGACGCCGCGGGTTTCCGCGAGCTGCGCCGCGTGCTGGCGCCGGGCGGGCTCACCGTATTCAGCGTGCCGTTGTCGGCCTCGGCGCAAACCCGCGAGCGGGTCCGGCGGATCGGCAGCGATCTGCACTATCTGCTCCCGCCCGAGTACCATGGCGACCGGTTGCGCGGCACGGGCCGCGTGTTGAGCTGGCGCGATTACGGTGGCGACATCGTGCAGCGCCTGCAGCGGGCCGGCTTCGCGCAGGCCCGCATCGTGCCGGCGCCGCCGGCCGATTGGTTCGGACGCGGGCGGGCGATCGTCGCCGCCTTCGCGTGACCTTCCCCCTGCCCAGGATTCCCGCAACGTGAGCAAGACGCGTCTTTTGATCGATACCGACCCCGGCGTGGACGATGCCCTCGCCATCCTGATGGCGCTGCGCGATCCCGCCGTCGAGGTAGTGGCGCTGACCATCGCCGCCGGCAACGTCGGCCTGAAACATACCGTCGCCAACGCGCTGAAGCTGTGTGAAGTCACCGGGCGCGATATCCCGGTGTATGCCGGCTGCGATACGCCGCTCGTGCATGCGGCGGAGGATGCGGCCTACGTGCACGGCCTCGACGGCTTCGGCGACACGCGCTACACGCCGTCGGCGCGCATGTCCGAGAAGGAGCACGCGGCGCTCGCGCTGATCCGACTCTCGCACGAGTACGCCAACGACATCACCTTCGTGATGCTCGGGCCGCTCACCAATCTCGCGCTCGCGCTCAAGCTCGATCCGACGCTGCCGCAGCGCGTGCCGCGCCTCGTCGTCATGGGCGGTGCGGTCAACGGCCGCGGCAACACGCGCATCCCGGTGGAGTTCAACATCGGCTTCGATCCGGAAGCCGCGCACGTCGTTTTTTCCTCGTGGCCGCAGTTCGAGCTGGTGGATTGGGAAGCGACGTTGCGGCACGGGCTCAACCACGAGCGGTTCGACGGTTGGGCGCGCCGCGGCGATGCCTGGGGCCGCTTCTACGACGGCATCTCGCGCAAGACGCGCGATTGGTCGGAAGGGCTGCGCGGTCCCGAATGGCACTCGGCCGATGGCTTGTGCATGGCGGTGGTGCTGGAGCCCGACGGCGTCACCGAATGGGAATCGCGGCCGGTCGCCATCGAGATGGAAGGCGTACATACGCGCGGCGCGACCATCGTCGATTGGGGACGGCGCAAGCAGGCGCCGGACAACGCGCGTATCGCGATGAATTACGATCGTGCGCGGTTCGATGCGCTGGTGCGGCGTGCGTTGGGCTGCGTGGACTGAGGTAGGCCCCCATCCCGGCCTTCCCCCGCAAGCGGGGGAAGGGGAAGTGCGGTGCTTTTAGCTCCTTCCCCCGCTTGCGGGGGAAGGCTGGGACGGGGGCCGCGCACGGGTGCCAGCCTCCAACTCGCCCGTTCCCCCCGGCGCCTGCCGCACCCACAGATCCATCTGCGGGAAGGCGATCTCGATGCCGGCCTGGCGGAAGGCTTCGATGATGCGCTGGTAGAGCGCATGGCGAACCTGGCTGCGTTCGACCAGTTCGCCCACGAACACGCGCAGTTCGAAATCCAGCGTCGAGGCGCCCAGTTCGATCAGCCAGCAATTGGGCGGCGGATTCTTCAGCACGCGCGGGTCGGATTCGGCGATCTCCAGCAGCAGCCGGCGCACGCGCTCGGCATCGCTGGTGTAGGCCACGCCCACCTTCAGCACCACGCGCGTGATGCTGTCGGAGAGCGTCCAGTTGACGAAGCGTTCGGTGATGAAGGTCTTGTTGGGGACGACGACTT
>CAMLOR010000244.1 GCA_946481615.1 uncultured Aquimonas sp.
GTTCCGCTTTTCAGATCAGCGGGTTGGCGCTATGTAAGCGCCATTCGTGTCAGAGTTGCTTTTCGTATTTGAGCGACAACTCGATGTCGCCGATAACACTCTCGACAGCAGCCATTCCTTTGGACGCAAGCTGGTGAAGCTCATAGAGATAGCTGCCCGCAGCGATATCGCTCGCGGCCTTCTTCGAAGTGAGCTGCCGTAGCACCCACAGCATTGACCTTGCTTCATCGAGAGAGGCGAGCCTCCATCGTTCTCTTGCGAGTCTGCTCATTTGAGCCTCCTGTCGTCGACTTCGACACCCAGTAGACGGGTGGCGAACGGTGCGCGGTGACAGACCGGTCTCAGGGAACGGCGAGTCTTTCGACTCCCGCGCACCGCCGCCATAGAGGCCGGATTGCGCCCACGGCGATGCCGGACGCAATAAAAAGGCGCCGACATCGACGTGGGCGCCTGGTGCGCCTGAGAACTCGGGCTGTCATACCCGGCTGCGGAACTGGCCGCAGCGACGCCGATGCTATGACGCTCTCATTCCGCGCGCAACGAAATCGCGATGCGCGGCGATGCAGCCCCTTCATTGAAGCATCTTTCGCGCTGACGTAACCACCTGTCGCCGACGAGTGGAGCGCGCAACGGCGCTGTGCGTTTCCGTGCATCTCGTCGTCTTCGCCTTGCGGGAACGCGAGGCGAGCGCGCTTTCGGGTTCCCGCGTGATCGATCCGATCAAGCGCATGGGGGCATGCATTGAGGAATTGGGAAGTGGGCTGCGTGGTTGTTCTGGTCGTGTGCTGGGGAACGCCCAGCGCGCAGCAGCTGATGAGCGACGGCTTCGAAGAGTCGTGTTTTGTCGATTCGGACGACGATCGTCTCGCGAACTGCGAGGAGGCCGTCCGGAATCTCGACTACAACCAGCCGGACACCGACGGCGATGGGCTAAGGGACGGCGACGAGGTTCTCGGAACGATCGACGGCCTGAATCTGCCGGCGATGGGCGTCAACCCGCGCCACAAGGACCTGCTCGTCGAGATGGACTGGACCGACGAGGCATTCGAGTGCGCTCAGCACTCGCATCGGCCGCTCGCCGAAACGATCGAGGAGGTACGTGTTTTCTACGCAAACATTCCAGTGGCGAACGTGGATGGCATGCCTGGGATCAATTTCATCGCCGACTACGGGCAAGGCGGGGTGTTCACGGGTGGCAACTTCATCGCCGTGCCAGATGGCATCACGGGCCAGCTCGACGCCACCTTCTTCCAGTTCAAGGCGGCCAACTTCGTCGCGAACCGTGCGGGCTACTTCCGCTATCAGCTTCACGGCCATCGCTTCGCCTACAACGATCCGAGCAGTGGTTGCGGAGACGTCCTCGGCGACAACAGCGTAGTTACGTTGTACTGCCTCATCAGCACCGACAACATCCGGAACACGATCATTCACGAGCTCGGACACAACATGGGTCTGGAGCACGGCGGCGACACGATCTGCAACAACAAGCGCAATTACAACTCGTTGATGAACTACAACAACCAGTTTCCCGGCCTCGACGTGACGTGCGATGGCTACGGCGACGGCAAAGATCTACTGGGATACTCCGACGGATCCCGCAATCCGCTGATCAACGGGCAGCTCAACGAGGCGCTTGGCATCTGCCCCCTTGGCCATCCGGCGCACCAGCCCATCGACTGGAACTCGAACGGCATTCTCGAAACCAGCGCGACGCTCCCGCCGGGAGCCGTGCTCGCAGCGAAGTGCTTCGAGTGGGACCGGGCCTTCGACCACGACGACTACGAGGCCTTGCACGTCTCCCCGCTTGCGCCGCAGGGCGGAGGAGCGCCGCCGCCGGCCGCAACAAGCGGTGCGTGCGCCGCGCCAACCGGATTGTAAGGAGCCGATCATGCGATCTCTTGTTGCGATGTTGATTCTTCTGTCGGCCACCGGGTCTGCACACGCACAGTTGGCGTTCTCTCTCGAGCCCGCGCAAGCACACGCGGGACAGGGCGTGCGTCTGCGTATCGACAGCCCGACGGGTTGCTACCCCGTGCCGCAGATCGATGTGCTTCGCGCTGCGAACGTGGTGACCGTCAATCTTCATGTCACCGATGCCGGGCCGTGCCTGCCCGAATGGGCGACTCCCAGGTTCGTGACACTCGGAAGCTTTGGCGCTGGCAACTACGAGATTCAGCCCTTCCTTTGTGGCAATGCGCCGCCGCCCGCGCCCGCCTGCCTCTTGCAAACCACGTTGCCGCTGGTGGTCGTCGATTCCACCGGCATCAGGCATGTCGTGCCGACGCTCACCGACGCCGCTGCCGGGGTTCTGCTGTTGCTGCTGTTGATCTTCGGTCTGTCCGGTCAGCGCCGGATGGGCAGCTAGAGAGGTGGAGTCGCAGCGCCCGCGGCATCGCAAACGTGGCGAGAGAATCGCAATGCTGCGGTCAAGGCGTACGGAGCTTCCATGCGACAGATCCTTTCAATGCTGCTGGTGATGGTGTTCGGCGTCGAAACCGCAACGGCGCAGGCCACGTTCTCGCTCCAGCCTTCTCAGGTCCGCGCTGGGCAGAACGTCAATCTGCGCATCGACAACCCCTCGGGCTGCTATCCGGTGCCTCAGATTGATGTGCTGCGATCGGGCGACGTGGTGACGGTGAACCTTTTGACGACCGACGCAGGTCCGTGCGTGCCAGAGTGGGCCACGCCACGGCTCGTGCCGCTGGGGACGTTCGCGCCGGGCCACTATCAGGTACAGCCGTTCGTGTGCAGCAACGCACCGCCGCCGCTGCCAGCCTGCCAATTGCGCGAGCCACTCGCCAAAGAAGCCCGATCGCCTTCGAAACCTTGGCCGGATGATGCTGATGGTCGGAGCAGTCGGTCGAGGGCGAGTCGAGCAATAGGCGTCCACGGGTACTGACTGTGTCGTGGGCAATGCATCACCACGCGAAGACCGGTGAGGCGCTTCCGGCGCGATCAGCGATCCGCAAGCAGGGTGGCACCGCGGCGATAGGCTTCGCTGTGCGCCACCGCCGCGCCCATCGCGGAAAGACGCGCGGGATCGCGCAGCAGCAACGAAGATCCACCGCACTGCGCGATGCGTTCGACGCATCCGACGGCGGCATTCCAGCCGTACCCGCGCACGGGAATCGTGCTGCGTGCAGACGTCTTTTCCTGCAGGGCCTGCAGCAGCTTCGCCCAGACGTAGAAATCGCTGTCCGGCAGCAGGCACAGGCCCAGTGCCGCGTGCGGTGCGTCGAACCAGATCCATTCGTGCACGCCGAGGCTGTCGACGGTCACTTCCGCATGCACACTGCGCGCCGCGACCATGCCTAGTAGCGCGGCATGCCCAGGCCATGGAGCCTCCGCCGGCAGCGCGCCGGAGAGACGCGATGCGTTGGGCGGCCACAGGCAAAGCACGGGGCCGAGTTCGCAGATCTGGTCGAATGGTTGCCAGCCTGCCCGCGGCTCGTCGTCGTCGAACCGCGCCAGATCGAGCGGGCGCGTCAAGACACCGGCGTCCTCGGGTCGAAGTTGCAGAGGCATCGTTGCTCCTCGGCGGAACCGCCGTCCTATTTTGTAAGGATCAGCTTGCCGGTGCGCGTGTGCGTGAGGCGGTACATCTGTCCCGCGTGCTGGATCAGCACTTCGCGCTGGCCGCGCAGCAGGTCGTCGCTGCGGACACAGCGGGCCGGCGGCGGCGAGAGGCTGGGGGCGGCGGTCATCCGGTCGAGGGGAGTCTCTCTGGTTGTGAGCATGGCCGTTCCTATGATGGAAAGCCAATGATAATCATTCGCATCTACAAGACAAGTGGGCCGTGAGGCGGGCCGATGAGGCCGGCAGGGCGAATGGGCCTTGTCGACACATCCTTTTCGGCCGGTGGAAGGCGGCGTCGGCTTCGCGGCATGATTCGCCTCCTGCCACCAGGCGAGTGACGCGATGCGTGGGTTCGTTCCGCTCCTGCTGGCCGGCTGCCTCGCCGGCGCCACGCATGCCGCCGAATCTCCGGTTCCGCCCGCGACGACCGCGGCCTGGGTCGACGCGAATCAGCACGCGCTGCTCGACGAACTCGAAGCTTTCCTGCGCCTGCCCAACGTCGCCACCGATGCCGAGGCGATCCGTCGCAACGCCGACCATCTGAAAACGATGATGGAGCGCCGCGGCCTCGCGCCGCGGTTGCTGGAAACCGCCGGCGGCAACGCCCCGCCCGCAGTGTTCGGCGAATGGCGCGTGCCGGGCGCGCGCCGCACACTTGTGCTGTACGCGCATTACGACGGCCAGCCCGTCGATGCAGCCGACTGGGCGAGCGATCCATGGACGCCCGTCTGGCGGAAAGGACGCCTCGACCTCGCCCCGGCGATCGTCGAACGCGATCGCACGAAGCCGCTCGAGCCCGACATGCGCCTGTACGCGCGGTCGGCCTCCGACGACAAGGCCGGTGTATTCGCCTTGCTCGCAGCGGTGGACGCCTTGCGAGCCGCAGGCGCCGTTCCCACGGCCAACCTGAAATTCTTCTTCGACGGCGAGGAAGAACAAGGCTCGCCGCATCTGGCGCAGGTGCTCGAACGGCATCGCGACTCAGTGACGGCAGACGCATGGCTGATCTGCGACGGCCCGGTGCATCTGAGCGGGCGGCGGCAACTGGTCTTCGGCGTGCGTGGCGATGCGAATGTCGATCTGACCGTACATGGCCCGCGGCGTCCGTTGCACAGCGGCCACTACGGCAACTTCGCGCCCAATCCGGCGCTGCGGCTGGCGCAGCTGCTGGCGTCGATGAAGGACGAAGACGGCCGCGTCGCCGTGGCCGGGTGGTACGACGACGTCGAGCCGCTCGGGCCCGCCGAACTCGCAGCGCTAGACCAGGCCCCCGACGACGAAGCCGCGCTGCTGCGCGATCTGGGTCTCGTGCGCGGCGAAACCCGCGGCGTCTCGCTGGCCGAGGCCATCAACCTGCCATCGCTCAACATCAACGGCATCCGCGTCGCCGATGTCGGCGAGCAGGCGCGCAACGTCATTCCGGTGGACGCGCGCGCCACGCTCGATCTGCGCCTGGTCAGGGGCAACACCGTGCAAGGCCAGTTCGATCGCCTCGTCGCGCACATGCGCAAGCACGGTTGGCACGTGCTCGACCGTGCGCCCACCGGTCTGGAACGCACCACGCACGAGAAACTCGTGACCGCGGTGCTGCAGCCCGGCGGCTATCCCGCCTCGCGCACGCCGATGGACCTGCCGCTGGCGCGCGACGT
>CAMLOR010000245.1 GCA_946481615.1 uncultured Aquimonas sp.
CGCGCGCGCCGGGTCCGACGGCTGGCGCCGCGGATCAGAGGCTCACTCTCACGCCGAGGTAGAACTGGCGCCCGTTGACGTAGAACGCTCGCGGCTGGTCTTCGCTGAGGCCGTAGTACTTGAGCGTCGGGTCGTTGAGATTGAGTCCCTCGAACGTGAAAGTGACGCGATCGTTCCAGCGCCACTGCGCCGAGGCCGACAGCGTGCCGGTGCCGTCCTGGTACTGCGGCGAGCTGCGGTCCAGGCCCACGAAGAAGTCGCTGCGGTAGGTGTAGGCCACGCGCGCGCCGAAGCGCTCGTTCTCCCAGTACGCGCCGACGTTGTAGGTGTTTTCGGACGCGCCCACGAGATCGGCGCCGCTGTCTTCCTCGGCATCGGCATAGGTGTAGTTGGCCCAGCCGCCGAAGTTGCCGACGATGGGCGACTGCCACGACAGTTCCGCGCCCTGCACCTTGCCGCTGGCGTTCACCGGCGCGGAGATGGTGTAGGTCTCGAACTGGCCGGTGCGGATGTTGAGCAGTTCGGTCTGATAGGTGCCGAAGCTGACGTAGCTTTCCAGATCGATCACGAACACACCGGCGGAGAACAGCGAGCGCGGGCCGTAGTACCACTCGAGCGCGCCTTCGAAGTTGTTGGCGACGATGGGCTCGAGATCCGGATTGCCGCCATTGCCGGTGTTCGTCGTGTCGTCGGAGGTGAGCGCGCCGCCCAGCGCGGAATAGTCCGGCCGCGAGAGCGTGCGCGACAGCGCCAGGCGTCCGACCAGATCTTCGGAGAGATCCCAGCGGAAATTCGCGCTCGGCAGCACGTCGTCGTAGGTGTGCTTGACGGGCAGCTGATAGAAGGTGCCGAAGGCCGACGTGGTGATGGCCCCGGGCACCGTCGGGCACGGCGCCAGCGCCGGGCATTCGGAACCGGGCACGGCCACGTTCACCAGCACGTTCTCCTTGGTCTGCACCAGGCGCACGCCGACGTTGCCGCTCCAGGTCTCGCCGGAGAACACGCCCATCAGGTAGCCCGCGGTGGTTTCCTCTTCGATCTCGAACTCGCCCGACCAGAAGCGGCGCGACACCGGATCGCGATTGGAGTGGATGTCGCCCCAGCGTTCCAGTTCTTCCGGCGAAAGCTGCCAGACGTTGCGCGGGAAATTGCCGCCGAGGTCGTCGCCGAAGTCGTTCGGATAGGTGCTGCCATCCCACACCGGCAGGTTGGCGAAGGGATCGGTCGCGAAGTTCGGGCCCTGTGCCACCTGGTGCGTTTCGCGCTCGTGCTCGGTCCAGCGCAGGCCGAACCTGAGGTTGGTGAAGACGCCGCCGTCGATCTGCCAGTCGCCGTCGAACTGCGCGTAGTTCTCCTCGTCGCTGGTGCTGGCCGGGCTGGCGCCGAAGATCCAGTCGAGCGTGGTGCCGGCGAAGTCGGCCACGTTGCCGTTCGGGAAGGACACATCGGCCGGGCGATCGATGCCGTTGAAGCTGTAGCTGGCGCCGGTGTTGAACACGTCGCCTTCGAACACGCCCTGCTTGGGCGTGACGCCGTCGCCGCTGGTGGTGCCGACCTTGGCCTTCAGCGTGAGCGAATCGCCGGCGTTCCACTTCACGTCGAAGTTGAGGAAGTCGGTCTCGCTGTAGGCGCCGGGACGATAGATGTTGTCGACGATGGCGTACTGCGCGTTCGCGCCCGGCGTGCCGGCATTGGCCCAGCTCGCGCTCACCAGCGTGTTGTTGCGCACCGTGTACGCATCCGGGATGCGGTTGTCGGTGCCGATGACGCGACTGCCCCAGAACATCCAGTTGCGGTTGTAGTTGGTGGCGTCCATCTTCGACTTGAAGCCGGAGATGTCGATCTCCCAGTCCTCGTGCGGACGGAACTGCAGGTCGATCAGGCCGCCGCGGCGCTCGCGTTCCTGCTCGAACAGCGCCGAGCCGATCAGCGTCGGGTAGTAGACGTTGGCCAGATCCGGACGCGCGGTCGCCAGGGCGCTGCCCGGCGCGATCTGCGCATAACCCAGGATTTCCTGGCCGTCGCGGCGCAGGTGGCGGGTTTCGTGGAAGGCCTGCAGCAGGATGCCGAAGGTGTCGGCGTCGTTCTTCCAGTTGAAGAGCGCGGAGAACTGCGGATCGTATTCGTCCGGCAGATCGGCGTAGACCGCCTGCAGCGAGCCTTCGAGCGTCATCTGCCTGCCGAACTCGAGCGGCTTGCGCGTGATGATGTCGACGGCGCCGGCAACGCCGCCTTCCACGAGATCGGCCGTCGCGCTCTTGCGCACCACCACCTGCGAGACCAGCTCGGAGGGCAGCAGCGAATAGCTCACGCTGCGTCCCACGAGGCCGACCTGGTCGAGCACGAACCAGTCGCCCGAGGACACCGAGTGGCCGTTGATCAGCGTCTGCGTGAGGCTGGGATTGGTGCCGCGCAGCGAGACGCGGTCGTTCTCGTCGAAGCCGCCGGAGCCGCCGGACTGCGACTGCGTGGTGACGCCGGGCACGCGCGCCAGCGAGTCGGCGACGTTCTTGTCGGGCATCTTGCCGACGTCCTCGGCCGTGATGACCTCGACCACGCTATCTTCGTTGCGTTTGCCTTCGAGCGATTTCTCGAGCGAAGAGCGGATGCCGCGCACTTCGATGGCGTCGAGCGTCGTCTCCTCGTCGGTTTGCTGGGCCTGCACCATGCCGGCGAAACCGAACAGGGCAAGGGAAATCGCCGTGGCGATGGTGGTGCGCTGGATGTTCATGACTCTCCCCGATCACTAGATACCAATGTAGTGCCACCTGTAGAACCACGTGATACCTATACCCTACCAATTGTCACTTTGCAATGGTAATGTGTGGGCCATTGGTACTGCACTGGTACTGGAAACGTTCTCAATGACGAGCCTGACCAAAGTCCTGCGCCCGCTCGACCCGGACGGCGCCCTGCCGCTCTATCAGCAGCTGCAGCGGGCCCTGCGGGAGGCCATCGAACAGCGCGTGATCGGGGTGGACGACGCCCTGCCCGCCGAGCGCCAGCTGGCCGAGGAACTGGCGGTCTCGCGCATCACCGTGCGCAAGGCCATCGAGGGCCTGGTGGAGGAAGGCCTGCTGGTGCGGCGCCAGGGCGCCGGCAACTTCGTGGCGCAGCGCGTCGAGAAGAACTTCGCCAAGCTCACCTCGTTCTCCGAGGACATGCGCGCGCGCGGCCGCACCCCGCACAGCGAATGGCTGCGCAAGAGCGAAGGCACGGTGACGCCCGAGGAAGCGCTGACGCTGCGGCTCTCGCCCGGCACGCCCGTGCTGCGCTTCCATCGCCTGCGCTACGCCGACGACGCGCCGATGTCGGTGGAATACGCCACCATCGTGGCGAGCGCCCTGCCCTCGCCCGAGGCGGTCGGCGATTCGCTGTACGAGGCGCTGGAAGTCGCGGGCAATCGCCCGGTGCGCGCCCTGCAGCGCCTGCGCGCACTACTGCTGCGCGCCGAACAGGCCAGACTGTTGCATGCCTCCGAAGGCGATGCCGGCTTGCTGGTCGAGCGCGTGGGCTTCCTGCGCGACGGCCGCGCGGTGGAGTTCTGCCAGTCGTACTACCGCGGCGACACCTACGACTTCGTCGCCGAACTCACCACGGAATGATCGATGCCATGAGCACGTTGCTGTTCCGCGAGGCCGCCGAAGCCAGCGCCGTCGTGCGCCGGCAGCTCGAACGCAACCGCCGCGCCGCGCAGGAACTTGGCGAGCGCCTGCGGGCGCGGCCGCCGCGCGCCGTCGTCACCTGCGCGCGCGGCAGCAGCGATCATGCGGCCACGTATGCGAAGTACCTCATCGAGATCCGCACCGGCACCGTGGTGTCGTCCGCGGCGCCCTCGGTGAGTTCGGTCTACCAGGCCACGCAGCATCTGCGCGATTGCCTGTTCCTGGCGATCTCGCAGTCCGGCCGCAGCCCGGATCTGGTCGCCTCCGCGGAAGCCGCGCGGCGCGCCGGCGCGACGGTGGTGGCGCTGGTCAACGACGAGCACTCGCCGCTGGCGCGCGGCTCGGAATTCGTGTTGCCGCTGTGCGCCGGCCCCGAACTGAGCGTGGCGGCCTCGAAGAGTTTCATCGCCTCGCTGGCCGGCGTGATGCAGATCGTCTCGGCCTGGACGCAGGAGCCTGCGCTGCAGCGCTGCGAGAGCGAAGCTTCCGAAGCGTTGGCGCAGGCCTGGGAGCTGGACTGGAGTCCCGCGCTGGACGTGTTGCGCGGCGCGGAGAACCTGTTCGTGATCGGTCGCGGCCTCGGGCTCGGGATCGCGCAGGAAGCCGCATTGAAAGGCAAGGAAACCTGCGGGCTGCATGCCGAGGCCTTCAGCGGCGCCGAGGTGCGGCACGGGCCGCAGGCGCTGCTCGGCGGGCATTTCCCCGCGCTGATGCTGGTGCAGGACGACGAGACGCGCGGCGGCCTGCTCACGCTCGGACGCGAACTGCTCGAACGCGGCGTGCAGGTGATGATCGCGGGGCCGGAGCTGAAGGGCGCGATCAATCTGCCGACGGTGGTGGCGCATCCTGCGCTGGAACCGCTGCTGATGGCGCAGAGCTATTACCGCCTCGTCAATGCGCTGGCGATCGCGCGCGGGCACGATCCCGACCGCCCGCCGCATCTGCGCAAGGTGACCGAAACGCACTGATGCGGACGGTCATCCACAATGCGAAGGTGTTGCTCGACGAAGGGTTTGTCGACGATTGCGTCGTGGTGCTCGACGAAGGCCGCATCGCGTCCATCGTTCGAGGCACGGGTTCGACAGGCTCACCCCGAACGGGTGAGGAAGAGTGGATTGCGAAAACCGTTCAGGGTGAGCCTGTCGAATCCGCCGCGGTGACCTTCGACGCCCAAGGCCACTACCTCCTCCCCGGCTTCATCGACGTCCAGGTCAACGGTGGCGGCGGCGCGCTGTTCAACGCCGATCCCGGCGTCGAAACCATCGCCGCCATCGCCCGCGCCCATCGCCGCTTCGGCACCACCTCGCTGCTGCCCACGCTGATCAGCGACGACCGCAACGTGATCGCGCGCGCCATCGCCGCCACGCGCGAGGCGCTGGCGCAGCGCATTCCCGGCGTCGTCGGGGTGCACATCGAAGGCCCCTGCCTCAACGAAGAACGCAAAGGCGCGCACGACGCCGCGAAGTTCCGCGATCTCGACGACGAGGACATCGCGATCCTCACCTC
>CAMLOR010000246.1 GCA_946481615.1 uncultured Aquimonas sp.
CGGCGGCGCGCTGCTGCGCCACGATCAGGCAGGCTTCGATGGTCTTGCCCAGGCCCACTTCGTCGGCCAGCAGCAGGCGTGGCGGACGGCGCGCGGCGGCGGTCTCGGCCACGCGCAACTGGTGCGGGATCAGATCGATGCGCGCGCCCAGCATGCCGGCGCCGGCATGGCGCTGCGCGGCGGCGCGGCGCTGCAGCGTTTCGACACGCATCTCGAACTGGTCGTTGCGATCGACGCGGCCGCCCATCAGGCGCGCATCGGCCTGCGAGACGGGCTGCTCGGCGTCGAGTTCGCCTTCGGCGATCAGGCGCTCGCCGCTGCGGTAGTGCAGCAGGCCCTCGTGCGCCTCGACGGCGTCGACCGTGAGTTCTTCGCCGTGCGCGCGCATGCGGTCGCCGGCGCGGAACTCGGCGCGGGCCAGCGGCGCGGTATCGATGGCATACATGCGCACTTCGCCGCTGCCGGTGTAGACGATCTGCACGCTGCGGCCCGCCAGCCGCATCACCGTGCCCAGGCCCAGTTCGGGCTCGGCGGTGGAGAACCACCGCTGGCCGGGGAGGAATTTGCTCATCCGGGAATTTTACGCCCTTGTGTCATGCCCGCGCAGGCGGGAGGCGGGGCGAAGCATCACGAATGGTTTCGCCCGCCGTCGTCCCCGCGCAGGCGGGGACCCAGCGACTTGAAGCGCACCGCGAAAGACACTGGATTCCCGCCTGCGCGGGAATGACGAGCGTCGCTGCTCGTGCCCGGATTCCCGCCTGCGCGGGACGATGGCACGCGTCACCAGACCGCGATGCGCTCCGCCTCCTTGCGCACGAAGCCCGCGCCCGCCTTGCATTTGAACTCCGCCGAGAACGGCGCGAAGTTCGCGAGCGGCCCCACCACGCGGAACTTCGCCGGCGCGTGCACGTCGGTCTGCAGCAGCGCGGTGAGTTCGTCGTCGGTGTAGTTGCGGCGCCAGGCCTGCGCCCAGGCCAGGAAGAAGCGCTGGCTCGGCGTGTGGCCGTCGATCTTCGCAGCATCCGGCTGCGTGGCCGCGAAGGCGCTCCAGGCGGTTTCGATGCCGGCAAGGTCGGCGATGTTCTCGGCGAAGGTGAGGCGGCCGCTCACCTTCACCGGCCCGAGCGCGGTGTAGGCGTCGTACTGCGCTTCCAGCGGCTTGAATCGCGAGGTGAAGGCGGTCGCGTCGGCCGGGTCCCACCACGCCACGGGCTTGCCGTGCGCGTCGTACTGCGCGCCGATCACGTCGAAGCCGTGGAAGAGTTCGTGCGCCAGCAGTGCACCGACGCCGCCGTAATTGAGCGCCGGCTCCGCAGCCGCATCGAACAGCGGCGGCTGCAGGAAGCCCGCGGGCACCACCAACTGGTTGCGCGAAGGATCGTAGTAGGCGTTCACCGCATGCGGCGGTTGCGGCCACTGCCAGTCTTCGCGCGGCTTGCCGACGCCGGCCATCTCGCGCGCGTGGCGGAACCTCACCGTGGCCAGCACGTTGGCGGCGTAGGCGTTGCGCTGGAACGCGAGGCCTTCGTAACTCGGCCAGTTCGGCGGATAGCCGATCTTCACATCGAGCGCATCGAGCTTTTCGAGCGCCTTCTGCTTCGACAGCGTGCCCAGCCACGAAGCGTTCTGCAGGCGATCGCGCTGGGCCCGGTGGATCGAGGTGACCAGCGCCTCGGCCTGCTTGCGATCGGCTTCCGGCAGATGCTTCTCGGCATATTTGCGGCCCAGCCCCTGCCCCAGCAGGCTGTCCACGGTGTACAACACGCGGCGCCAGCGCGGCAGCGGCTCCTTCATGCCGCGCAGCGTGCGCACGTAGAGCGCTTCGTGCGCGTCCTGGAAGCCCTTGGAGAGATACGGCGCCAGCGCGTGCGCGGTATGGAAGCGCAGATAGGCCTGCCACTGCGCGGGCGGCAGGGTCTTGGCCATGGCCTCGGCCTCGGCGAAGAAATCGACGTGCGCGAGCGACATCGTGTCGAGCTTCTTCAGCCCCTGCGCGGCCACGAACTTCTTGAATCCGAGCGTCGGGAAGGTCTTGTCGATGTCCTTCACGCGCAGCACGCGGTACGACATCTTCGGATCGCGCAGCTGCAGCAGCGTGAGCGACTTGTTGGCCAGCCGCGTCTCCATCTGCAGCACGAGGTCGGCCTCGCGCGCGGCGTCGGCGCTGCCGGCCAGGGCGAGCACGCGCTCGATGTAGGCGCGATACGCCGCGAGCAGCGGTTTGGTTTCCTCGTTGGCACGCAGGTAGTAATCGCGATCGGGCAGGCCGAGGCCGCCCTGGTTGGCGTAGGCGATGCGCTGCACCGGGTTTTCCAGATCGTCGGCCGCGCCGAAATCGAACAGCACCGGCACGCCGCGCGCATGCAGATCGGCAATGGTGGGCCCGATGTCCTTCGGTTTCCTGATCTTCGCGATGCGCTCGAACAGCGGCTGCAGCGGCTGCGCGCCGGCCGCCTCGATCGCGGCTTCGTCCATGCCGCTGGCGTAGATCGCGCCCAGCAGGCGGTCGAGATCGTCCTGCGGGGCCGAAGCCGCACTTTCCAGCAGAGCCCGCTGCTGCGCGAGATTGCGCTGCGCCATCTCGTCGAACAGCCCCCAGCTCCCAAACCCGGCCGGCACCGGATTGGCCTTCAGCCACCCGCCGTTCGCGTACTGCCAGAAGTCGGTGCAGGCCGCGGTCTTGGCATCTAGATTGCGCGCGTCGAGCCCGCGCTCGTTGCTCTGCGCGGCGGTGCCCGCGCTCCACGACAACGCGACGAGCGCGACGGACAAGGCCAGCGGGCGGATCGGCATGACGGGAAACTCCTTTTTCGAGTGGCCGGATCATACCCGCGGCGGCGGTGCGCGCACCGTGGCCCCCGCCGCACGCTTCGCGCGTGGACTCCGCGCCTTCCCACCGGAGCCACCGCATGAAACGCCTGTTGCTCGCGCTATGCCTCGCCTCGCCCACCCTGCAGGCGGCCACCTTCACCGTGACGCGCTTCGACGATCCGCCGATCGGCGCGTGCCTGCCCGGCGACTGTTCGCTGCGCGAAGCTCTGGGAGCGGCCGCGCAAGCCGGCGCGGATACGGTGCAGCTCGCGGCCGGGGACTACGTGCTGGCCGGCTGGGGCGAGCACGCCAACCCCGCGGTCAGTGTCCCGGCGGACACGACGCTGCTCGGAGCGGGCTCCAGCCTCACGCGCATCACGGCCAGCAGCGGCGGCACGATGTTCTTCGTCGGCGACGGCGCGGCGACGTTCCGGCGCCTGACCATCCACGGCGCGACGGACCCCGGCAACGCCTACGTTTCCTCGTTCGGCGGTGCGATCCGCGGCTTCGGGTCCAAGGTCACCATCGACCAATCGGTACTGCGCGACAACACGATCTCGCAGGGCGGCGCGCTCACCCTGGAGAACTGCGAACTGGTGCTGCGCTACGCGACGCTGCGCAACAACCACGGCCCGTTCGGCGGCGGGGCGGTACAACTGCTCGACACGCCGACGACCGTCTACCGCACCGTGATCGAGGACAACAGCGGTTCCGGCGGCGGCGCCTTCCGTGCCCAGGGCAGCCCGATCCGCGTGCAGGCCGGCAGCGTCCTGCGCCGCAATCACGCCACGCATCACGGCGGCGCGGTGCTGAGCAATGACGAATTCATTGCCGACGACGACACCGTGGTCGATTCGAACTCGGCGCAGGGCGGCGGCGGCGCATTCGCGGATTTCGGCAAGGGCCTGGTGGTGCGCGGCGTCAAGACGACGAACGGCACCGGCATGCTGTTGGTCTCCAACAGTTCCGCGTTCGACAACAACGGCGCGTTCGGCGGCGCCTTCTTCCTGGGCAACGGCATCCTGATGGAGAACGTCGACGTCGTCGGAAGCCAATCGAACCACTCCGCCGGCGCGATCTACGCCGTGTACGCCTCGGTGACGATCCGCGACTCGCGCTTCGCCGGCAACCACGCCGAGGTGAACGGCGGCGCGGGCTTCTTCGCCGGGTCTTCCGTGCTGATGGAACGGGTGGCGTTCGAATCGAACACGTCGGGCGTCTACGGCGGCGCGCTCACCTTCAGCGGCAGCGCCAACAACGCGGAACTGCGCAACGTCGACTTCTACGACAACCGCGCCCCACGCGCGGCTGCCATCGAGAACGGCACCAGACTCCTGCTGCGGCACGCCACGTTCTGGAACAATGTCTCCGACGCCGGCCGCGACGCGATCAACCAGACGACGTTCGGCAACGCCAACTACGCCAACAGCCTGATGCTGGGCCGCTGCACCGGCACCACCGCCGCGCTCACCGCCTCGGGCAACAACCTGCGCACGCTGGAATCCTCGAGTTCCTGCGGCGGCAGCGTGGCGTTCCTGCTCGCGCTCTCGCGCGGCAGCTTCGGTGGCAGGTTCGCGGTCAGCGGCACGAGCGCATCGGGCAGCCCGCTGGTCAATGCCGGCGCCGCCGCATTCTGCGAGCCGCGCGACATCCGCAACCGCGTGCGCGACGGCAAGTGCGACGTCGGGGCGTTCGAGTACGGCGCGCCTTGATCGCGAAAAGAAAAAGCCCGGCGCGAGCCGGGCTTTTTCGTGCAGCTCGTCAGCGCAGGATCACCAGATGTTGATCTGCTTGTCGCCCTCGCGGACCATCGCGTCGCCCGGCTTGCACTCGAACGCCGTGGAGAACGTCGTCATGTTCGACGGCGCGCCGTTGGCGCGGAAGTTGGCCGGCGCGTGCGGGTCGGTCTTCAGGCGCACCTGCAGTTCGTTCTGGGTGAAGTGGCGGCGCCAGACGGTGCCCCAGTTCATGAAGAAGCGCTGGTCCTGGGTGTAGCCGTCGATCATCGGGTCCTTGAAATCCTCGCCCTGGGCACGCTTCATGGCGTCGTAGGCGACGGCCAGGCCGCCCAGATCGGCGATGTTCTCGCCCAGCGTCAGGTTGCCGTTGACCTTGGCGCCCGGCAGCGCTTCGTATTCGTCGAACTGCTTCACGAGCTTCGCCGTGAGTTCCTCGAAGCCCTTCTTGTCGGCGTCCGTCCACCAGTTCTCGAAGTTGCCGTTCGGCCCGAAGCGCGAGCCCTGGTCGTCGTAGCCGTGGATCATCTCGTGGCCGATCAC
>CAMLOR010000247.1 GCA_946481615.1 uncultured Aquimonas sp.
GGCGATGCGCGCCTCGCGCTGCATTACCGCTTCGAGCCGGGCACGCCGGACGACGGCGTGACGCTCGACGTGCCGTTGCATCTGCTCAATGCGCTCGACGCCGCGCGTCTCTCGTGGCTGGTGCCGGGGCTGGTGTCGGACAAGGCCGCCGCACTGATCCGCGGACTGCCCAAGGCGCAGCGCCGCAATTTCGTGCCGGCCCCGGACTTCGCGCGCGCGTTCGCGGAAGCCTGGGCGCAGCCGGGCGCCGATACGCTCCTGGGCGAACTCGCGCGCTTCCTCGCCCGCGCCACCGGCGTGCAGATCGCACCGACGGATTTCGACGAGCGCGCACTCGAACCGCATCTGCGCATGAACCTGCGGCTGTTCGCGGCGGACGGCAAGAAGCTCGCGGAATCGCGCGATCTCGATGAACTGCGCACGCAGTTCGGCAGCCGCGCCGAACGCGCCTTCGCCGCACGCGCGGGGCGCGAACTGGCGCGCGAAGGCCTGCTCGAATTCCCGCGCGAACCGATTCCCGCCACCGTGCCCGGCGAAGCCGGCGTGCCGGCCTTTCCTGCGCTCGTCGACACGGGCGAAGCGGCGGCGCTGCGCGTGTTCGCCGATCGCGAACAGGTGCAGCGCGAACATCCGCGCGGCGTGCGGCGGTTGCTTGAGATCGCCCTGGTCGACCGCGCCAAGCAGGCGCGCAAGCAACTGCCGGTGTCGCCCAAGATCGGGCTGCTCTATGCCGCCATCGAATCGCAGGAGCGCCTGCGCGGCGATCTCGTGGACGCCGCCCTGAACGCGCTGCTGTCGGACGGGCTCGACGCGATCCGCGACCGCGCCGCCTTCGATTCGCGCCTGCAGGAAGTGGGCCGCCAGCTATTCCCCGAAGCGATGAGGCGGCTGACGCTCGCCGAGGAAATCCTCGCGCTGGTCGCCGACCTTCGTCCGCGGCTCGAACCGCCGCTCATGGGCTGGGCCAAGGGCAATCTCGACGACCTGCGCCAGCAGCTCGAAGCCCTGGTGCATCCGGGCTTCCTGCGCAGCACGCCGGCCGAGGCGCTGGCGCAAATGCCGCGCTATCTGCAGGCCATGCTTCGGCGCGTCGAGCGCCTGCTGCGCGATCCGGCGCGCGACCAGGCCCGCATGCTCGAACTCAAGCCCTTCGTCGATGCCCTCGAAGCCGCGCGCGCGCAGGGCCGTGCGGATGAGCCCGCCTGGGCGGCGCTGCGCTGGGATCTGGAGGAACTGCGCGTTTCGCTGTTCGCGCAGGAACTGGCGGCGCGCGGGGCCGTGTCGACCAAGAAACTCGCGCGCCAGCTGCAACAGCTCGTTACTTGACGCGCCGTACGCGGATCGCCTTGTTGAAGCCTTCGACCTTGAGCAGCCAGCTGCCCATGAAGGCGGGCTTGATCGTCACCGCGGGGCTGTCGACGCTGATGCCGCGCATCGAACCGGACTCGGCCTGTTCCCAGACCTGGCCGTTCTCCAGCGTGAAGCGGGTATCGCCGCTCCAGCCGGTGAATTCGCCGGCGATGCGGCTCACGACACCGTCGGTGTCCACCGGATCGCGGAAGCCGGTGCGGTCTTCCGAAGGCGGGACGTAAGTCGCGGCGGCGGCGGTGCCGGCGGTGCGATGCTGCAGCCAGGCATTGAGGGAAGCGAGTTCTTCGGGCGTCAGCTTGTCCAGGCCGGCAGCCTTGAATTCGCTGTCGCTCATGCGCTCTTCGAGCGACGAGAATTCGGCGCCGGTCGCCGGCAGGGCCAAGGCGAGCGCGATGGCGAACGAAGCCAGGCGAATCGATGTGCGGCGAGTCATAGAGCGCGGGGCCAGAGGGAGAAAAGAGGGCGGCCAGTGTAGGGAAGGCCGCCGGCATTGCCTAGGTTCGGCGGCCTGCGGATGGGGACGCTGTCGGGTTTGTGGCGGACTTAG
This sequence comes from uncultured Aquimonas sp., assembly GCA_946481615.1. The sequence continues at coordinate 1,919 of CAMLOR010000247.1, forward strand.
CAATTTCTTCACAAAGCAAGCACATACGCGATATTCTGTTCACAATGGATTCAGTTTATTTCACTTTCCGTTTTGCTGCGGTCTATACAATGCCCCGCAATTAAATGCGGGCTGACCGTCGAGGGGCGATCGCGACGGCGGGGATGAGGGGGTTGGGGGTTTTCTCGCAACCGTTCGGCGGCACCGATCGTGCGGCGCAGTGCAGCGCGCCGGCTTTGATGCAACACACTGGGAGTAGCTATTGATGGATCTGGTTTCGAAGAGCGGCGCACGAGTCGTGGCACGTCTCGGCCTTTCGATTCGCGTGGCGTTGGCGAGCGGCGTGCTGCTGGCCAGTCCCGCCCTTCTCGCCCAAGCCAAGCCGGCTGCCGATGATGCCCTGGTGCCGCTGTGCACGGCCGGCATCGAGAAGGGCGAGTCCGATGCGCTGGGTCTCTACGAGGTCGGCGGCGGCCTGCTGAGCGCCGACTTCGCCGACGAGAAAGCCGCGCAGAACTGCCTCAAGGGTACTTCCGCCAATCTCACGCTGGGCGTCGGTTCGCTGGCGCTCAACGTCACCGGCAACGTGCAGTACGCCGACATCGCCGGCCCGCAGCGCCGCGTCGTCGTCACCACGGTCGATCCGGTGCTCTGCGAGAGCTACTACACCGCCAGCGACAAGCTCGCCTTCACGCTGACCAACGTCAACGGCGACGTGCTGGGCACCAGCAACCTGCTGCGCGGCGTCGACACGATGAACTACTCGGTCGCCACCGGCCAGGTCAACTCGGCGCTGGCCGAAGCCACCTACGGGCCGTACATCGCCTGCGCCTCGGCCAGTACCGCCAATGCCCCGGCGCCGGTGGGCGCCGCCGACCGCATCTTCGACGCCCGCTTCGAAAGCGACGCCGACCTGCAGGTCGAGTACCTCGACATGCAGGGCGAGCCGCTGACGACGATGGTGCAGACGGTCAACGTCGACAGCGTCTATCAGGTGCGCGTCACCAACCGCGGCGAAGGCGACGCGAAGAACGTGCGCATCCGCGAGTTCGTGCCCAAGTCCACGGGTTCGCTCACGCCGAACATGAACATGGCTGCGGAAGTGGCGAGCTGCGTGCGTGTCTCCGACAGCGGCAGCTGCGCCGGTACCGACGGCACGCTGCGCCAGGACGTCGCCTCGCTGGCGCACGGCCAGTCGCTCACCTACACGCTCACCCGCCGCGTCAACGGCTCGGCGAACGTGCCGGCCGCGAGCGGCGCGCTCACCGCGGTGGCGGCCTTCGTCGACCCGGCGCAGAGCAACGAAACCAACAAGGCCAACAACAGCCGCAGCCTGCGCATCGGGCTCGTCACCAACGGCGTGCCGGTCGCCAACGCGCAGACCCTGACCACCGCGGAAGACCAGCCGCTGTCCATCGTGCTGACGGGCACCGATCCCGAGAACACGACGCTCACCTTCACCACCGCCAATGCCACGCACGGCACCCTGAGCGGCACCGCGCCGAACGTCACGTTCACGCCGGAAGCCGATTACAGCGGCCCGGCCAGCTTCACCTTCACCGTGAAGGACGCGTTGGGTGCGACCAGTGCGTCCGCCACCGTCTCGATCACGGTGACGGCGGTGAACGACGCCCCGCGCGTCACGACGCAGCTGCCCGACGTCACCTTCGCCGAGGGCGCCCTGCTGGAGATCGACGCGAGCACCGCGTTCGCCGATCCGGAAGGCACGGCCCTGACGTACTCCGCCACCGGCCTGCCGCCCGGCATCAACATCTTTTCGAACGGCACCATCGGCGGCACGCTCAGCCTGCAGGCTTCCGGCGAATACACCATCGTCGTCATGGCCACCGAATCGGCCGCGAGCGCGCTCACGGTGACGGACACCTTCGTGCTGACGGTGAGCAACACCAACCAGAACCCGACGGTCGCCACGCCGATCCCCGACCAGACCCACAACGAAGGCGACGTCGTGTCGCTGGACGTGGCGGCGAACTTCGCCGATGCCGATGCCGGCGACACCTTCACCTACGTGCTCGCGGGCGGCACGCTGCCCGACGGCCTGTCGCTGAATCCGGCCACCGGCGCCATCACCGGCACGCTGACGGCGACGGCCTCGGCCGGCAGCCCGTACTCGGTCACCATCAGCGCCAACGACGGCAACGGCGGGTCGGTCAACGACACCTTCACGTGGACCGTCGGCGCCGTGAACTTCGCGCCGACCGCGGTCGGCACGCTGGCTGCCCGCAACGGCACCGTGGGCGTGCTGCTGAACATCCCCGGCGCCGACATCCGCGGCGGTTTCGCCGATCCGGATGGCGACACGCTGGAATACAGCGCCACGGGCCTGCCGGGCGGCGTGAGCATCAGCCCGACCGACGGCACCATCATCGGCACGCCCAACTCGGGTACCGAAGGCGAGCACACGGTGGAAGTCACCGCCACCGACGGCGGTGCGCTTTTCGTCACGCAGTCCTTCACGCTGACGGTCGCGGTTCCGTAAGTCCGGTCCGCCAGCGATCCATGCAACGCCGGGGCGTCCGCGCCCCGGCGTTTTTGTTTTATCGTCCCGCAAGTGAAACGCACCGATCTTTCCGACGCCGGGCTGACCGGCTGGCGCCTGCCGCGACGGCCTGCCTCGGCGGAAGTCGAGGCGCTGCTCGACTGGGCGCAAACGCAGACGGAGCGCCTGCCCTCGGAGGCGGTCGAGGAAACCGTCGCGGTGCTGCGTGTCCTGGAAGAACTGCGCGCCGACAACGAAACCCTCGCCGCGGCCGTCGTGCATCCGCTGATCGAGCGCGACATCGCGCCGCCCGCGGGGCTGATGCCGGCGCCCATCGCCGTGCTGATCGACGGCCAGCGCGAAGCCGGCAAGGTGTGGTCGCTGCACGCCCAGGGCACCGCGGGGCGCGGCAATTCGGAAGGCCTGCGGCGATTGCTGCTCGCCATCATCCGCGACCTGCGCGTGGTGCTGGTGCTGCTGGCGCGCCAGCTGGTGCGCATGCGGCGCGCCGCGCAAGCGCCTGACGAAGAACGGCGGCAGCTGGCGCAGCTCAGCGTCGACATCCACGCACCGCTCGCCAACCGCCTGGGCGTATGGCAGGTGAAGTGGGAACTCGAGGACCTCGCGTTCCGCTTCCTGCATCCGGACACCTACAAGCGCATCGCGCAACTGCTGGACGAAA
>CAMLOR010000248.1 GCA_946481615.1 uncultured Aquimonas sp.
TGTAGAAATCGAAGAACTCGATCGTGGTGCCGATCAGGCTGGCGAACAGCACGCGGCCGGCGGAGGGCGCACGGGAAGCGGAGGGCATCGGGTCGCTCATCGCGAAGACGGCACCCGATCATAGCCGCGCCGCAACCTGGCCGCGCACGCAGCCAGCAACACGCGCGAGTAGAGCTTGTGGAAACCGAGCAGGGCGCCATACACCGCGCCCAGGCGCCTGCCGCCCTTGCCGTCGTCCACGGCCACCACGGCGGAACCGAAATACAGCCGCGTGCCGCCGTCTTCCAGCGGCTGCGCCATCAGCCACGAGCGCGTGCGCTGGTGCAGATCGCACATCAGCAGCTGGCCGCCGCGACGCGCCTCGACGTCCCAGGCCGCGAAGCGCGCCGTCTCGCCGCGCGCCAGTTGCGCGGCCTGCGCATCGGTCGAAGGCCGCGACACCGCCAGCGCGAGGATCCACCGTTCCAGCCGGAACACCCACGTCGTGTAGAAGGCTTCGATGTAGGCCGCCTGCGTCGCCTCGAACGGCAGCGCGGTGCAGTAGGCGTCGGTGTAGCCGCGCGCGACGTAGTCGTGCAGCAGGGCGCCGGCGGGCAGTTCGCAGGGGCGGATCGTGGCCATGCGGGCGAGTCTAGACGCCGCGCTGCCTTCGCGGCGACCTGTGCACGTCGCGCCGTCGCGCGCCTCGACGATTCTTTACCAGCGCGGTTCGAAGCGATACGCGAGCTTCACCAGCACCTGGTGATCGTCTTCGAGCGAGAACACCTCGTCGAGCGTGTCGCCCAGGCCGCGATCGGTGGCATCTATCGCGTAGCCGCCGCGCCCGTACACCACGAACAGATCGCTCAGGCGATCGAGCTTGTAGCGGTAGCGGATCTGGAAGCCCAGATTGCGCAGCTGGAAATCCTCGAGCGGCGCGCTGCTGTCGATCAGGCGGCCGCCGGGCAACAGCCGGCGCGCCTGTTTCGCTTCGGCGTCGATGGCGATGGCCTGCAGCTTCACGCGCAGTTCCTGCTTCTCGCCCAGGAACCAGTTGAGGTTGGAGAACACTTCCGCGCGTTGGGTGCGGAAGCTGCCGAACTCCGTATCGTGCTGCCACAGCAGCCAGTCCGTCTGACGCCACAGATAAAGGCCCAGATCCACGTCGAAGCGCGGGCCCACGTGCAGCCGCGGCTGCACGCCCCCGAAGATCGAATGGCCGTCGACGAAGTTCGGGAAGACCTCGAGATTCGCGTACCAGCCCCAGCGTCCCTCGCCCTGGCGCGGGCGTTCGCGCTCGAAGAAATAATGAGGACCGGCCTGCATGCGCGCGGCACCGTGGCCGCGCGAGATCAGGTCGTCGAAGGCGGGCGCGCGCCAGCGCAGCATGTGGTATTCGTAGCCGCCGTCGCGACGCTGCGAATTGCGGTACAGCGAAACGCGGTCGGCCAGGCGCAGGCCGTCGGTGTTCTCGCTGTGCACAAGTTCCAGTTCCCAGTCGTGGCTGGCATAGCCCGAATCGGCCGGCAGATCGTCCTGGCGGTAGCCCGTTTCCCATTCCAGCGTCAGGAAGTCGTTGCGTTCCTGATAGCCCAGATCGTTGAGTTCGAAGCTGTCGTCGGTGTGCAGCACGAAATACTGCTGGCGCCACGGTCCGCTCATGTCCCAGTCGGCCACCACGCCGGCCGCGTCGCCTTCGCGCTGCACGCCCTGCGTTTCGGTGTCGCTGTGCATCAGCAGGGGGCGCACGGTCCAGGTTTCGCTCGGCTTCCAGTTGGCGTCGAGCGCGGTGACGGTGGCCTGGCGATCGAGGAAGGGGCGGTCGACGCGGCTCACGGTGGCGCCACCGAGCAGGTCTTCATCGCCGTAGGTGCCGCGCAACATCAGGAAATCGCGCCCGCCCTCGCCCGCCTCGCTCGCGGCGAAGGCGCCGTAGCCGACATCGCCGAAGCTGCCGATCGCCTTGAGCGCCAGGCGGATGTCGGCCGCGCCGCCGCCGTCGTCGGAGGGACCGCCCACGCGGCGCGTGTAGAACAACTCGCCGAGGTTGTGCTCGAGGTTGAAGTAGTTCTGGTTCTCGGTGAAGAAAGGCCGTTTGTCGGCGAACACGGTTTCGGTGGCGGAGAAATTCACCACCAGCTCGTCGCTTTCGACCTGGCCGAAGTCCGGATTGATGGTGAGCGCGAACTGATGGTCGCCGTTCGGCTTCCAGAACACGTCGGCGCCGGCTTTGAGTTCGGTGTCGTCGCGGTTGAAATCGGTGAGCGCCACGCCGTAGGGCGTGATGGCGAGCAGCGATTGGCGATACTGCGGAATCTCGATGCGCTCGAAATCGCTGAGGAAGCGCGGCCGCGTGTAGCTGGCATCGGGGAAGCCGTGGCGCTCGCCGGTGGCGGCGATCACGCGGTCGAAATACACCGCGATGGTGCGCGTGGGCGCTGCCGATTCCGCCATCGCCGCGGTGGACCACGGGATCAGGTATTCGACCGAATAGCCGCCGTCGAACTCCGCCGCGCCGTGATCCCAGGCGCCGTCCCAGTCGTAGCTGAAGGCGTTCTGGTTGACGATGGATTCGTCGGTGATGTCGCCCGAGGTGGTGATGGTGAAGTCGTAGCCGGCGCTGCCGTCGGCGTTGAAATCGATCATGAAGTTGAAGCGGTCGACCGACTGCCGGCCGTCGCGCGGGATGCGCGCGCGCGTCTGCGGCACGCCGGGCGGATGCCAGGCCTTGAGCGCCACCGCGATGCCTTCGGGCGTGGAGAGCAGGCGGGCCTCGACCCGGCGATCCGCGGGCACGGGCTCGCCGGTCAGCGGCTGCACCGAGACGAAGCGATCGAAACGCTGCGCATCTTCCCAGTCGGGTTCGTCGACTTTCCCGTCGATCACCAGCGCGGCCTGCGCCAGCGGCGAAACCAGGAACAGGGGCAGGAGGCGCAACAACGATCGCGGCATCGGCAGGTCCTTCGCGGGGCGGCAAGCATAGGGGGAGGTGAGCACCGGCCCGTAGGCCGGAAGTCACGTTGGATGCGCGCGACGCCTGGAAGGTTAGGGGCGTGCGATGGCGGGACGGTGGCAGGAATCGGGCGCGGTGCGCGCACCGTTACACGGCGACGACCTTGTTGCGTCCCTTGTCCTTGGCCTTGTACAGCGCCTGGTCCGCCGCTTTCAGCACGTCCTCGCAAGTGCGCCGCTGCGCATTGCGCTGCGCGCACCCCGCGCTGATGGTGACCGCGACTTCCTTCATCGCAGGCTTGGCGCTCTTGCCGCGCGGCGCGCGTTTCGGCGCCGGCGCGGCCACCTCGATGCGCTGGCGGCCCACCGCCTTGCGCGCCAGCTCCAGCGGCAGCGCGGGCTTCTCGCTGGCGCGGCCCTCGTACACCACGCAGAACTCCTCGCCGCCGTAGCGGAAGGCATGCCCGCCTGCATGGCGGCGCAATGTCTGCGCCACTTCGCGCAGCACGACGTCGCCCGCGGCGTGGCCGTAGGTGTCGTTGAAGCCCTTGAAATGATCGATGTCCACCATCGCCAGCGCGTAACTGCCCGACAATCGCGCCAGCGTTTCATCGAGCGCGCGCCGGTTGGGCAGCCCGGTGAGCGTGTCGATGAAGGCCATGCGATAGCTCGAATACACCACCGTCAGGATGGCCACCGCGCCGGCCACCGCGAACCAGCCGGGCAGCGATCCGCGCGCGATGCAGCCCGCCGCCGCCAGCAGCAGCACGATGGCCAGGCCCACCTCGAGCACGCGCGCGCTGAAGGCCCACCAGGCCAGGCAGGCGAAGGCCGCGATCGCGCAGACCACGGCCGCGCCGGCGCGTGCGCCGCCGACGGGAACGATGGCTGCCGCAAGGCCGCGCAGCCCTTCGAAGACATGTGCCGGTGCGCCCAACGTGATGCCCGCGAGCGCCAGCACCGCGACCAGCCACGCGGCATTGCGCCGCGCCAGCAGCCGCGGCTCCGGCATCGCCGCGCTGGCCAGCAGCAACCACGGCGCGAAACGCAGCGCGCCCTCCTGCACCCGCACCGTGTCGGCCTGCGCGCCCAGCATCAACAGCCAGAGCACCGCGCACACCTGCGCCATGCGATAGCGGTGGAAGCCCACGGCCAGCAGCAGGGCCGCGCCGAGCAGCAGCTGGGCCGCGAGCGTCAGCGTCACGGGAGGCGGGGCGGGAACATGCGGCGTGCATGTTCTCGCACTCACGGGCGGCTTGCCTACTGCGGGCGTCGCCCCCAGCGCTCGCCGGGCGCCTTGACGTAATGCTCGAAGACGTAGCGCCACGGAATCGCGATCGGGAACACCACGAGGCCCATCAGATTGGCGAACACGGTTTCGGCGAAATCGCCCTCCAGCGTGCCGGCCCGCCACAGCGGCAGCGCGACGACCAGCAGCCACAGCGTCTTCCAGGTCAGCTCGAACAACAGCAGCGGCAGCATCTTCAAGGGATGGCGCAGGCCCACGGCCGCCAGCAGCGAAACCGCCGTCAGCACGGCGCACACCACGCCGTTCATGTGTTCCATCTGCCAGCCGCGCCCGAAGAACGCCGGCCAGATGTTCAGGGCGAGTCCGACGAACACGAGCGCGTAGGCGGCGCGCAGCAGATAGAGGCGGAACGTCGAAACTTCGTGCATGGCGATCTCCGTGGATTCGGGGCGATGATGGCGCGCCCGCCGCGCGCCCGGGCACGCCGTGCGACGGAACACGGTTTGCGCGGCACGAACGGCGCTGCGGCCGCGGCCGGTCCGAAGCCGCCGGAATCCCCGCTAGAATCCGCCCACCCGCGACACCCTCGGAACACGGATGCCCTTCGACCTCACCCGCCGCGACCTGCTCAAGGCCGCCTGCCTCGCCGCGCTGCCGGCGGGCGTGCTCTCGTGCACCGGCGGCGGCGCGAAGGCGGTGCAGGTGGGCGGGCTGCCGGTCACCTGCAACCTCACGCTGCCGGTGGCCTGCACGGCGCGCGAGCGGGCGAACGCGGCGGCCGGCAAGGACGGTCCGCGCTTCGACTACGAATACCTGAAGTTCAGCGGCTGGCCGGAGATCAAGGAATCGCTGATGACCGGCCGCATCCAGGCCG
>CAMLOR010000249.1 GCA_946481615.1 uncultured Aquimonas sp.
AGAACGCGATCGGCCCGATCTTCTTCGAGATCATCCAGCGCAAGGGCAACGAAGGCTTCGGCGAAGGCAATTTCCAGGCCCTGTTCGAAAGCATCGAGCGCGATCAGATGCGGCGCGGGGTGCTGTAACCTGCGGTCATGAGCGATCATCGCGTCATCGAGCGGCAGATCGCGGCGATGCATCGCGTCATCGCCGAACGCATCCGCGCCGGCGATCCGGCGCCCATTCGCATCGCACAGGAGAACCTCGCGCGGTGGGAAACCCGGTTCGGCGGCGAATTGCCACCGGCCTACGAGGAGTGGCGCGAACTGCTCGCACTGGGCGTTCCGGCGGTTCTCGCGGTCATGGAAGGCGACGACGAAGACGATATCCGTCGCCGCAGCAGTTCGCCTTTCGCCGGCGTCCTCACCCCCAGCGAACGCTGGGAGATCCTAGAACGTGCGGCGTGAAGACCTCGAGCACCTCATCCGCGCCGCCGGTGCCATCACCGGCTCGCGGCGCATCATCGTGATCGGCAGCCAATCGGTGCTCGGCCAGTTTCCCTACAGCGCGCCGTGGCGTGCGACATTGTCGATGGAGGCCGATCTGCTGCCGATCGACAAGCCGGAGACCACGGCGCTGATCACCGGCTCGCTGGGCGAGTTGTCGCCGTTCCACACGACGTTCGGCTACTACGGCGATGGCGTGTCGCTCGAAACCGCGCGGTTGCCGTTGAAGTGGCAGGATCGTCTGGTGCCCGTGGAGAACGCCAATACCAACGGCTATGTGGGCCTTTGCCTCGACGTGCACGATGCGATGATCGCCAAGTATTTCGCGGGCCGCGAGAAGGATCACGAGTTCTGCTCCGCACTGGCGGCTTCAGGACTGGTCGACGCGGCCGTGCTGCGCGAGCGTCTTGCCGAGACCGAACTCGCGGCGTCCGACCGCGCGCGCATCGCTGCGAAGATCGATCTGCATTTCCAGCAGGACCACGCATGAGCGACCTGAAATACCAGTCGGGATTCGGCAACGAATTTGCCACCGAAGCCATCCCCGGCGCGCTGCCGGTGGGCCGCAACTCGCCGCAGCAGGTAGCCTTCGGGTTGTACGCCGAACAACTGTCGGGCACGGCCTTCACCGCGCCGCGGCGGGAGAATCGGCGCAGCTGGCTGTACCGGCTGCGGCCGGCGGCGATGCATGGCACGTTCGCGCCGTTCGCGCAGCCGCGTTTCCACAACGATTTCGAAAGCGGGCCGGTGTCGCCCGACCAACTGCGCTGGAGCCCGATGCCGTTGCCGTCGCAGGGCGTCGACTTCATCGACGGCCTGTTCACGATGGCCGGCAACGGTTCGGCCGCGGGGCAGCACGGTGTCGGCGTGCATGTGTATGCCGCGAACCGCTCGATGCAGGGCCGCTGGTTCTACGATGCCGACGGCGAACTGCTGATCGTGCCGCAGCAGGGAAGGCTGCGCCTGCGCACCGAACTCGGCACGCTCGACGTCGAACCCCAGGAAATCGCGCTGATCCCTCGCGGCGTGCGCTTCGCGGTGGAGCTGTCCGACGCCGAAGCGCGCGGCTACGTCTGCGAGAATTTCGGCGCGCTGATGCGCCTGCCGGACCTGGGGCCGATCGGTTCGAACGGCCTTGCCAATCCGCGCGATTTCCTCACGCCCGAAGCCGCCTACGAGGATCGCGAAGGCGACTTCGAGCTGATCGCGAAGTTCCAGGGCCATCTGTGGCGCGCGGACACCGGCCATTCGCCGATCGACGTCGTGGCTTGGCACGGCAACTACGCGCCCTGCAAGTACGATCTGCGCCGCTTCAACACCATCGGCTCGATCAGCTACGACCATCCCGATCCGTCGATCTTCACGGTGCTGACTTCGCCCAGCGACACGCCCGGCACGGCGAACCTCGATTTCGTGATCTTCCCGCCGCGCTGGCTGGTGGCGCAGGACACCTTCCGTCCGCCCTGGTTCCATCGCAACGTGGCCAGCGAATTCATGGGCCTGATCCACGGCGTGTACGACGCCAAGGCCGAAGGCTTCGCGCCCGGCGGCGCGTCGCTGCACAACTGCATGAGCGGCCACGGGCCGGACGCGGCCACGTTCGAAAAGGCTTCGAACGCGAACCTCTCGCAACCGGACGTGATCCGCGACACCATGGCCTTCATGTTCGAGACCCGCGCGGTGATCCGCCCCACGCGCCAGGCGCTGGACGCACCGCATCGCCAGCGCGATTACCAGCAATGCTGGGCCGGGCTGCGGAAACACTTCGTGGCGCCCTGAAGGAGAACGCCATGCGCTACATCGCGATCGTGCTGCCCTTCGTCCTCGCTGCCTGCAGCGAGCCGCCCCCGCCTGCCGTGACGCAGACCCCGCCGGCGCAGCCCGCCCCCGTGGCGCCCGCGCCGCCGCCGCCGGCCGAACCGATTCCGGTGGCTTCGGTCGCAAGCTACGCCGGTTATCGCGGCGCGCGCTTCGGCATGGACGAAGCCGCGTTCCGCGATGCGTGGAAGGAGCCGTTGAACGGGTCGGCGGAAGGCGAGACGTGCTATTTCCTGTGGCCGACCACGGCCACGGTGCCGTCCGACTTCGCCTTCATGTTCGATGGCGGCAAGTTCGTGCGCTACTCCACCGAGAAAGACATCGAGACCGCGCCCGGCGGCGGCAAGGTCGGCATGATGGAAGAACAGATCGCAGGCATGTACGCCGGCCGCATCGAAGAACAGCCGCACAAATACGTCGACGGCAAATACCTGCGGATCAGGTCGGACGCCGGCGACGATGGCGTGCTGATCTTCGAGACCGACGAGCAGGGCGTCGTCACCTCCTGGCGCGTCGGCGTCGAACCGCAGATCGATTACGTGGAAGGCTGCAGCTGATGAAACTGGCAAGTCTCAAGGAAGGCGGCCGCGACGGCACGCTCATCGTCGTCTCGAAGGATCTGTCGCGCGCGGTGAAGGCCACGGGCGTCGCTTCGACGCTGCAGCGCGCGCTGGAAGAGTGGTCGACCGCCGCGCCGCGCCTCAATGCGCTGGCCGAAGTGCTGGAACACGGCAACGTCGAAACCGTCAACGGCGAGCCGGTGTTCGCGTTCGACGAGCAGCGGCTCGCCGCGCCGCTGCCGCGCGCCTACGAGTTCGTCGACGGTTCGGCCTATCTGCCGCACGTCGAACGCGTGCGCCGCGCGCGCGGTGCCGAAGTGCCCGAAAGCTTCTACATCGATCCGCTGATGTACCAGGCCGTCAGCGCCGGCTTCTACGGCCCGCGCGATCCGGTGCTGGTGGCCGACGAGAATTACGGCATCGATCTCGAAGCCGAGGTCGTGGTCGTCACCGACGACGTGCCCATGGGCGTCTCGCCGCAGGACGCCGCGCACCACATCCAGCTCGTCGGGCTCGTCAACGACGTCAGCCTGCGCAACCTCATTCCCAACGAACTGGCCAAAGGCTTCGGTTTCCTGCAGTCCAAGCCGCGCTCGGCGCTTTCGCCGGTGTTCGTCACCCCGGACGAACTCGGCGAAGCCTGGCAAGGCAACAAGCTGCATCTCGCGCTGCTCACCCACATCAACGGCGAATGGTTCGGCGCGCCGCAGGCCGGCGTCGACATGCAATTCGATTTCGCCCAGCTCATCGCGCATGCCGCGAAGACGCGCCCGCTGACGGCGGGCACCCTCGTGGGCTCCGGGACGGTGGCGAATCAGGACACCTCGCTCGGCGCCTCGTGTTTCGCCGAGCGCCGCACCGTCGAGACCCTCGAGCACGGCAAGCCACTCACGCCCTTCATGAAGCACGGCGACCGCGTCCGCATCGAAATGCTCGATGCCCACGGCCGTTCCGTGTTCGGCGCCATCGACCAGGTGATGGCGAAGCCCTGACCTCGCGTGTAGGCTCAAGGGCGGGGGAAGCCACGGGAGGGAAGACCTTGAACGGCCGTCTCACGCTCTACAGTTACTGGCGCTCTAGCGCCGCCTACCGCTGCCGCATCGCGCTCAACCTCAAGGAACTCGGGCACGACATCGTGCCCGTGCACCTGATGAAGAACGAGCAGCACGCCGAGGATTTCCGCGCCATCAATCCGCAGGAACTGATCCCCGTGCTGCGCGACGGCCAGCGCGTCGTGCGCCAGTCCATGGCCATCATGGAATACCTCGACGAGACCTTCCCGCAGCGCCCCCTGCTACCGGCCACCTCGCGCGACCGCGCCCGCGTGCGTTCGATCGCGCAGGCCATCGCCTGCGACATCCACCCGCTCAACAACCTGCGCGTGCAGCAATACCTCGAACGCGAACTGGGCGCCTCGGAAGAGCAGCGCAACGCCTGGACGCGGCACTGGATCGCGCTGGGCTTCGATGCCGTCGAAGCCATGCTGGCCGACAACCCGGCCACCGGCGAGTTCTGCGAAGGCGAGGACCCGGGCTTCGCCGACTGCTGCCTGGTGCCGCAGCTCTACAACGCACGCCGCTTCGGCGTGGACGTTTCGAAGTATCCGAACATCCTGCGCATCGACGCCGCCTGCGCGGCGCTGCCCGCGTTCGAGGCCGCGCGCCCGGACAACCAGCCGGACGCGCCGAAGGCCTGAGGGCTCAGTAACTGTCGGTGTGCGCCGCCTGCTGGTTGAAGGCGTCGGCGTAGGGATCGTGCTCGCCGGTGGCGCCTTCGGAAAGGCGGATCTTGAGCGCCAGGCCGTCGCGCGAGTCGGCCTTGCGCAGCGCTTCCTCCAGCTCGATCTTGCCGTCCTTGTACAGGCGGTACAGCGCCTGGTCGAAGGTCTGCATGCCGTCCTGCAGCGACTTGTCCATCGCTTCCTTGATCTCGTGCACCTGGCCGCGGCGGATCATGTCGCGGATCAGCGGCGTGTTGATCAGCACTTCGGTGGCTGGCAGGCGCTTGCCGTCCTTGCCGATGACAAGACGCTGCGAGATCACCGCCTTGAGGTTGAGCGAGAGGTTCATCAGCACGTTCTTGTGCGCGCCCTCGGGGAAGAAGTTGAGGATGCGCTCGATGGTCTGGTCGGCGTTGTTGGAGTGCAGCG
>CAMLOR010000250.1 GCA_946481615.1 uncultured Aquimonas sp.
GCATGCGCGTAGCGGGCGTTCAAGGTGGCCAAAACGATGTCGGACATGCGTCATTGTCCCTTGGCCGGCCGCCGGGTGCCATAAACGCGACGTTTTCCGTGATTTTCTTGCTGCGCGCGGGCGTTTCGTGCGCTACAGTCTGATCGCCTGTCCTAGGCCGTCCGGCGCCCCCGTTCGGGCGAACCTCAGATTCGAGTAAAGAGAACTATGGCCACTGCTAAGAAAGCCGCAAAGAAACCTGCCGCGAAGAAGGCCGCGAAGCCGGCCAAGGCTGCTGCCTCCAACAAGCCCGTCAAGGGCGTGATGTCGAAGTCGGACCTTGCCCGCCACCTGTCGGAGCAGTCGGGCGTCGAGACCAAGTCGGTGAAGGCCGTGCTGGCCTCGCTCGAAGCCACCGTGCTGGGCGCCGTGAGCAAGAAGGGCGCGCAGCAGTTCGTGCTCCCGGGCCTGCTCAAGATCACCTCGGTCGCGGTGCCGGCCAAGGCCAAGCGTTTCGGCAAGGACCCGTTCACCGGCCAGGATCGCTGGTTCCCGGCGAAGCCCGCTTCGGTGAAGGTGAAGGTGCGTGCGCTCAAGAAGGTCAAGGACGCCGCGGCCTGAGCCCGCGCGACAACCTTCGTGGTGAAAAGGGCCCGGGAAACCGGGCCTTTTTCATTGGTGCCGACCTCCTCAGGCCATCGCCACCGGATTGTGCGGCGACACCGCTTCGAGCACCTGGTGCAGCTGGGTGATGATGATGTACTTCGGACCGCTCACCGGCGGTGCACCGCGGTGCAGGAACGTCCAGCCCACCGGCGCCAGCATGAGGCGGCCTTCGCGCGGCTGTACGCCCACGCCGTACCACGGGAACTCGGTGGCGCCGCCCTCGGCCACGTCGTTGAGATACCACTGCGCGGTGATCACGCGCGTCACGCTGCCGCCGATGTTGTCGCTGTGGTAGCTGAAGTGTTCGCCGGGGTTGTAGCGCGCGATGCGGAAATCCTCGCTGCGCAGCGGCACCGGGAAGGCGGGTTTCCAGGGTTGCAGATAGCCCGGCATGAAGCGCTGCAGGCACTGTTTCACATGCAACAGCACGTCGGCCCAATCGCTGCGGTCCGGCGTGAACATGATCTCGGTGGTGCCCTTGATGTCGGGCCGGACCGCGCCCTCCTTCGTGCCGTCGCCGATGCGCCCCACGATCTTCGTGGGGTCGGCCTCGAAGCGTGCGATGACGCTGCGGCAGAACTCGGGCGAGAGCGCGCCGTCGTAGACGCCGAAGAATTGCCGGGAGTCCATCGTGCCCGCGCGCGTCAGGCGGCGCCCATGTAGTCGAGCTTGCCGATCTCCACGCCGTTGTGGCGCAGCAGCGCGTAGGCCGTGGTGACGTGGAAGAAGAACTGCGGCAGGCCGTAGTGCAGCAGGTAGGTGTGGCCGTTGAAGCGGCGTTCCTTGGGCGTGCCCGGGCGCAGCACGATCTCGCGCGTTTCGGCGCCTTCGAACTTCGCGGCGTCGAGCCCCGCGATGTAGGCCTGCGTGCGCGCGATGCGCGCGTGCAGCTCGACGAAACTCGTTTCGTGGTCTTCGTACGAAGGCGGCTCCTCGCCGGTCAGGCGAGCGGACACGCTCTTGGCGAAATCGGCGGCGATCTGCACCTGCCGCAGCAGCGGGAACATGTCGGGGAACAGGCGCGCCTGCAGCAGGGCCGCCTCGTCGAACTTCTTCGCCTCGGCCTGGGCTTCGGCCTTGGAGAGCAGGCCGTCGAGCGCGCGCAGCATCTGCTGGAAGACGGGGACGGAGGCGGAGTAAACGGATAGGGTCATGTAGTTTTTTCCTTCGGGAGGTTCCGCGACCGTTCGGGCTGAGCTTGTCAAACCCGTGCCTCGAGGCAACGGTTCGACAGGCTCACCGCGAACGGGTGCGGCATATCGGTCGCAGTCGATGCCGGATCAGAGCACCGCAGCAAGATCCTTTTCGATCTTCTCCGGCGTATCGGTGGGCGCGTAGCGCTTCACCACATTGCCCTGCCGGTCGATCAGGAACTTGGTGAAGTTCCACTTGATGCCTTCGGTGCCGAGGAAGCCGGCCTTCTCTTCCTTCATCCACTTGTACAGCGGATGCGCATCGGCGCCGTTGACGTCGATCTTCGAGAACATCGGGAAGCTGACGTCGTAGGTGAGCGAGCAGAAGTTCTTGATCTCTTCCTCGTTGCCCGGTTCCTGGTGGCCGAACTGGTCGCAGGGGAAGCCGAGCACTTCGATGCCGCGGTCCTTGAACTTGCGGTAGAGCGCCTCGAGCCCCGTGTATTGCGGCGTGAAGCCGCACTTGGAGGCCACGTTGACGACGAGCAGGGCCTTGCCGCGGTAATCGCCCAGCGGTTTGTTCTCGCCGTCGATGGTCTTGGCGCTGAAATCGTAGGCTGTGGTCATGACAGGCTCCCCGGGTGAGGAGGAAAGCTTAGCGCGTCAGGCCCACTCGGTGAGCCCTTCGCGCTGGTACAGCGTGCGGAAAGTCTCGCGCGCCTTCATGCGCACGATCAGCGCCGCCAGGTGCGGCCAGTCGCTGGCCGGACGCGGCATGTTGCGCGACCAGCGCATCAGCATGGCGAGCAGGAAATCGGCCGCGCAGGGGTCGTCGCCCAGCAGGTAGGGACCGTGCTGCCCGAGATGGGTGTCGATGCGTTGCCACGCCGCCTCGATGCGCTCGCGCGCGGCCTGCTTCGCGGCCTCGGCATTGGCCTCGCCGGCGCCTTCGCCCGGATAGAACCAGATGCGGAAGGCCGGCTGCAACGTATTGGCCAGATGCAGCACCCACTGGTAGTACTGCGCGCGCCGCACGCTGCCCACTGCCGGCGCCAGGTTGGCGTCGGGATGGGCATCGGCCAGATGCAGCACCAGCGCGGCCGCCTCGTACACCGGGTGCCCGCCGATGACGAGCGTGGGCACCAGGCCGTTGGGATTGAGCGCGAGGTATTCCGGCCGCTTGTGCTCGCCGGCGGCGGTGTCGAGCTTGCGGTATTCGTGCGGCGCGCCGATCTCGAGCAGCAGCCAGTGCACCACGAAGCTGGCGGAGCCCGGCGAGCCGTAGAGCGTGTACATCAGTGGTGATGTCCGCCCGGGCCGTGCACGTGGCCGTGCGAGAGTTCTTCCTGCGTGGGTTCGCGCACTTCGGTCACTTCGATGTCGAAGTGCAGCACCTGCCCCGCCAGCGGATGGTTGCCGTCGACCGTGATGGTGTCGGGCGTGACCTTGGTGACCGTCACCGAATGCACGCCCTGCGGCGTCTGGGCCTGGAAGCTCATGCCGGTCTCGATGGTGTCCACGCCCTGGAAGGCGGCGCGCGGCACGTCCTGCACCAGGCCTTCGTGATGCAGGCCGTAGCCGTCTTCCGGCTGCACGTCCACCTTGAACGCGTCGCCGGCCTGCTTGCCGGCCATGGCTTCCTCCAGCCCGGGCACGATGTTGCCCGCGCCGTGCAGATAGGCCAGCGGCTCGCGGCCGCGCGAGGAATCGAGCACTTCGCCGGCGTCGTTGGTGAGCGTGTAATGGAAGGCGGCGACCTTGTTCTCGGCGATCTGCATCGGGGTTCCCGGGGGTAGAAGAGGCGCATAGGCTAGCAGCCCGTGCGCGGCCGATCACCCCGCGCGCGATTCATGGCGCGGCGTCGGGCTCATCCGCGCAACCGTCCAGCGGCAGATCGAGCGCCCAGCCGGTGCCGGGTTCGCCGTGCAGCGTGAAAATCGCAACCACGCCGCTGGCGTCGGCCGCACCCGATAGCAATCGCTGCGGCGCGCCGCCCTCGCCGATCGGCCACGCCTCGCGCGCCGCCGTCGACAAGACGCCGCCGGCATCCGGCTTGCGGGTGAACCAATGCGACGGGTCGCGTCTGCCGATCGGCCACGGGCCATGCAGCGCCGTCGCCACGCGGTCGTGATGCAGCGTGAGCTCGCGGTTTTCGCCGGCCGTGACGACGCTCGATACGTCGTCGCGATAGAGCGCGAACTGCACGCGCCAATCCTCGCCGGGCAGGCGCGTGCCGGCGAGCCGCACCGTCAGGCCGCGCGCGGCGCGTTGCGCGCTCAGCTCCAGCTGCAGGCCGGCCGGACGCAACACGGCATCTGTCGCGGCCCGTGCCAGTGCGGGACCGTCGCTCCACTTCACCTGCACGTTCTCGCCCAGCATGACCTGCGGCGTGTACACCACGCGCCCGCCGGCCTCGGCAACGCGCGCCTGCTGGCGGCGCGTGTGCGCAGGCGAGGCGTAGCGATCCTTCCAGCCGAGATCGTCCCAGTAGTCGACGTGGAAGGCGAGCGGCACGGCATCGATCGGCGCGCGCGCAAGGCTCGACAACCAGCGATCCGCGGGCGGGCAGCTGCTGCAGCCCTCCGAGGTGTAGAGCTCGAGCAGCGGCAGGAGATGATCGGTTTCCACGCGGCAGGTCGATTGCGCGTTGCCGAAAGCGAGGACCAGCAGTGCAAGCCATCGTCGTCCCCGCGCAGGCGGGGACCCAGGGACTTTCGCTCTTCCGCTGCGCCCCGACGTCACTGGATTCCCGCCTGCGCGGGAATGACGGGAGGCGATCGCACCTGGATTCCCGCCTCCTCGGGAATGACGGAGAGCGACGCGGATGGAACGGGCCATGCACCTTTCCGGACATCGGGCTCCGCTAAACTCTCCGCCCGATCGCTGTCCCGCGCAAGGAACTCTTCTCATGCAGACCCGTGCCGCCGTCGCCTGGAAAGCCGGAGCCCCGCTCACCATCGAAACCGTGGATCTCGAAGGCCCGCGCGCGGGCGAGGTGCTGATCGAGGTGAAAGCCACCGGCATCTGCCACACCGACGAGTTCACGCGCAGCGGCGACGATCCCGAAGGCCTGTTCCCCGCCATCCTCGGCCACGAGGGCGCGGGCATCGTGGTGGACGTCGGGCCGGGCGTGAAATCGCTGAAAAAGGGCGACCACGTCATCCCGCTCTACACGCCCGAATGCCGCGAGTGCGAGTACTGCCTGCATCCGAAGACCAA
>CAMLOR010000251.1 GCA_946481615.1 uncultured Aquimonas sp.
GTTCCACCAGGTGAACTGCGGATCGTAGCCGGCGTAGAACTCGTACCAGCCCTTGAGCGCGGCGCGCGCGGCCTCGATCTGGTTGGCGGCGCGATTGGCCACCGCAGCAGTGGGTTTGTCCTTGCCCTGCGGCGGGTCCTCGCGCAGGTTCTTCAGGGCTGCATCGAAGGCCGCGCGCGCGCGTTCGAGCGTTTCGGCGCTGGCGCGCGCGTCGGCCAGCTGCAGCTCGCGGCGCGCTTCGGCCAGGCCGAGCAGGGCATCGATGTGCGGCATCAGCGGCGCGGCTTCGTCGAAGCGCTTGCGGTCGAAGTCGAGGTCTTCGCGCGCGCGTTCGATCTCGCGCGTGAGCAGGTGCCAATCGAGCTGATCCTCCAGGCCGAGCGCGGCGTAGTCGACCTCGTCCAGGCGCTTGCGCCAGCCGTCGTAGAACTCGCGCAGCGCGGCCTCGCGGCGACGACCGCCGCGCACATCGTTGACGTGCTCGATGCTGGTCAGATCGCGCAGATAGCGCTGCACGATCGGCGCCATCGTCTGGGGCGCCGCCGTCATTTCCTGCAGGGCGGGCACCGCCACCGGCTCGGCGGCGGAGAAGGGCGCGCACAGCGCGAGCGACACGGCCAGGGCAAGTCGGGCCTTCATGGACACTCCGTTTTCGTCAGCGGGATTCGAGGCGGCGGCGCGCCGCTTCGCGGATGAACTCGAGCAGCGCGGCCAGGCCGTTGCTGCGCGTCGGCGACAGGTGCTTGGCCAGCCCGATGGCGGCGATGTAGTCGGGCGGGGTTTCGAGGATTTCCTGTGCGCTGCGGCCCGAATACACGCGCAGCGCCAGATAGACCAGGCCCGAGACGATGGTGGAATCGCTGGCGGCGTCGAAATCCAGGCGCTCGGCATCGCCGTGCGCGACGATCCAGACCATCGACTGGCAGCCGAGCAGGCGGTGTTCCTCGGTGCGCTGCGCTTCGGGCAGCGCGGGCAGCTTGCGGCCGAGGTCGATCAGGTACTGGTAGCGCTCCGACCAGTCGCCGAAGAAGGCGAATTCGTCGGCGATGGCCTGCTGGGCTTCGACGGCCGTGGGTTCGAGCGGAAAGACGCGTTCGATCATCCGCCCATGTTACCGGCTAGGCGACGTCGCGCAGACCCTCCAGCCAGCTCGCGGCGTCCGGCCGTCGCCGCAGCGCTTCGAGCAGGGCGCCCGCTTGGTCCTCGCGCAAGGCCGCGAGCAGGCGGCGCAGCAGCGCCGGCCGGTTTTCCGGCGGCACGCGGTCGAGCAGATCGCGCTCGGTGCGCGAGAGGCGGGCAGGCAGGTCGGGATGGACGCGATGCGGCATGCGCATGTGGAACGCTTCCCCCGGGCGAAGCGGACAAGGCCGCGATGACCCGGTACGCGCCGCGACGAAGGGTCGGGACGGTGCCGTGGGGTGACGGCGGGCTCTCCGCCGCGGCGCGCCCGGGTCATCCTCGTAGACGACGGACCGCGGGCTTCCGTAGCAGCTATTTTCAACGGTTCGTCGCAAAACGGTTCAGGTCGCTGCGGCCTGGGCAGCCCCGGCGCTACCGTGCGCCCCTCCTTTTGGGCACTCTGGCGCCGAATGAGCACGCCGATCGACGCCCAGGCCCTGCATCATCACGCCCGCCGGATGGGCGGGCGCGATCCGCACGAGGCGCACCGCGTCGCCACGCCGCTCGAGCTGCTCTTCGATCTGACCTTCGTCGTCAGCTTCGGCTTCGCCGCCTCGCAGTATGCGCATGCACTGGCCGAGGGGCACTGGAGCACCGCGCTGCTGGGCTTCGCTTTCGCCAGCTTCGCCATCTGCTGGGCATGGATCAATTTCTCGTGGTTCGCCTCGGCCTACGACACCGACGACTGGATCTTCCGCCTCATGACGATGGCGCAGATGATCGGCGTGCTGGTGCTGGCCATCGGGCTGCCGCGCCTGTTCGCTTCGCTGGAGGACAGCGACGGCGACGCCGACAACGCGGTGATGGTCCTGGGCTACGTGATCATGCGCGTGGCCCTGGTGCTGCAGTGGCTGCGGGCCGCGCGGCAGGACCCGGCGCGCAGGCGCGCCTGCCTGACCTACGCCGTCGCCGTCTCCATCGCCCAGGCCGGCTGGG
The DNA here is from genome assembly GCA_946481615.1 of uncultured Aquimonas sp. The sequence goes on from CAMLOR010000251.1 coordinate 2,116, forward strand.
CCGCGCAGATCTTCATCGACCTGCCTCCGGCGGCGACCTTCGTGTTCATCTGCGTATTGGCCGCCATCGAAATGGCCGGCCCGATGCTGGCCGAGCGCCGCGACGGCGGCACGCCCTGGCATGCGCATCACATCGCCGAACGTTACGGGCTGTTCGCCATCATCGCGCTGGGCGAGGGCGTGGTCGGCACCGTCGCCTCGCTCTCGGCCGTGGTCGAGGCGCAGGGCTGGACGCTCGATACCGCGCTGGTCTGCGTCGCCGGCGTCGGACTCACCTTCGGCATGTGGTGGATCTATCACATGCTGCCCTCGGCGGTCGTGCTGCACCAGCACCGCGAGCGCTCCTTCGTCTGGGGTTACGGCCAGATGCTGGTCGTGACCGCCATCGTCGCCACCGGCGCCGGCCTGCACGTCGCGGCCTATCATCTCGAGCACAAGGCGCACATCGGCGCGGTCGCGACCCTGCTCGTCACGGCGGTGCCGGTGGCCGTCTTCGTCGCTTCGATCTATGCGCTCTACTACCACCTGGTGCGGCGTTTCGATCCCTTCCACCTGTGGCTGCTGGGACTGACGGGCCTCGTTCTGCTGGGCACCGTCCTCGCCGCGCTGGCCGGCCTCGGCACGCCGGCCTGCCTGTGCCTGTTGACGTTGGCACCGGTCGTCACGGTGGTCGGTTACGAACTGCGTGGACATCGGCATCAGGCCGAGGCCCTCGCACGCGGCTAGCGTCACCTCATTCCGCGCGTTCCAGTGCCGCAGCTTCGCCCGCCAGCGCGGGCGAGAGCCAGCAATGCGAGCCCACCCCGACGAAACCGGCCGCCGCGAAAGCCTTGCGATAGACGCGCGCCGGCCGGGCGAACCAGCCTTCGCGGTCGCCATCGGGATCGTCTTCCTTCGCGAAGGTTTCGAGGAAGGCGACGCCGCCGCACAACTCGCCGAAGCCCGAGAGGCCGCGTTTCAGTTCGCGGGTGGGCACGTAGTGCATGACGTCCGAGCACACCAGCAGATCGACCGGCGCGCCGAAGCGCAGGTGTTCGAGCTGACCGAAGGCCACCTGCTGCAGGTTGCGGCGCGTGCCGTAACGGGCCACGGCGTATTTGCTGGGGTCGATGCCGCGATAGGCGAGCCCCGGCCGCGCTTTCAGCAACGGCGCGCGCCAGGCGCCTTCGCCGCAGCCCACGTCGAGCACCGTGCGCACCGGGTGGCCGAGATAGTACTCGGCCACCGCCAGCGCCAGCTGCACCTTGCGCCGCAGCGCCTGCGCACCCGCCACGCGTTGCGCGGGGTGGCGATACCAGCGCTCGAAATAGGCGCGGTCGTAGACCTTCATTCGCGCGCCGCCGGCGCTTCGATGCGGTAGCCGCGCTGCGCCAGTTTCGCCAGCCAGCCATCGTCCTTGAGCACGAGGCTCATCGGCAGCACGGCGAAACTGCGCTCGCGATTCTTCAGCGCGGCCTCGGCGGCGTCGAGCCAGAGCTGCTCGATGCGGCCCTCGATGTCGTCCAGGCCGGCCTTCTTCGCCAGCGTGGTTTCGAGCACGGCGTCGGCGCAGGCGCGGCGGGTCTCGGTGAAGGGCAGGGTGCGCAGGATGCCGATCTCGCCCAGCGCCCAGGCGTTGGCGCGCAGCTTCGTGGTCTCGATGTCGTGTTCGAGGCGCTGCAGGGTCTTGTCGAAGCATTCGATGTCGTCGAGCGAAGTCTTCGAGAACTCCTTCACCAGATCGCCCGGGTTTTCGAGCTTGATCTCGATCCTCGGCTGCGTCATCGGCACGTCGTGCTTCTTCGCGGCCTTTTCGACCACCTTCATCACCTTGGTGTCGAAGGTCAGGCCGGAATCGTCCATGGCCTCGCCTTCGAGTTCCTGCGCGGCCACCAGCGGACGGCGCTTCTCCACGCCGCGGTCGCGACCGAGATAGCGCGCCTTGAGCGCCAGCCAGCGTTCGTAGACCGGCGCCGGCAAGACTTCCTGCAGCGTTTCCTTGCCCGGATTGTTGCGCGCCTTCATCAGGCTGGGCAGCAGGAAGATGCCGCGCAGCATGCCGCCCTTCACCGTGATGTTGGCGTAGGGCATGCGGATCACTTCCTGCGATCGCGCGACCGTCCTTTCGACCTCGTCGGAGGTCCACTCCATTTTCTTCGGCAACGGCGACAGCGTGCCGAACACGTACATCACGTGCTGGTCGTTCCAGACTTTCCAGAGACCGGGGCCCGGCTGGCGGCCGCTCACCACGACGGTGCGCAGCGTGGTGACGGGCGTGGACGGCGACGTCTGCGCCAGGGCGAGTGCCGGCGCCAGCAACAACACGGCGATCAGGCCCCGCATCAGCGTGCGTCCTTCACCACCACGCCACCCTTCACGACGAAGGGCACGGCGGCGAGCGCCGAAACATCGGCCGTCGCATCGCCCGGCACGGCCACGAGATCGGCGTAACGGCCCGACTCGATCACACCGACGTCGTCGCGCCCGAGCGCCTGCGCGGCGTTGAACGTGGCAGCTTGGATCGCCTCGACCGGCGTCATGCCGTAGCGCACCATGGTCGCGAACTGGCGGCCGTTCTGGCCGTGCGGATACACGCCGGCATCGGTGCCGTAGACCATCTTCACGCCGGCATCGTGCGCGCGCTTGAAGTTCTGGCGCTGGATCTGCGCGATCTCGCGGTCCTTGCGCAGATTGTCTTCCAGCACGCCGTTCTTCTTGCCTTCCGATTGCGTGTAATCGGTGTTGTAGATGTCCATCGACAGCCAGGCGCCGTGCTTCTTCGCGAGCTGGATGCCCTCGTCGTCGATCAGGCTGGCATGCTCGATGGTGTCGACGCCGGCGCGGATGGCGTCCTTGATGCCGGCCGCGCCGTGCGCGTG
>CAMLOR010000252.1 GCA_946481615.1 uncultured Aquimonas sp.
GAGGTGCGACGATGAGCGGATCGTTGGATCTACCGCATCGGGCCACGATTCACCGCGGCCCTTGCAAACACAGTGCCCCTACGATACACGCAATTGTTAAGGAAAGCGACAGCCCGGCTGAACGGCAATCCGGGCACGACAGGCGTGCCTTTCGTCAGGGGTCCCGGGCCCGGCCCAGGGTATAGGCTGCGGCGGTTTCCACCCTGCACGCAAGGATTCCCGATGAAATCCCCTCTCGCGCTGGCCCTCGCGGCCGCCCTGGGCCTGTCCGGCCCGCTCGCCGCGGCCGAGCCCGCTTCCGCCCCGGCCGCCAAGGCCCAGACCGCGCCCATGGCCGCCAATCCTTTCTTCGCCCCCAGCACCCTGCCCTACAAGCTGCCGCCGTTCGACAAGATCGGGAACGAGCACTTCGCGCCGGCCTTCGACCAGGGCATGAAGGAGCAGCTGGCCGAGATCGACGCCATCGCGAACGACGCGGAAAAGCCGACCTTCGAGAACACCATCGTCGCGCTCGACAAGAGCGGCCAGACGCTGATCCGTGTGCAGAACGTCTTCTTCAATCTCACCTCGGCCAACACCAACGAGGAGATGGAGAAGATCCAGGCGGCCTACGCACCGAAGCTCGCGGCGCACCAGGATGCCATCGTCCTCAACGGCAAATTGTTCGCCCGTGTGAAGGCGCTGTACGACCAGCGCGACTCGCTCGGCCTGGACGCCGAATCGCGCCGCCTGCTCGAGCGCTATCACACCGATTTCGTGCGCGCCGGCGCCAACCTCTCGGACGCCGACAAGGACAAGCTCAAGGCGATCAATGCCGAGCTGGCCTCGCTCTCCACGCAATTCAGCCAGAACGTGCTGAAGGAAACCAACGCCGACGCGCTGATCGTCGACGATGTCGCGCAACTCGAAGGCCTGGCGCAGAACGAGATCGCCGCGGCGAAGGAAGCCGCCAAGGCGCGCGGCCTCGAAGGCAAGTACGTGATCCCGCTGCTCAACACCTCCGGCCAGCCGTCGCTTTCGTCGCTGGAGAACCGCGACGTGCGCGCGAAGCTGCAGGCGCTGAGCGTGGCGCGCGGCCTCAAGGGCAGCGAATTCGACAACCGCCCGGTGATCGCCCGGACCGTGAAGCTGCGCGCCGAGCGCGCGAAGCTGCTCGGCTATCCGAGCCATGCGGCCTACGTGCTGGAAGACGAAACCGCGAAGACGACCGAGGCCGTCAACAAGATGATGGCCGGCCTCGCGCCCGCCGCGGTGGCGAACGCGAAGAAAGAGGCGGCCGACATGCAGGCCATCGTCAACAAGGAGGAAGGCGGCTTCCAGGTCGCCGCGCACGACTGGGCCTATTACGCCGAGAAGGTGCGCAAGCAGCGCTTCGATTTCGACGAAGCGCAGCTCAAGCCTTATTTCGAGATGGAAAGCGTGCTGCAGAACGGCGTCTTCCACGCCGCCAACCAGCTCTACGGCCTGAGCTTCAAGGAGCGCAAGGATCTGCCCGTGTATCAGGAAGACGTGCGCGTCTTCGAGGTGTTCGACGAAGGCAACAAGCCGCTCGGCCTGTTCCTGCTCGACTGGTATGCGCGCGGCAACAAGCGCGGCGGCGCATGGATGAACGAGTACGTCGGGCAGTCCGGGCTGTTCGGCACCAAGCCCGTCGTCGCCAACCACCTCAATATCCCGAAGCCGCCGAAGGGCGAGCCGACGCTGCTCACCTTCGACGAGGTGACCACGGCCTTCCACGAGTTCGGCCATGCGCTGCACGGCCTGTTCTCCGACGTGAAGTATCCGCGCTTCGCTGGCACCAACGTGCCGCGCGATTTCGTCGAATATCCCTCGCAGGTCAACGAAATGTGGGCGACGTGGCCCACGGTGCTGAAGAACTATGCCAAGCACTACCAGACCGGCGCGCCGATGCCGCAGGAATTGCTCGACAAGGTGCTCGCCACGCAGCAGTTCAACCAGGGCTTCGCGACCACGGAATACCTCGCCGCCGCGATGCTCGACCAGCGCTGGCACCAGCTCGCGCCCGAGCAGGTGCCCACCGACGTCGACGGTTTCGAGGCCAAGGCGCTGAAGGACGCCGGCGTCGATTACGCACCGGTGCCGCCGCGCTATCGCAGCGGTTACTTCAGCCACATCTTCGCGGGCGGCTATTCGGCGGGCTACTACGCCTATCTGTGGAGCGAAGTGCTCGACGCCGACAGCGTGGAGTGGTTCCGCGAGAACGGCGGCCTCAAGCGCGAGAACGGCGACCACTTCCGCAAGACGCTGCTCTCGAAGGGCGGCAGCGAGGACGCCATGAAATTGTTCGCGGACTTCCGCGGCCGTGCGCCGCAGATCCAGCCGCTGCTGGAGCGCCGCGGGCTCGATCAGGCAGCCGGTTCGAAGTAACGCGCTGACCCGTCATTCCCGCGCAGGCGGGAAGCCAGCGACGTTCGGCTCGCGAAGGAAGAGCAAAGTCACCGGGTCCCCGCCTGCGCGGGGACGACGGGGCTTTTGCAAGATGCATGGGGTGATCCGTTCATTTCATGCGCGGGCGTGCGCGTGAGGCGCAGGTCCCGCTGAAATCATGAGCTTCGGCGCTGGCACGCGCCTTGCTGACTCTGGCTCGCCACTTTTCCCCCGTGGAGAGCCCCATGAACACCAAGATCGCCACCCTGATCGCCTCCGGCCTCATCGCCGTGAGCGTCTCTGCCTGCGCGGCCGACGGTTACTCCTACCGCGACCGCTCGGGCTACCGCGACGGCTACGCCTACGAGGACGGTTATCGCCGCGACTATCGCCGCGCCCGCTGCGGCAACTGCGGCACCGTCGAGCGCATCGAGGCCGACTACTACGGCCGCGACCGCGACGACGGCACCGGCGGCGCCGTGGTCGGCGCGCTGGTCGGCGCCGCGCTCGGCAACCAGATCGGTTCGGGCAGCGGCCGCAAGGCCGCGACCGTGGCCGGCGCCATCGCCGGCGGCGTGGCCGGCAAGCGCATCGACGAGCGCAACGGTTCGAGCGATCGCTTCGAGGTCGTGGTCCGCATGGACAACGGCCGCACCGTGATCCTCGAGCAGCGCCACTTGAACGGCATCCGCGAAGGTTCGCGCGTGGTCGTCAACGGCGGCGTCGCCCGACTGCAGTAACCGCGCGCACGCCCTGCGCGCTCATCGCCGGAGCCGCCGGCCCCTTCGCGGGCCGCGGTTCCGGCGAGCTTCGATCCACGCTTCGACATTGCCCTGGAGGAATTATGGACGTCCGCAGTGCCATGACCGCCGATCCCGCGTGCTGCACTCCCGCCACGCCGCTGCATCTGGTCGCCCAGATGATGGTGGACAACGATTGCGGTGAAATCCCCGTGGTCGACGATCACGAAAACCGCCGCCCCATCGGCGTGGTGACCGACCGCGACATCACCATCCGCACCGTGGCGCGCGGGCTCAATCCGCTCGACGTGCCGGCCAGCGAGATCATGACCTCGCCCGTGGTGACCGTGAATCCGCAGACCTCGCTCAAGGCCTGCTGCGACGTGATGGAGAACCATCAGATCCGCCGCGTGCTGGTGGTGGACGACGCCGGCAAGCTGTGCGGCATCGTCGCCGTGGCCGACGTCGCCAAGAACGCCGGCAAGACCGCGACCGGCGAGGTGGTCAAGGAAGTGTCGGAGGCGGCGTGATGCGCGCCTCCAACGTCGTCAGCATCGCCAAGCCGTTCCGGTTCTATCTGGTGCGGCGGCCGCATGGAGAGCCGGCCCCCACCCCAACCCTCCCCCGCAAGCGGGGGAGGGAGTAAGCGGTCCCCCACTGCTCCTTCCCCCGCTCGCGGGCGAAGGCCGGGATGGGGCAAGCCGCCTCAGAACTGCGCCTTGAACTCGAGCCCCAGGATGCGGGGTTCGTTGACGAACCCCGTCAGGTTGTTGAAGTCGATGCCGCCCACGGCCTCGGTTTCGTTGAGGATGTTGCGTCCGAAGGCCGCCACTTCGTAATCACCGTAATCCCAGCTGTAGCCGATGCGCAGGCCGCCTTCGAGCAGCGGATCGCCGGTGAATTCGGCCGATTCGTACAGGAAGAACGAGACTTTGCTGCGATAGGCCCAGTCGGTGTAGACGTAGATCTCGCCATCCTCGTTCACCGGCATGCTCCAGCGCGCGGTGGCGTTGCCGATCCACTGCGGCGCCTGCGGCAGCGAGTTGCCGTCGATCAGCGCCAGGCGCACGCCGCCCACGGTCACCGTCGGATCGAGCACCGTGCAGGGCGCGCCGCAGGGCGCGACGGCCAGATCCTCGTCCTGGATCTCGGTGTCGTTGTAGCTGGCGCCGAAGGTGACCAGCAGGTTGTCGGTGACGTAGCTCTCCCAATCGACCTCGAAGCCCTGCCCGACCGACTTCTCCGCATTGATCAGCGTGTTGAAGTTGGTGGCGCCGCCGACCGCGGTGAGCTGCTGGTCGTCGACGGTGTAATGGAACACCGTGAAGCTGGCGCGCGCGCGGCGATCCCAGAAATCCGACTTGATGCCGGCCTCGTAGGAGGTGACGGTTTCCGATTCGGCCACCGAAACCGCGTCGCCGAACAGCAGGCGGCCCTGGATCGAAGGCGCACGGAAACCGCGCGCCACGCGCGCGAAAACGTTGGTGTCTTCGCTCAGTTCCCAGGTGGCCGAGACATCGCCGCTGATGTCGCTGTCGTCCGGGTTCACGTTGATCGGGCCCACCGGCGGCGCGCCGATCGGCGAGACCAGGCGGCTGGCCGTGAATTCCTTCTCGTCGCTGGTGTAGCGCAGGCCGCCGCGCAGGATGAAGGAATCGTTGACCTCGAATTCCGCCGAACCGAACACCGCCCAGGCTTCGTTCTGCTGCTCCTGCACCGCGTAGCCGTTCATCGGGCGGCCCGGCGCGAAGGTGTCGTAGTTGAAGCTGTCGATGGTGATGTCTTCGTCGAACCAGAACACGCCGGCCTGCCAGTCGAAGGCGCCCCAGTCGCT
>CAMLOR010000253.1 GCA_946481615.1 uncultured Aquimonas sp.
TGCCTCAGCGAAAACGCGCGGGCCTCCTGCCCGCGCCCGGCTTCGCCGGCCTTGTCCGTCCGACTCCAGCCGCCTTCGCAGGGCCGGCCGCCCCACCCCGGCAAGAGCACTTCTCGTCGTCCCCGCGCAGGCGGGAACCCAGGTGACTTTGAGGCGCCTCGCTCAAGTCACTGGATTCCCGCCTGCGCGGGAATGACGGCTCTGCCCGAGCGCCCCCGCGTCCCGCCGCAGTCCAACACGCTCCCGCGAATCGCCGAAGCATCTGTAATTTTTATAGGGTTCGCCGGAAGCCGATCCGGTGAAGGCGGCCGGGCATATACGCTATTCGCATGATTCGACCGCAGGATTTCCAGGGCAACGATCTGTTCCGGCTGCTCGTCGATCGGGTCCGGGATTACGCGATCTTCGCGCTGGATCCGAACGGCATCGTGACGAGCTGGAACACCGGTGCGCAGCGCATCAAGGGCTACGTCGCGTCCGAGATCATCGGCCATCATTTTTCGCGCTTTTATCCCGAAGAAGCGATCCGCTCGGGCTGGCCCAAGACCGAGCTGGAGCTTGCGGCGCGCGCCGGCAGCTTCGAGGACGAAGGCTGGCGCATCCGCAAGGACGGTTCGCGTTTCTGGGCCAACGTGGTGATCACGGCCCTGCACGACGACGACGGCAGGCTGCTCGGTTTCGCCAAGGTCACGCGCGATCTCACCGAAAAGGTGCGGCTGCAGCGCCTCGAGGCCGACGCCACCATGATGGGTGAGTTCGTCGCGATGCTGGCGCACGAGCTGCGCAATCCGCTGGCGCCGATCCGCAGCGCGATCACGGTGGCGCAGCATCCCGGCATCGCGCCCGACCGCATGGCGTGGGCGCATGGCGTCATCGAACGGCAATCCGCGCAGCTTTCCAAACTGGTGGACGATCTGCTCGACGTCAGCCGCATCACGCGCGGCCGCATCAAGCTGGAGCGGCGCCGCGTGCGGCTGCGCGAAATCGTCGATAGTGCGATCGACGCCATCGAGCCGGCGTGCAGTGCCAAGGACATCGGGATCGGCGTGCGGCACCAGGCCGATCCCTTCGTGCGCGGCGATGCCGTGCGCCTGGCGCAGGTGATGTCCAACCTGCTCGGCAACGCCTGCAAGTACACGCCCAACGGCGGGCGCATCGACGTCCTGCTCGACGAGCACGACGGCCACGCGCGCATCGTCGTGACCGACACCGGCATCGGCATGCCGGCGGATCTGGTGCCGCGCGTGTTCGACATGTTCACCCAGGATCGCCGCGCGCTCGATCGCGCCGAAGGCGGTCTGGGGCTGGGCCTGGCGATTTCGCGGCGGCTGGCGGAGATGCATCGCGGACGCCTCACCGCGAGCAGCGCTGGCCGCGGTTGCGGCAGCGAGTTCGTGCTGGAGATTCCGGCACTGGTTGGCGACGATGCGCGCGCCGGGAACGGCGGGTTGACGGTGCTGGTCGTCGACGACAACCAGGACGCCGCGCTGTCGCTGCAATCGCTGCTGGAATTGCGCGGCTATCGCTGCTCGGTGGCCTTCGACGGCGAAGCGGCGGTGGAAACGGCGCTGCGCCTGCTGCCCGACGTGGCGCTGATCGACATCGGCCTGCCGGGCATCAACGGCTATGAGCTGGCGCGCCGCCTGCGCAGCCAACCGCAGCTCGAAGGCATCCAGCTCGCCGCCGTCACCGGCTACGGGTCGGCGGAAGATCGGCGGGAGGCGCTCGACGCCGGCTTCGACGAGCACTTCGCCAAGCCCGTGACGGTGGAAACGCTGCAGCAGCGTCTGGCGGCCTTCGCGGCCGACGCTTCGTGAGCCATGCGGCTCAGGCGTCGTCGGCGGCGGCCGCGCGCGCCACGAGGGCGCGCCCTCGCTCGGCCGACGCGGGAACGTTCGAGGGCAGCAGCGCGAGCGAGCCGATCACGGCGAGGCCGGCGCGCGCGGGTTCGTTGACGTGCAAGCGGACGCCGTCGTCGAGCGTGAGCGCATAGACCTGGGCCTCGTCGTCGAGCGCGCCGCGGCGGCGCGCCTCCTCCACCTGCGCCTCGAGCCGCGCCAGCAACACGTCCAGCGTCGCGGCGTCGGCGATCTTGGTGGTGTACCAGTTCAACTTCATTCCTTGACGGTGCTGCAGACACTTTCGCAACGAGAGGCGGAAGGGTAGCCGGTCACCGGACGCCGCGGTACTGTCGTTCGACGCGCCCGTGTAATTCTTTCCCGCCGCCGCCCTCTGGCGGGCGCGCGGCGAGTGGCGCAGACTCGGGTCCCATCCGTCGTTCCGGGGGCGACGACCATGTCCTGGCTTTGCGCCGAAGTGCGCGATACCACCGCGCTCGAGCAGCTCATGCGCCTGGTGCGCGAGCAGACGGCGGCGGCGCGCGCCGCCGGCTGTTTCGATCCGGGGGCGCGCGTCTACGTCACGCCGTTCAAGGCCGCGCATCGCCTCTATTTCAACGACGCCGCGCACGCCATGCTGCCGGTGCTGCAGGGCCTCGCGCATGCGCCATGCGATGCGCCGCAGGAGCACGAGATGCACGCTTCGGTGTGCGCCTGACCTGATCGGCGCGTGACTGCGGCGCCAATGCCGCATGACCGGCGGGCTCGGCCCGCCCCGAACGGCCGCGCGGATTGGGCCAGGGTTCGGCTGCCCTCGTCACAATGTGAGCGGACACTCGTGCGGGGGGCCGCCAAGGAGATCCGCCCGATGGGGTCGAAGATCTATTACATCTCCCAGCCCACGCCGACCGATCCGCTGTGGCACGTGCGCCGCGAGGGCTTGCACGCGATGAGCTTCATCGACGAAGCCACGGCCGTGCAATGGGCCACCTCGCATGCACGCGCGCACGCGTCCACGGCGCACGTGGCCTGTCAGGTATTGCTGCAGGGAAGCGACGGCGAATGGCGCCAGATCGTCGGGATCAGCGGACACGACCGTACGCCGCGCACGCCGGAGCACGAATGCGAGTGACGGCGTCTGCGCGGGACATGCCGCTCGCCGAATCGTGAAATTTCTACGTGCGCGAAAGCTTGCGATGCGCGCGCGATTGTCAGAGCCTTGTCGTGCAGTCCGCGTCGCTCCCCCCGCGACCCCGACTGCTGCCTACCGGCATTCCGGCTCCTGCGCGGCATCTCCCCCGGTTGTCCCGCAGGAGTCGGACTCTTCTTCGCGCCGCGCCGCCGGCGCACGCTTCGCATCGAGATATTCGCGCACGCGCAGCGCGTGATCGCCGACGGCTTCGATCGCGTGTCGCATCGCTTCCTCGGTGGTGTCGAGCACGCGCGTCCAGTAGTCGACTTCCGCTCGCTGCGAAAGCGTGATGCGGAAGCGATGTACCTTCGAATGGCGGCCGGTCACGGGCATGGTCGGACTCCGGCGGCAGGGACGGTGCCGCCCGTGGGCCGATTCTGTGGCGTGCGCGCAGTGTCGTCCGTGCGCCAACCGGCATAGCGGCGGCCTGAAGCATTGCGCGCTTCGCGGTTCACTGCAAGTTGTGCCCGCATGCGCACACTGCGGACGTCACCCAACCGAAGGAGACGCCATGAACATCAAGCAGACCGTGCTCGCTGCCTCGCTGGTATCGGTGTTTGCATTCGCCTCCGCGAATGCCGAAACCGTGGTCGTGACCAAGACGACGGAAAAGCCCGTCGTCGTCGAGAAGGTCGTCGAAGAACCCGTGGTGGTGCAACGCGTGATCGAACAGCCCGTGGTGAAGGTGCCGGTGGTGGTGCAGGAGAAGATCCTGGTGCCGGTCGGCGGCAAGATCACCAAGGAAGACGTGCACGCCGTGCTGGCGGGCGCGGGCTACCACGACATCCACGACATCGATTGGCTGAGCCATCAGGGCGTGTGGAAGGCCGAGGCCCGCGATCCGACCGGCGACGATCGCGAGATCCATGTCGATCCGATCGACGCGCGCATCGTGCACGTCGAAGAAGACTGACGCGACGATGCGATGAATCGGCGCCCGGCCGTCGTGCCGGGCGCCGCGTCATTCCCGCGCAGTCGGGAATCCAGGTGTGCTGCATGTCGATGTGCCTCGCACCTGGGTCCCCGCCTGCGCGGGGACGACGGCATGTCAGCCCGCCGGTGCGAGCTTGCCGTCGAGCATGGACAGCACGCGGTCGGCGAGGTAGTCGATCTCGCCGCGCGCATGCGTGACATACAACATCGGGACGTGGGCTTCCTGCTTGATGCGGCGCAGGAACGGCAGGATCTGCTGTTTGAGACGCTCATCGAGCGAGGACAGCGGTTCGTCGAGCAACAGCACGCGCGGCGAATACAGCAGCGCGCGGCCGAGCGCCACGCGCTGGCGTTCGCCACCGGAGAGCAGGGCAGGACGGCGTTCCAGCAGTGCGCCCAGTTCCAGCAATTCCGCTACCTGATCGAAGGCATGGCGGCGCCGCGCCGGTGGCAGGCGGTCGTGGCCATAGCGGAGATTGCGCTGCACCGACAGATGCGGGAACAGCTGCCCGTCCTGGAACACCACGCCGATGTGGCGCCGCCAGGCGGGGACGAAGATACCGCGCGCAGTGTCGACCAGCGTTTCGCCGTCGATCCGCAAGGTGCCGCGATGCGGGCGCGCAAGCCCGCTCACGAGCGACAGCAGCGTGCTCTTGCCGGCCCCCGAGGGACCGAAGACGCCGGTGACGCCGGCGCCGACCTGCGCTGCCGCCTGCAGCACGAACTCGCCGCGCCGGAACTCGAGATCGAATTCAAGCATCGTCGCGGCGATGATCGCGATAGCCCAGGCGCTTCTCCGCATGGCGCGCGAGCGCGTGGCAGGCCAGCAGCGCGACGGTGGCGAGCAGCAGCGACAACAGCGTGAGCCGCAGCGCGGCCGGTTCGCCGTCGCGCATGTGGGTGAAACTGTAGATCGCCAGCGGCAGCGTGCGGGTTTCGCCCGGGATGTTGCCGACGAAGGCCATGGTGGCGCCGAACTCGCCGAGGC
>CAMLOR010000254.1 GCA_946481615.1 uncultured Aquimonas sp.
GCATCGCCGGCCACCCCACCCCGGCAAGAGCACTCCGACCGCTGTCGTTCCCGCGCAGGCGGGAACCCAGTGACTTCGAGGCGCCTCGCTCAGGTCACTGGATTCCAGCCCCCGCGTCCTGCGACAACGCAGTTACTCGACCACAAACAAAAAAGGCGCGCCCTTCGGCGCGCCTTCGATGCAATGCAAGAACGCAGCGACGATCATTCGTCGGTGTCGTCTTCCTTCTTGGGATTGGTTTCGTCGTCCATCGCGGCGGCAGCGGCCGAGGCGGCGTCGCCGGCCTGGGCGGCTTCTTCCTTGATTTCCGCGCTGGCCTGATGGGCAGCGGCTTCGGCCTGTTCGGCGGCCTGGTCGACTTCCGAGGCGGCGGCTTCGGCGGTCTGCTCGATGGCCTCGCCGGTGGCCTGCGCGGCCGTGCTCACGGCGGCCTGCGCCTGGTCCTGCGCGACATCGGCCTGGGCTTCCTGCGCAGCGGCCTGGGCATTCTCGGCCTGCGCTTCGGTACGGGCGGCTTCGGCCTGGTTGGCGTCGGTCTGCGGCGAATCGCAGGCGGCGAGGCCGAAGGTCAGGGCGACAGCGATTGCGAGATTATGCATTTTCATAGTGGTGCTCCAGACAGAAAGTTTGCATCCCCAAAAGGCGAACCGTCGCCCGAAGGCAACCTGTAAGCGGGTCCAAGCATAGGCGGCTTCGCGGGCCGCGGGAAGGGGAGTGCGCCGGGGTTTTCGCGTAGGTTCAGCCCCGGCGCTGCAGCACCGTGAAAATTCTGCTTAGACCAGCTCGATGGCCATCGCGGTGGCTTCGCCGCCGCCGATGCAAAGCGCGGCGACGCCCATTTTCTTGCCGTGTTTCTGCAGAGCGTGGATCAGCGTCACCAGCAGGCGCGCGCCGCTGGCGCCGATCGGATGACCGAGCGCCACCGCACCGCCGTGCACGTTGAGCTTCTCGCGCGGGATGCCCAGTTCGCGGATCGGCGCCATCGCCACGCAGGCGAAGGCTTCGTTGACTTCGAACAGGTCGACGTCGCCGACCTGCCAGCCGACCTTCTTCAGCAAGGCATCGATGGCGTTGACCGGCGCAGTGGTGAACCACTCCGGATCGTTGGCGTGCGTGCTGTGCCCGACGATGCGCGCCAGCGGCTTGAGCCCGCGCTTCTTCGCTTCCTCTTCGCTCATCAGCACGCAGGCGGCGGCGCCGTCGTTGATGCTCGAGCTGGTGGCGGCGGTGATGGTGCCGTCCTTCTTGAAGGCGGGCTTGAGCGAAGGGATCTTCGCGACGTCGGCGCGGCCGGGCTGTTCGTCGGTGTCGATCACCGTGTCGCCTTTCTTGCCGGCGACGGTGACGGGCGCGATCTCGGCCTTGAACGTGCCGTCCTTCACCGCGGCCTGCGCGCGGCGCACGGATTCGGCGGCGAATTCATCCTGCTCTTCGCGCGTGAAGGAGAACTTCGAAACGCACTGCTCGCCGAACACGCCCATCGCCTGCTTGTCGTAGGGATTGGTGAGGCCGTCCCAGGCCATGTGGTCGAGCATTTCCACCGTGCCGTACTTGGTGCCGGTGCGCGAGCCGTTGAGCAGGTGCGGCGCGTTGGTCATCGATTCCATGCCGCCCGCCACCGCGATGTTCGTGGAGCCGGCCTTGATGGCGTCGTGGCCCAGCATCACGGCCTTCATGCCGGAGCCGCAGACCTTGTTGATCGTGGTGCAGGCCGCCGAGGTGGGAATGCCGGCGCCGATGGCGGCCTGGCGCGCGGGCGCCTGGCCCAGGCCCGCGGGCAGCACGCAGCCCATGATCACTTCCTGCACCTCGGTGGCCGGCAGGTTGGCGTGTTCGAGCGCGGCCTTGATCGCGGTGGCGCCGAGGACGGGCGTGGGCACGCCGGTGAACTGGCCGAGCAGCGAGCCGAGCGCGGTGCGCTTGGCACCGACGATGACGATGGACATGGGGTGCTCCGGAAGATCGAAAGTGACCGGATTATGGCCCCGTTGCTGCGGTGCGGCAAACCGTCCGAAGGGGCAATCCCTGCTAGCCTCGCGGCATGCGACGAGCCCGCTTCCTCGCCCTGCTGCTGACGCTCTGCGCGAGCGTGGGCGTGCTCGCCCAGGCGCCCGGCCTCGTCAGCATCCGCTTCCAGCGCCTGGGCATCGACGAGGGCCTCTCGCAGGCCACCGCGCGCGCCATGGCGCAGGATCGCGAAGGCGTGGTGTGGATCGGCACGCAGGATGGCCTCAACCGTTTCGACGGCGAGGATTTCACCGTGTTCCGGCGCGATCAGCAGGATCCGCGCAGCCTGGTCGACAACCACGTCACCGCGCTGCTCGTCGATCGCGCCGGCACGCTCTGGGTGGGCACGCAATCGGGCGGACTCGGTCGCTACGACGCCGACGCCGGCAACTTCCGCAATTTCGAAGTCGGTCCGCAGGCGCTGGGCGCGGTGCAGGTGAGCGCGCTGGCGCAGGATGCGCAGGGCGCGATCTGGGTGGCGAGCGGGCGCGGCCATCTGCAACGCATCGATGCCGCGAACGGAAGGTTCGAATCGATCGCGATCCCGGCCAGCACGCAGGTGCTGACGCTGCTCGCCTTGCCGGACGGCGATCTCATGATCGGCGGCAGCGACGGACTCTGGCGCTGGCAGGCGCGCGAACGGGCGCTGCGGCGTTTCGCCGACGGATTGTCGGAAGGGCATCTCACGGTGCAGGCCCTGGCGCGCGATGCGGACGGGCGCTTGTGGGTCGGCACCGGCGGGCAGGGCGTGTTCGTGACCGATGCGCAGGGCCGCGCGCTCGCGCATCACGACCAGTCCGGCGGCCTTGCCGGCGACGATGTGCGCGCACTGCTGATCGATCGCCAGGCGCGCGCCTGGATCGGCACCTACACCGGCCTGTCGCGCATCGATGGCGGGGACGCGCCGCCGCGTTCGTGGAGCGGCGAGCGTGCGCGCCGCGTCGGGCTGTCGTCGGAGCGCGTGCACTCGTTGCTGGAAGACCGCGACGGCGTGGTGTGGGTGGGCACCTGGCTGGGCGGCGCGCATTTCTATACGCCTGGCTCGGACGCCTTCCGCGAATACCGCAACCAGGCCGGCGAACCCGGCGCGCTGCCGGGCAACGCGGTGCGCTGCCTGCTGGCTGATGAGCACGATCGCCTCTGGCTCGGCGTGCAGGAAGGCGGTGGCCTCGTGCAGTTCGATACCGCGCAGGGCGTGCTGCAACAGTTCCTGCCGCGGCCCGGCGATCCGGGCAGCGTCGCCAGCGACCGCGTGCAGGCCATCGCGCGCGATCTCGACGGCGACCTGTGGGTGGGTTTCGTCGACGCCGGCCTCGATCGCCTGCGGCGCGGCAGCAGCGCGTTCGAGCACCTGCCCGCCGCGATCCAGGACGCGCGCGCGCCGCAGCACGAGAACGTGCTGGTGATGCACGTCGACCGCGCCGGCACGCTCTGGATCGGCTACCAGGATGCCGGCATGGACGCGCTCTGCCGCGGCTGCACGGAATTCCGGCGCTACCGCCATGTACCGGGCCAGGCCGAAGGCCTGCCGGCGCACAGCATCGGGGCGATCTTCGAATCGAGCCGCGGCGAGTTGTGGGTGGGCGCGCGTCCGGGCGGACTCACGCGGCTGGATCGCGCCACCGGTATCTTCACGCCCATCGAGCAATTGCTGGCCGGACCGGACGACGCCGTGCCGCGCGCCATCACCGCCATGGCCGAAAGCCGCAGCGGCGAGTTGTGGATCGGCACGCAGGGCAGCGGTGTGGTGCGCCTGATCGAACAGGCCGACGGGCGCTATCGCGGCGTGGCCTACACCCACAAGCAGGGCATGGCAGCCGATGCGGTCGGCAGCCTGATCGAGGACGAGCGCGGCGCGATGTGGGTGTCGACGACGCTCGGCATCAGCCGCATCGATCCGCGGAGCGGGCGCATCGAGAACTTCAGCGGACGCTCGGGCGCGCAGGCCGACGGCTATTTCGTCGGCGCGGGCGCGCGCCTGTCGGACGGCACCATCGCGCTGGGCGGGCTGCGCGGCGTGACGCTCTTCGATCCCGCGGCGATCGCCCTGCGCAGCGAATTGCGCGCGCCGGTGGTCAGCGAAGTGCGCGTGCTGCAATCGCAGGGCGTGCGCGGCAAGGCCTGGCGCCTGAAGCGCGGTGAGTTGCGCGGCACGGCCGACGATCTGTGGCTGCGTGCAGGCTCCGGCGGCTTCGGCCTGACATTCTCGGCGCTCGCCTTCGCCGATCCGGAACTGGTGCAGTACGCCTATCGCCTCGATCCGCTCGACCGCGACTGGATCGAGACCAGTGCGCGCGAACGCATCGCGAGCTACCCGCATCTGTCGCCGGGCGGCTACACGCTGCGCGTGCGCGCGCGCTATCCGGGCGAGCCCTGGAGCGCCGAGCGGCGCATCGACGTCCGGCTCGATCCGCTCTGGTGGCAGACGGTCTGGGCGCGCGGCGCGCTGCTGGCGGTGCCGCTCGGCTTGCTGCTGTTGTGGGGCCGCAACCGCCGCGAGCAGACCCAGGAACGCCTGCGCGCGCAGGCGGTGCTGGCGGCGAGCGAGGAGCGGCTGAAGCTGGCGCTGTGGGGCACGGGCGACGAGTTGTGGGATGCCGACCTGCGCACGGGCCGGCTGGTGCGCATGAACCCGCTGGCGCACCTGCGCGTGACGCACGAGGCGAGCGAACACTCGCTGCAGGGCTTCACGCCGTTCGTGCATCCCGAAGACCTCCAGGGCTTCTCCGACGCGCTGCAGGCGCACGTGCTGGGCCACACAGACGATTTCGACTACACCTACCGTTCGCAGGACGTGAACCACGAGTGGCGCTGGCTGCGCTCGCGCGGGCGCTCGGTGGAACGCGACGCGCAGGGCCGCGCGGTGCGCATGGCCGGCATCACGCAGGACATCACCGAGCTCAAGGAATTCGAGCAGAC
>CAMLOR010000255.1 GCA_946481615.1 uncultured Aquimonas sp.
TGGCGTCGAGCAACTTCACCACCAGCTGCAGGCCGGCCGGCAGCTCGGTGAGGTCGGTGACCTCGACGCGGCCGGTGACCTTGGGACCGGTGACGGGCGCCGGCGGCTGCGGCGCGACTTCGCGCGCGGCCGTCGGGGCGGTTCCGGCGTTGCCGGGGGCCGGCGATTCACCGCCGCACGCAGCGAGCGTGAGGGCGGCCGTCAACGGAAGCAGGGCGAATTTGCGCATGGGAATGAGGGGAATCGTGTACGAAGGGGGGCGTAAGGATAATCCAAGCGGGGGCGGAAAGCTGTTCGGAGGCTGCGGGTTAGCGCTCCAGGCGGTAATTGAGGGCGGCGCGGTTCTCGGTGCCCGAATCGATCTGCACGCTCCAGACACGGCTGAGCAGGTACTTGAAGGTGACCACCTGCCCGGTGCCGAACAGCGCCACGCCGTAGCTCACGTAAAGCTTGGGCGAGAGGTATTTGCCGACGGTGAGCGCGGCGCCGCCGAGGGCGCGATTGTCCGCCACGCCCACCTCGTCCAGGCCCAGCCGCGTGCCCAGGCGCTTGGCCAGCAGATTGCCGCCGATGGCGGCCGCCGCCTGGCTGAGCTGGGCGCCGTCGGCCTGCGAGGCCGAGCGCAGCGGCCGGCCGAGCACGAGATACGAGAGCTGTTCGGCCTGGTCCAGCGCCGGGTTGGACCACAGCGTGAGCTCGGGCGCGAGCGCCGTGCCGCGCACCTGGACGCCGACGGTGATGTCGTCGATCTCGCGCTGGGCGCGGATGTCGAGCGAAGGGTTGTCGACCGGCGTCGAGGCGTAGGCGAGGCGGCCGCGCGTGATCTTCAGATCCTGGCCGTAGGCCTTGTACTCGCCGGTGACCTCCACGCCGCCGCGCGCGACGGTGGCGCGGCCGGGACGATCGCGCACCGCGAGCTGGCCGCTGACCTTGCCCTTGAGACCGAAGCCGTTGAGCGCGACGTCGTCGCCCAGCTTCACGGTGACGTCACTATCGAGCGCGATGCCCGGCTCCTGGGCCGCGCCGCTTTCGGCATCGACGATCACGACATCGGACGAGGGCCGCGTGGCGGTCTGCAGACGCTCGAGCTCGAGCCGCGCGAGCGGCACCTCGACCGTGCCGCGCAGGCGCAGTTTCCCGTCCTTGAGGTTGAGCGTCAGATCGGGCGAGGCCGCCGCGGTGAGCTCGGGCAGGCCGGCCACGGTGACGGTGTCGCCCTTCAGCGTGAGCGCGAGCGTTTCCTCGGCATCGGCCGCCGCGTCGTAGAAGCCCTCGACTTCCAGCACGCCCTGCCCCGAACGCACCTGGCCACGGATGTCGGCGGCCTGCGCACCGCGCGAGCGCAGTTCGATGCGGCCTTCGGTGAGATCGAGGCCGAGCGCCGGCAATTCCGCTGCGAAACCCTGGAGCGTTGCGTTGCCGGCGAGCACGGGATCGGTGCGCGTGCCGGCGACGGTGAGCGCTGCGTCCAGCGCGCCCTTCGGATCGACGAGCTGGTCGGAGAACAGCTCGAGGAAGGTCAGATCGCGCAGATGGGCTTCGACGGAACCGTCGATCGCTCCGCCTTCGGCGCTGGCCGCATCGAACCGCGCCGTGAGGCTGCCGCCTTGCGCGAGCGACGCGTTCGCGCTGCCGCGCAGGCGCGTGGCGTCGAGCGTGGCGTCGGCGCGCAGGTTTTCGTAGACCAGCAGTTCGCGGTTGGATTGTTCGTCGAGCCGCAACCCGCCACGCGCCGAATGGGCTTCCAGCGAGCCGGTGACGGCGCCGTCGGCAGCGCGTTGCAACGTGCCGTTGGCCGACAACGTGCCGTAGGCCGAGACCGGCGTGCCGAGGGCCTCGGCGAGGAAGGGGTCGAGCGTGGCGAGCGCCAGTTCGTCCAGCGTGAAGCGCGCGCTGCCGGCGCGTTCGTGCCAGTCGGCATCGAGACACAGCGATTGCTGCGACTCCGCCAGGCAAGCCTGGCCGAGTTGGAGCGCACCCGTTTCGAAATCGTAGGCGAGCGTGGCGGGCGCGCGCAGCGTCCAGGCCGGACGTTCGCGCGGCTCGATGCGCAGCGCGCGCAAGCTGCCGCGCCATGCATTCTGCGTTTCGCCGCCGGCCAGCTCCAGCGCGAGGCCGGCGACACCTTCGCCCAGCGTCAGTGACAGTTCGTGCTGCGCGCGCGAACCCTCGCCGGTGAGCGAGAGCGTGCCGAACCGCTGTCCGCCCAGTTCCACGCGCTGCGCTTCGAGACTCAGCGATCCGTTCTCGAACTGCTCGACGCGCGCACGCAGGCGCGCGCGCTCGGCCGCGAAGCCGGGCACGGCCAGCGCGGTGGCGTCGAGATCGGCATCGATGGCAGGCCGGTCGCGCGGGCCGCTCAGCTGCACCCGGCCGCGCAGTTCGCCGGCCAGATCGGGCAGCACGTCGGCGAGGTCGAGCGGATCGACGCGCACCGTGGCGTCGATGTGCTTGGCCCAGGTTCCCGAGCCGGCGATGTGCGAATCGCCGATTCGCAAGTCGATCTCGGCGCGGCCACTGCGGTCGAGCTGCATCTGCGCTTCGATGCGCCCCGCCAGCGCGCGGCCGCGCAGCTCGCCGCCGAGCGGGTCGAGTTCGACGAGGCCTTGCGGTTCGCCATCGACCAGGCTGCCGCGCGACACCAGCTTCGCATCGACGGCGCCGGGGAAATCCGGCGCGAGGAAGCCGGGATCGAAATCCTGCAGCGTGGCCGCGAGATCCCAGGTGACCTGCGGCTGCCACGCCACGCGGCCCTGCGCGCTGGCCTGGCCGCGCGGCGTCTGCAGCGTGAGCGTGTCGAACTGCAGCGCCTCGCGCGTGCCGCGGCCCTGCAGGCTCAGTTGCGCCGTATCGGCGCCACGCTGCAACGTGCCCTGCGCGCTGAGCGCGTAGTCGGCGAGCGGGCCATCGAGCCGCGCGGTGCCCGAGGTGACGATCACGACCGCGCCATCGCTCGAAGTGGATTGCACGTCCTGCCAGGCCAGATCGAGGGCGAGCACCGGTGCTGCCGGTTTCAGATCGACGCTGCCCGTCGCCGTCACGCGTCCGTGCGGCAAGGCCAGCGCGAGCGGCGCGAGTTCGAATACGCCGGCGCGGTAGCGCAATGTCGAGGGTTCGATCGTCAGCGAGGTTTCGCCCTGCTGCACACGACCGCTGGCGCGCACTTCGTGCAGGTCGCCTTCGACCGCGAGATCGAGCGCGACGGGCTCGCCTTCGCTGCCGAAACGTTCGGGGTCGACGTGCGGAGCAGCCACGACGAGCGCGAGCCGCGGGTTCGGCAGGCCGCCGCGGGCCGTGAGTTTCAGCGTGGCGGGCTCGGGCAGCGCGGCTGCGACGTCGAGCGTGAAATCTTCGAGCGTGCCTTGCAGATCGAGCGTCAGCGGCAACGGCTGGTCGCCGACGCCGGCCAGATCGATGCGCGCCTGCAACCCCGAGCGCCAGCGATCGGCGCTGTCGAGATCGCCCTGCGCGCGCAGCGTGCCGCGGTCGCTGTCGATCTCCAGGCGCTGCAGCGCCAGGCGTCCGCGCTCGAAGCTGCCGACGGCATCGATGCGCCGCAACTCGATCAGCTCGGCGCTGGCCTGTGCGACCTGCAGATCCTCCGCGTGCAGCGCATCGACGACGATCGACACCGGCAGTGCCAGTTCGGGCAAGGCCTCGGGCAGGGTGATCTGCTCGGGCCACGGCGTGGGCGCCTCCTCGCCGGGCGGCAATTGCACGCGGCCATGCTCGAGCGTCAGCGCTTCGACATGTACGCGGCGTGCGGTGAGCGCACCGGGGGCGAGATCGAGCGTGACGCGCCGCACTTCGATCACCAGGCCGTCCTTCTCGTAGCGAACGTCATGGAGAACCAGCGGTCCGGCGATCGTGCCCTCCGCGCGCCGCCACGCAAGCGTGTCGGCCGGAAGTGCGGCAAGCACGCGTGCCAGCGCGAAATCGCGTCCCCCGCCGCTGCGCAACAGCCACGTCACCAACAGCACGCCCAGCACCACCAGCGCCGCAACACCGAGCAGCGCGTACTTCGCGATGCGGCGGCCGCGCGCGCTCACAGATCCGGTCCGATGTTGATGTGGAACTGCACGGCGTTGTCGGCGTCGTCGATGCCATGCGCGATGTCGACGCGCACCAGCCCCACCGGCGAACGCCAGCGCACGCCCGCACCGATGCCGGCGCGCGCGCGGAAGTCGTTGGAGCTGAAGGCGTCGCCCGCGTCCACGAACACCGCCGCCCCCCATTCGGGCGTGAACATCTGCTCGAACTCGATGCTGCCGGTGAGCAGGTTCTTGCCGCCGATCACCTGCCCTTGCAGGCGCGGGCCGACTTCCTGGTAGCCGTAGCCGCGGATGCTGCGGTCGCCACCGGCGTAGAAACGCAGCGATGGCGGCAGCTCGTCGAATTCATCCGTGAAGGTGCGACCGAGCTGCCCGCGCACCAGCAGGCGGCTGTTCTCGCCGAGGCCGCGGATCCACTTCGCATCGACCAACAGCTGTGCGAAATCGGTTTCGGAGCCGAGCGCATTGGCGCCGAGCTTGAACTCGCCGCGCAGCAGCCAACCGGCGCGCGGGTAGAGCGGATCGTCGGCTTCCTTGCGCTCCGCGCTGATCGACGGATACACCAGCTGCGCGCTGCCGCGCCCGACGATCGGATCCTTGCCCAGCACGAAATCCTCGTCGCGGATGTGCAGCCCCACGCCGAGCAGCCAATCGTGGATGCGGCCGGTGCGTTGCGCCACGAACTCGCTGATGCGGGTTTCGTAGGAGTCGTTCTCTTCCTCGCGGCGATTCACGCCGAAGGCGTACCAGCCTTCGGCCCACTGGAACGCGGGGATGCGGTACAGCGCGCCGAGGCTCTTGCGGCGCTGCGCGTAGTCGAGCTGCACGCCGAGCTTGTGGCCGCGATCGTTCACCCAGCG
>CAMLOR010000256.1 GCA_946481615.1 uncultured Aquimonas sp.
ACGTCGCGATCGCTCCAGTCGACGATGGGATGCACCTTCCAGCGGCCCTGCTTCAGCTCCGCCACCGGCGCCTGCGTGCGCGTCGACGATTGCGAGCGGCGCAGCCCGGCGAACCAGGTGCGGACGCCCATCTCGCCCAGCGCGCGCTGCATCGGTTCCACCTTGCGCAGGCGGTTGTAGCGTTCGATGCCTTCGAGGCCCTGTTCCCACAGGCGGCCGTGGCGCGCTTCCATCCAGGCGCGGCTCAGCACGGGGCGATACACCTTGAGATTGAGCTTCAGCCGATCGACCAGCCGGTCGATGAACTGGTAGGTCTCGGCGAACAGATAGCCGGTGTCGATCAGGATCACGGGAATGTCGGGCTTCGCTTGCGTCAGCAGATGCAGCGACACCGCCGACTGCGCGCCGAAGCTCGACGAGAGCGCATGGTTCTCGGCCCCGCTCGCCAGCGCCCAGTCGATGCGCTGGCTCGCGTCGCGGCCTTCCAGCCAGCGGTTGAGATCGAGCAGGGCGCGGCCATCTTCGGCGGCCGCCACCGGATCCGGGGGACTCATGGGTGCAACTCCAGGGCAATGCGCTTGGAAGCGACGGGACGCACCAGGCCGGTGCGCACGGTGAAATCGCCGAAGCCTTCGCCGGCTTCGCGTTCGGCGGCGTAGCGCGCGAACAGCGTGTCGAGTTCGGCGAGGATCGCCGGCTCGTCGATGTTCTCGCGATGGAGCGCGTTGAGGCGCTCGCCGCGCGCGTCGGCGCCCAGCATCAGGTTGTAGCGGCCGGGGGCCTTGCCCACGAGCGCGATCTCGCCGAGGTAGGGGCGCGAGCAACCGTTCGGGCAGCCCGAGATGCGCAGCAGGATGGGCGCGTCGTGCAGGCCATGTTTCGCCAGCAACGGTTCGAGTTTCGCGGTGAAATCGGGGAGATAGCGCTCGGCTTCGGCCATCGCCAGGCCGCAGGTCGGCAGCGCCACGCAGGCCAGCGCGGCGCGCGCCAGCGCCGTGCCGCGCGCGTGCACGTCGAGCCCGCGCAGCCGCACCAGCGCCTCGATCCGCACGCGCTCGCCCGCCGGCACGCCCGCGATCACGAGGTTCTGGTTCGGCGTCAGGCGGAACTCGCCGCGATGGATGTTGGCGATCTCGCGCAGTCCATCGAGGTGCGCACCTTTGATGCGGCCGGCGACGACCTGCAGCGTCAGATGCCAGCGGCCATCCTCGCCTTCGACCCAGCCGTAGCGATCCCCGCTGTGCTCGAAGGCGAACGCACGCGGCGCACCGAGCGCGAAGCCGGCGCGACGCTCGACCTCGGCGCGGAACCAGTCCAGGCCGCGATCGTCGATCGTGTACTTGAGGCGGGCGCGCTTGCGAACCTCGCGGTTGCCGAAGTCGCGCTGCGTGGTGACGACGGCTTCGGCGACGGCCGCGACCTGCTGCGGCGTGACGAACCCGAGCACGTCGGCGAGCCGCGGATACGTTTCGGCATCGGCGTGCGTGGCGCCCATGCCGCCGCCGACGGTGACGTCGTAGCCCGCCAGCACGCCGTCCTCGACGATGCCGACGAAGCCCAGATCGTTGGCGAACACGTCGACGTCGTTCACCGGCGGCAGCGCGAACGCGGTCTTGAATTTGCGCGGCAGGTAGGTGGCGCCGTAGACCGGCTCCTCTTCCTCGCCGCTGCCGGCGACCTTTTCGCCGTCGAGCCAGATCTCGTGATAGGCGCGCGTGTTCGGCAGCAGATGCTCCGACAGCGCCGCAGCGTCGGCGTAGAGCCGCGCATGCAGCGAAGACTGCAGCGGGTTGGCGGCGACCATCACATTGCGGTTGACGTCGCCGCAGGCGGCCAGCGTGTCGAGCAGGGCGGCATTGATGGCCTGCATCGTGGCTTTCAGTTCCGTCTTGATCACGCCGTGGAACTGGAAGGCCTGGCGCGTGGTGAGACGCAGCGAGCCGTTCGCGTAGGTGCGCGCGATCGCATCGAGCTTGAACCACTGCGCCGGCGTCACCACGCCGCCCGGCGTGCGCGTGCGGATCATGAACTGGTAGGCCGGTTCGAGCTTCTGCCGGCGGCGCTCTTCGCGCAGGTCGCGGTCGTCCTGTTGATAGCTGCCGTGGTACTTGATCAGCGTCTGGTCGGATTCGCGCAGGGCGCCGGTGACAGGATCGGCCAGGCTTTGCAGCAGGAAGCCGCGCAGGCGGGCGCTGTGGCGCTTGATGTCTTCGACGGAAGAGGCGCTCATGCGGAAGGCCCCCATCCCGGCCTTCCCCCGCAAGCGGGGGAAGGGGAATTGCGGTGCACGTCACTTCTCCTTCCCCCGCTTGCGGGGGAAGGCGGGATGGGGGCATTCCAACCAGCCATCAGTACACGTCCTTCGAGTAACGTCCCTCGCGCTGCAACTCGCGCAGCCATTCCTCGGCGCCTTCGGCATCG
The DNA here is from genome assembly GCA_946481615.1 of uncultured Aquimonas sp. Next base: position 2,422 of record CAMLOR010000256.1, read on the forward strand.
AGCCCGCGTTCGCGCATCGCCACCTCGCGCAGCGCCGCGTGCACGTCCTTGCCCATCGCCGTCGCACCGCACGCGTACAGATGCGCGCCGCCGTCGAGCCAGGCATGCAGTTGCGCGCCGCGCTGCGCGAGGCGGTGCTGCACGTAGACCTTCGCGGCGCCGTCGCGCGAGAAGGCGAGGTCGAGTTCGTGCAGCGTGCCGTCGCGCAGGGCGGCCTGCCATTCGAGCTGGTAGAGGAAATCGCTGCGGAAATGCGGATTGCCGAAGAACAGCCAGTTGCGCCCGGTGGCGCCGGCGGCGGCGCGCTCCTGCACGAAGGCGCGGAACGGCGCCGCGCCGGTGCCCGGGCCGATCATGATCACGTCGCGCGCGCCATCGGCCGGCAGGCGGAAACGCTCGTTGGGCTCGATGTAGACGGACGCCGCGGCCCCGTCGGCGAGATCGGCAAGATGGCTCGAGGCTGCACCGAGGTGCGCTTCGCCGAAGGCCTCATAGCGCAGCACGTCGACAGTGAGATGCGCTTCCTCGCCGACGGCCTTCTGGCTCGACGCGATCGAGTACAGGCGCGGCTGCAGCGGACGCAGTGCGGCGAGGAACGCCTCGGTGTCCCACGCCGCCGGCCAGCGCCGCAGCACGTCGACCAGCTGATGCGTGGCGAGCAGCGTAGCGAGGTCCGCCTGCTGCGCGGGTTCGAGCAATCGCCGCAACTCGTCCACGCCGGCGCGTTCGGCCTGCGCCGCGAGGAACGGCCGCGACAGGCGCGTGAGTTCGCGGCCCGTCGCGAGCTGCTCGCGCAGCGCCTCGCTGCCGTCGAGCCGCGCCGCGTGCAGCACGGCGTCGACCAGTGGCGCGGGATTGCGATGCCACACGCCCAGCGCATCGCCCGGCTGGTAGGCGAGGCCGGAGCCTGCCAGCGAGAGTTCGAGGTGCCGCACGTCCTTGCGGCTGCCGCGTGCGGTGATGCGCTGGCTGGCGAGCAGCTCGGCGGCGAAGGGCTTGTCGCGCGAATGCAGGGGCGGCGCCGGCCGCAGCGGCGTCACGTTCGCGGATCCGCCGACGGCGATGCCTGGCAGCGCGACGCCGGGCATCGCGGTGACGATCGCGGCTGCGCCGTCGCTCTCGAGTGCCTTGCGCGCCGCAGCCAATGCCTGCGCGCGCCACGGTGCGGCGACGGTGTCGACGTCGACATCGGCCTCGCCCGCGGCGAACAACCGGCGCGCGCCGAGTTCGGCCAGGCGCGCATCGAGCTTGCGGCCGATGGCGCAGAACAGCGGATAGCTCGAATCGCCCAGGCCGAGTACCGCGTACTTCAGTTCCGGCAGTTTCGGCGCGCGCTTGCCGGCAAGGAATTCGATGAAGGCCTGCGCATCGTCGGGTGGATCGCCGTCGCCCTGCGTGCTGATCACGACGTAGAGCAGCCGTTCCGATGCCAGCTCGCGCAGCGGATAGGCGTCCGCACGCAGCAGCCGCACCGGGAGTCCGGCGGCTTCGGCCTCGCGCGCCACCTGCTCGGCGACGCGCCGCGCGTTGCCGGTCTGGCTGCCGTAGACGATGCTCAGGCGTTGCGCTTCCGCAGCGGCGGGCGCCGTGCGCGCCGTGGCCAAGGTCATGGTTGCCGATGCGTTCGCCGGCGGCGCGGTCTCCGCCACGCCGCTGCGCGCGCGCGCCAGCGCGGTGGCGTAGCCGGCCGTCCACCACAGCGACGGGCCGTCGAGCCCGTCGAGCAGGCGGGTCAGTTCCTCGGGCAATGCGGGCAGCGGTCGGGCGGACATGGCCGCATCCTCGGCCGCGGCCGCGCGCGCGGGAAAGGAGTTCTGGTCATGCCGATATGCCCGCTGCGACGAAACGGCGAAACGTTTCCACGTCCTGTCCGGATTCCCGTCCTACAATCCGGGCAATGAGATACGTCACCTTCCTTCTGCTGATCCCGCTGCTCGCCGCCTGCGGCAAAGAGGCCGCCGCTCCCGGCCAGGGCGGCCGCGGCGCGCCGCCCGCCGTGGTCACGACGGCCACTGTCGCGTCCGTGCCGTGGAGCGATGCCATCGAAGCCCTCGGCACCGCGCAGGCCAACGAGTCCGTCACGCTCACCGCCAAGGTCACCGAAACCGTCGATCGCGTGAACTTCCAGGACGGCGATTTCGTCGAGGCCGGCCAGGTGCTGGTCGATCTTTCCGGGCGCGCCGAAGTGGCGCAGCTCGAGGAGGAACGCGCCGCCTTCAAGGAAGCCAGCCAGCAATACACGCGCCAGGCCGAACTGGTGAAGCAGGGCACCATCGCGCGCAGCCAGCTCGATGCGCAGGTGGCCGCGCGCGATGCCGCGCGCGCGCGCATGGACACCATCCGCGCGCGGCTTTCCGACCGCGTCATCACCGCGCCCTTCGACGGCGTGCTGGGCTTCCGCCAGGTCAGCGAAGGCGCGCTGGTGTCGCCCGGCACCGAGATCGCCACGCTCGACGACATCCGCACCATCAAGCTCGATTTCCCGGTGCC
>CAMLOR010000257.1 GCA_946481615.1 uncultured Aquimonas sp.
TCCGGCGAAGCCGGCGCCGAAGCCCTCGCCGGCCACCCCACCCCGGCAAGAGCACGTGCGACCACCTCGCGGCACCCACCTGCTCTCCACTCGAACCGCCGAAGAACAAAAAAAGCCCGGCGGGTCACCCCGCCGGGCTTCGGTCCAGGTGTCCTTACCTGGACAGGATCCTCAGGTGCTTGTCCACGCTGCAGTGTGCCGGCCCGAGGTTGCCGTTGTTGTAGTCGTCGAGGAGGCCGGCCAGTTCGATGAAGCTCGGACGGATGCCGCGCGAGCCGCGCAGCGAGCCCACTTCTTCGGCGGTGTACGTGTCGAACAGGAATTCGGCATCCTCCATCGCGGCCAGCACCGAAGCCGGAGCGTCGGCGCCCGCCATGATGTTGAGCGTGGCGGCGATGTATTGCGGCGCGAGGATGTAGTACGCGTTGCCGCGCGGCTCCATCCACATCACCTGATACCAGCTCAGCGGCACGCCGCGCCACGCGGCCTGGAAGAAGTGCGTGGTTTCGCCGATCCCGGCCCAGGTGTTGTCGTAGGGCGCGGGTCCGTTGATCGAGTGCGTCCGCCAATAGCCCTGGGTGCGCGTACAGGCTGCCGTGGGCTCTTCCACGTCGCAGTCCGTGCGCTCCACCGGCACGCTGGTGGTGGATTCGTCGGTGGCGCCCGAATCGTTGGCCACCAGGCGCGCCGTGTTGGCCACGCTGAATTCGCACTCGTCCTCCGCCGTCACCGCGATGGTGCCGGTGAAGCTGCGCGTCACCGAGAGCTGGCCCTCGCTCACGCAGAACTCGCCCAGATCGTGCGTTTCGCCGAGATATTCATCGCTCAGCATCACGCACTCGTCCGTCACCTCGCCGCCGCCGATCGCGCCGACCGGCTGCGTGCCCTCCAGCACGTTGGTGCCGTTCGCCGTCGGATGGCCCTCGCTGTCGTAGTCGTACAGCTGCTGTTCGACGCGGCCGGTCACCGTACTCGCCACCTCGCCCGCCGGCAGCGTCACCGTGAACGGGCAGACCAGCTTGCCGAGCACGATGTTGCCGCCGCTGTCGTAGCTGGCCGCCGGCGCGATCATCGGCATCGGGCAGTCGACCGTCGCGGGCGTCGCGTTGATCCAAGCCTGCACCGAAAGGATCACGGCATCCGTCACCGGATTGGTGTTGATCACCGTGATCGCACCCTGCACCTGGCCCGGGCCGCCGCCGTCGCCATTGGCGGTGGCCGTGGCCGTGATGCTGTAGGTCACGTCGTAGCTGCCGCCGGCCTCCACCGGGATCGGCGTGGTGATGTCGTGCGACTTCTCGACGTTCCAGGTGTAGTTCAGGCTGCCGGCACCGGCCACCGAGCGCTCCATGCGGATGGCATGGCAGGCCACGCGCGCACGGGCCGAATCGCTGTCGCCGGTCTCGACGATGGTGGCCGTGTTGTCGACGACGATGGTGTTGCCGTCGACGCAGGTGACATCGTGCGTGTACTGGTAGGTGCCGCTGTCGGAGAACTCGAGATTTTCCTCCAGCAGTGTGTCGTCCACGTGGATCGTTTCGCCCGTCACCACGGGTTCGCCGAAGGCGACCAGCGTGGAGGCTTCGTCACCCAGGATGCTGCCGCCGGTGTCGACGTCGATGGCGAGCGTCTGCGGGTCGTCGGTCGCCGCGGAGAACTCCAGTTCGCAAGTGCGCGAGGCGCCCGCAGCCAGCTCGCCGAGCGCGCAGGCGTGCGTCACCGGCATGCCGCCGTAGGTGACCGTGATGGCGGTGATGTCGGCCGCGGCCGTCGCGTTGTTGGCGATGGTGGCCGTGCCCGTCACCACGAAGCCCGCATCTTCGGCCTCGCCGCGCGTGAGCGTCAGCGTGTAGGCCAGCTGCTGGGTTTCACCGATGAAGCGATCGGAGGATTCCGGCGTCACCGCCTTCTCGATCGTCCACGGATAGCGCCGCGTGAAGGCGCCGCTGCCGGTGATGTCGACTTCCAGCAGGCCGGTCGGCTCCTCGACATCGCAGTCGGTGCGCTCCACCGTCACATTGGTGGTGGATTCGTCGATCGTTCCGGTGTCGTTGGTCGTGAGCCGTGCCAGGTTGGGCACGCCGAACTCGCATTCGTCATCGGCCACCACCGTGATGGTGCCCGTGAAGGTACGCGAGACCGTCGTGCTGCCTTCCGAGACGCAGAACTCGCCCAGGTCATGGGTCTGGCCGAGATAGACATCGACCAGGTCCACGCATTCGTCGTTGCTGCCGCCGGCAGGCAATCCGGTGATGGGCTGCGTGCCTTCCAGCAGCCGGATGCCGTCCGGCGTGGCGTTGCCTTCGCTGTCGTAGTCGAACAGTTGCTGCTCGACGCGGCCGGTGACGGTGGCGGGCACCTCGCCGTCGGCCAGGGTCACCGTGAACGGACAAACGAGCTTGCCGACGACGATGTTGCTGGCGGCGTCGTAGGTGGCGTGCGGCGCGATCATGGGCGTCGGGCAGGTGACGGTCGCGTCGGTGGAATTCACCCGCGCCGCCACCGAGAGGATCACCGCGTCGACGGAAGGATGCGTGTTGATCACCGTGATCGCACCGTGCACTTCGCCCGTGGTCGCATCGCCGGCAGTCGCCGTCGCCGTGATGGTGTAGCTCACGTCGTAGCTCTGGCCGGCGACGACCTGCAGCGGCAGGGTTTCGCTGTGCGTCTTCTCGATGTTCCAGTTCCAGTCGACGCCGCCGAAGGTGGCCACCGAGCGCTCCATGCGCGTGGCATGGCAGGCCACGCGCGCGCGGGCCGAATCGCTGTCGCCGGTCTCGACGATGGTGGCCGTGTTGTCGACGACGATGGTGTTGCCGTCGACGCAGGTGACATCGTGCGTGTATTGGTGGGTGCCGCTGTCGGAGAACTCGAGGTTCTCTTCCAGCAGCGTGTCGTCCACGTGGATCGTTTCGCCGGTCACGACCGGTTCGCCGAAGGCGACCAGCGTGGACGCTTCGTCGCCCAGGATGCTGCCGCCGGTGTCGACATCGATGGCGAGCGTCTGTGGGTCGTCGGTGGCGGTACTGAACTCCAGCTCGCAGGTGCGCGAGGCGCCCGCGGCCAGTTCGCCGAGCGCGCAGGCGTGCGTCACCGGCGTGCCGCCGTAGGTGACGGTGATGGCGGTGATGTCGGCTGCGGCCGTCGCGTTGTTGGCGATCGTGGCCGTGCCCGTCACCACGAAGCCCGCGTCTTCGGCCTCGCCGCGCGTGAGCGTCAGCGTGTAGGCCAGCTGCTGGGTTTCACCGATGAAGCGATCGGAGGATTCCGGCGTCACCGCCTTCTCGATCGTCCACGGATAGCGCCGCGTGAAGGCGCCGCTGCCGGTGATGTCGACTTCCAGCACGCCGGTCGGCTCTTCGACTTCGCAATCGGTGCGTTCCACCGCGACCGTAGTGCCGGATTCGTCCACCGTGCCGGTGTCGTTGGTGGTCAGGCGCGCGAGGTTGGGGACGGTGAACTCGCATTCGCTGTCCTCGGCCACCACGATCGCGCCGGTGAAGGTGCGCGTCACCGTGGTGCTGCCCTCGCTGGCGCAGAACTCGCCCAGATCGTTGCTCGCGCCCAGATAGATGTCGGTTAGCGCGATGCACTCGTCGGTGACGCCGGTGCCGAGCGGACCGGCGATGGCCTGCGTGCCGGTGATGTCGCGCGTGGCGGCGGGTGCGGCGCCGCCATCGGGCGCATAGGTGAACAACTGCTGCGTGATGCGGCCGAAGACACTGGTGGCCGTCATGCCGTCGGGCAGGGTCACGGTGAAGGGACAGACCAGGCGCCCGAGCACGATGTTGCGCGCCGCGTCGTAGGTGGCGTGCGGCACGACGAGCGACGGGCAATCGACTTCGGCATCGATGCCGTTGATGGCCGCGCCGACGGAAACGAGTTGGCCGTCGACGCCCGGATGCGTGTTGATGGCGGTGATCGCACCCACCACGAGGTTGCCGCCGCCTTCGGATGTGGCGGTTGCGGTGATCGTGTAGGTGACGTCCTGCGTGGCGCCGCCCTCCAGTTGCAGCGGGCCGGTGAGGGCGTGCGTCTTCTCGATGTCCCAGCTCCAGCGCGCGCCGCCCTGGGTCTGCACGCCGCGCTCCATGCGCAGCGTGTGGCAGGCCACGCGGGCGCGTGCCGAGTCGGTCACGCCGGTTTCCACGATGGTGGCGTCGTTGTCCACCTTCACGGTGTTGCCGTCGATGCAGGTGGCGCTGCCGGTGTATTCGTGCGTGCCACTTTCGGTGAAGGTGAGCGGTTCGGTCAGCAGCGAATCGGTCACCGTCACGCTGTCGTTTTGCACCGGACCCGCCTCGAAGGCGACATCGACCGAAGCCTCGCCGCCGCCGACCTCGCCGCTGGTGGCGACGCTGACGTGCAGCGGCTGCGCCGTCGCCGAATCGGTGGCAAAGGAGAGTTCGCACGTGGTCGAAGCGCCGCCTGCCAGCAGGCCGGTGGCGCAGTCGTTGGCCACGGACTGCCCGCCGTAGTCCACGCTCACCGCCGTGATGAAGGCCGCCGTGTCGGAGGGATTGGCGATCGTCGCGGTGGCCGTGACGTCGAAATCCGATCCGACGGCTTCGCCCTTGGTCACTACCAGCGTGTAGGCGAGCTGCTGGGTCTCGCCGATGAAGCGGTCCGCCGAGGTCGGCGTCACCTGCTTGTCGAGCGTCCAGGCGTAGCTGCTGGAGAAAGTGCCGGAGGCGTCGAGGTCGACCGTCAGCGCTCCCGCTGTCTGTGCCTGCGCCGTGCCGGCGCCTGCCGCCGCGATTGCCAGCCAGGCCAGGCGGCGAATCCTGTGTCCGTACATGTTGTCCACCTCGATGAGGAAAGTCCCTGCCGTCCTCGGTAGACCGGCCATCCCACTCCGTGGGATCCGTGCCTTTGCGCCGCCGGCTCGCGCCGGGTTTGCCTT
>CAMLOR010000258.1 GCA_946481615.1 uncultured Aquimonas sp.
CGCCGATCGGCGCCTGCGGCGCCTGCGATGGCCTGGGCGTGACGCAGTTCTTCGATCCGGCGCGCGTCGTCGTACATCCGGAACTCAGCCTCGCGGCGGGTGCGGTGCGCGGCTGGGACCGCCGCAACGCCTATTACTTCCAGCTGATCATGTCGCTGGCGAAACACTACAAGTTCGCCGTCGACACGCCGTGGGAACAGCTGCCCGAAGCCAGCCAGCACGCGGTGCTCTACGGCAGCGGCGACGACCTCATCACCTTCACCTACCTCACCGAAAGCGGCGGTCGCACGCAACGCAAGCATCGCTTCGAGGGCATCGTTCCCAACCTCGAACGCCGCTATCGCGAAACCGAATCGCCCGCCGTGCGCGAGGAACTGGCGAAGTTCATCAGCAACCGTCCCTGCCCGGAGTGCGACGGCCAGCGCCTCAACAAGGCCGCGCGCCACGTCTTCGTGGCCGATCGCAACCTGCCTGCGATCACCGCGTTGCCGATCGACGACACGCTGAACTTCTTCCAGGATCTGCAACTGCCGGGCTGGCGCGGCGAGATCGCGGTGAAGATCGTGAAGGAGATCCGCGAACGTCTGCGCTTCCTGGTGGACGTCGGCCTCGACTACCTCACGCTCGAGCGCCAGGCCGATTCGCTTTCGGGCGGCGAGGCACAGCGCATCCGTCTCGCCTCGCAGATCGGTGCGGGCCTCGTCGGCGTGATGTACGTGCTCGACGAACCTTCCATCGGCCTGCACCAGCGCGACAACGAACGCCTGCTCGGCACGCTCACGCGACTGCGCGATCTCGGCAACACCGTCATCGTCGTCGAGCACGACGAAGACGCCATCCGCCTCGCCGACCACGTGGTCGACATCGGCCCGGGCGCCGGCGTGCACGGCGGCGAAGTCATCGCGCAGGGCAAGCTCGCCGACATCGAGGCCGCGCCGCGTTCGCTCACCGGGCAATACATGTCCGGCGCACGCGGCATCGCGGTGCCGAAGCAGCGACACAAACCGGATCCTTCGCGCATGCTCGCGCTCAAGGGCGCGAGCGGCAACAACCTGCGCGACGTCGATCTCGAGATTCCCGCCGGCTGCTTCGTGGCGGTGACGGGCGTCTCCGGCTCGGGCAAGTCGACGCTGATCAACGACACGCTGTTCCGCATCGTCGCCACCGAATTGAACGGCGCTTCCGACAAGGCCGCGCCCTATCGCGAGGTGAGCGGGCTCGATCTGTTCGACAAGGTCGTCGACATCGACCAGTCGCCGATCGGCCGCACGCCGCGTTCGAATCCCGCCACCTATACCGGCCTGTTCACGCCGCTGCGCGAGCTTTACGCGCAGGTGCCCGAAGCGCGCGCCCGCGGCTACAACGCGGGGCGTTTCAGCTTCAACGTGCGCGGCGGCCGCTGCGAGGCCTGCCAGGGCGACGGCCTGATCAAGGTCGAGATGCACTTCCTGCCCGACGTGTACGTGCCCTGCGACGTCTGCCACGGCAAGCGCTACAACCGCGAGACGCTCGAGATCACCTACAAGGGCCACACCATCCACGACGTGCTCGAGATGACCGTCGAGGATGCGCTCAAACTGTTCGAGCCCGTGCCGGTGCTGGCGCGCAAGCTCGAAACGTTGATGCAGGTGGGCCTGTCCTACATCAAGCTCGGACAGCCCGCGACCACGCTGTCAGGTGGCGAAGCGCAGCGCGTGAAGCTCTCGAAGGAACTCTCGCGGCGCGACACCGGCCGCACGCTCTACATCCTCGACGAGCCCACCACCGGCCTGCACTTCTACGACATCGAGCAACTGCTCGGCGTGCTGCACAAGCTGCGCGACGAAGGCAACACGGTGGTCGTGATCGAACACAACCTCGACGTGATCAAGACGGCGGACTGGATCATCGACCTCGGCCCCGAAGGCGGCCATCGCGGCGGACAGATCCTCGCCACGGGCACCCCGGAAACGATCGCGGCGACGCCGGGTTCGCACACCGGACGCTTCCTCGCCAAGGTGCTGGAAGCCGCGCCCGTGAAATCGGAAGGCTCGACCAAGCCGGCCGCGAAGAACAAGCCGGCGCCGCCGACGCGCGGACCGACCAAGAAGGAACTCGCAGCGGCGAAGAAAGCCGCGAAGAAGCGGTCGGCGGCATGAGCGAAGACGACGCGACCAGGAAGAAGCGAGCGCCCCGTCGTTCCCGCGCAGGCGGGAACCCAGTGGCTTCGAGCGCCGGGGAAGAGCTCAAGCCACTGGATTCGCGCCTTCGCGGGAATGACGAAAGCCATCGCGAGAGCGGCGCGCCGGCGCCGCTCGTCCGCGTTCCCGTGCACGTGCGCTGGCGCGACCTCGACGCCTTCTCGCACGTCAACAACTCGAGCTTCCTCACCTACATCGAAGAAGCCCGCCTGCAATGGTTCCAGTCGCTCCCCGGCCCCTGGCTCAGCGAGGAAAGCGCGCCGGTGCTGGCGGCGACGCACGTCAATTATCGCCGGCCGATCGAATGGCCCTGCGAACTCGACGTGGAGCTGCACACCGAACGCCTCGGCAACACCAGCCTCACCCTGGCCCACCGCATCGTCGGCCGCGCCGACGGCGTGCTGTATTCGGACGGCCATTCGGTGCTGGTGTGGATCGATCGACGCGACGGCAAGCCTTCGGCCTTGCCCGACGCGGTGCGCGCCGCCTGCGGCGGTTGAAACCTCACTCGACGGCGGGGCGCACCTCGAATTCGACGGCACGCCGCGTGCCGTCCGAAAGCACGAACTCGAGTGTCGCCCTGTCGCCGGCCTTCAGCGGAGCGGTGGGCCGGAACAGCATCAAGTGCAGGCCGCCCGGCTGGAGCTTCACGGTCTGGTCGGGCTCCACGCGCAGCTGCGGCACCGGGCGCATGCGCATCACGCCGCTGATCTCGCGCATCTCGTGGATCTCGCCGCCGCCGAACTGCTTCGATTCGACGTCGTCGATGAGCACTTCGCCCTTGCCGCCGTTGGTGATGGCGACGTAGCCCGCCATCACCGGGCTCGCGGGCGGAGCCTCGCGTATCCATGCGCCTTCGAAGCGCAGCGGATCGTCTTCGGCCTGAACGAATGCCGGCGCGAGGGCCGACAGGAGCAGCAACGGAAGCCAGCGTTTCGCAGTCATGTGCCTATGATAAGTCCAGGGCCATGAAGGAGCGCGACATGCACAAGACGATCCTCGCGGCGGCGATCGCCGCGTTCGGCACGGCCGCGGCGGCCGACACGCGGCTCACCGTGTATTCCGGCGATTTCGACGCCGTGACGGCCAGCCTGCCCGCACCCGGCATGCCGGGCTTCGCGCTGGTGCGGCAGACGGTGTCGCTGCCGGCCGATGCCGGTGGCGTCGTCACGCTCACCGGGCTGCCTTCGGCCATCGACGCCGCGGGCGTGCGTTTCGTGGCGAGCGATGCCGACGTCCGCGTGACGGGACAGCGTTTCGATTTCGCACTCACCGATCAGTCCGAACTGCTGCGCCGCGCGATCGGCCGGCGCGTCGTCGTGGTGCACGCGATCGGCACGGAGCGTGCGACGGTCGAGGGCACGCTGCTGGCGGCCGGTGAAGGGCTGACCGTGCAGCGGGACAATGGCGAAATCACGGTGTTGTCCGACTACGCGAGCTTCGCGCTGGCGAGCCTGCCGGACGGCGTGTATCCACTGCCGACGCTGCGCTGGAACGTCGATGGCGCCGGCGGCAACGAAGACTACGTGCTCGACTATCCCACCGGCGGCCTGGCCTGGCGCGCCGAATACGTGGCGACGCTTTCCGGCGACTGCCGCATGGATTTCGGCGGCGCCGCGCAGGTGGTGAACCGCTCGGGCGCGAGCTTCGACGATGCCTCCCTGGTGCTCGTCGCGGGCCAGCCCAACGTGCAACCGATGGCCGGCGCGCCACAACCGATGATGTTCAAGGCCGAGGCGCGCGGCATGGCCGCGGATTCGGCACCGCAGCCGCAGGCCTCCGGCGAATACCACGCCTATCCGTTGCCGGGCCGCATCGATCTGCCGCAGGGCAGCGTGCAGCGCGTGCCGCTGCTCGACGAAGCGCGCGGCGTGGCGTGCACGCGGCGCTACGAGGCGCGTTCGCCGATCGGCTATTTCCGTCCTGCCTCGCCCATCATCGATCCCGGTTTCGGACCGGAAGGCGAAGTGCCCGTGCTGGCGACGCTCGAATTCGCCAACACGAAGACGGCGAAGCTCGGCGTGCCGCTGCCGGCGGGCCGGCTGCGCGTCTTCACCGGCGAGGATTTCCTCGGCGAGGCCGCGCTCGCGCACACGCCTGCGGGGCGCGAGGTCACCGCCGATCTGGGCCAGGCCTTCGATCTGACGCTGGAGCGCACGCGCAAGGATCTGCAGCTCGACGCCGACCGTCTCGGCCTCACCGAGCGCATCGAACTGGTGCTGCGCAACGCCAAGGCGGAAGCCGCCACGGTGCGCGTGCACGAATCGCTGCCGCGCTGGAGCGACTGGGAAATCGCCGACGCGTCGGCGGAATGGGCGAAGAAGGACGCGCAGACTGTCACCTTCGACGTGAAGGTTCCGGCGCACGGCGAAGTCACCGTCGCCTACGCGGTGCGCTATCGTTGGCCGGAAACGATGAAGCCCTGAGGCCCGCCATGCTCGAACGCATCCGCCACCGCGACATCCTCGAACTGAAACTGGCGCGGCCGCCGGTCAACGCGCTCAATCCCGAACTGCTGGCAGCGCTGCGCGAAGCGATCGTGGCGGCGCCGGGCGAAGGCGCGCGCGCCCTGGTGATCTCGGGCGGGCCCGGTGTGTTCTCGGCCGGCATGGATGTGCCGCGCCTGCTCACGCTCGAGCGCGAGGGCCTCGAGGCCGCGTGGATGCAGTTCTTCGGCGTGCTCGAAGCGCTGGCGCGCTCGCCGCTGCCCTCGGC
>CAMLOR010000259.1 GCA_946481615.1 uncultured Aquimonas sp.
CGTGAGCGCCTGGAACGTGGGCGATCTGCCGCGCATGGCGCTGATGCCCTGCCACACGATGTTCCAGTTCTACGTGGCCGACGGCCGCCTGAGCTGCCAGCTCTACCAGCGTTCCGGCGATGTGTTCCTCGGCGTGCCGTTCAACATCGCGAGCTACGCGCTGCTCACGCATCTCGTCGCGCAGGCCTGCGATCTGGAGGTCGGGGATTTCGTCCACACGCTGGGCGATGCGCATCTGTACTCGAACCATCTCGAGCAGGCGCGCGAACAACTCGCGCGCACGCCGCGCGCGTTGCCGACGCTGCGCCTGAATCCCGAGGTGCGTGATCTGTTCGCGTTCCGCTACGAGGACATCGAGATCCTCGATTACGATCCCGCGCCCGCCATCAAGGCACCGGTGGCCGTGTGACGCGCGTCGTGCTGGTGGCGGCGCGCGATCGCCGCGGCGCCATCGGCCGCGGCAACGCGCTGCCCTGGCACCTGCCGGCCGACCTCAAGCGCTTCAAGGCGCTCACGCTGGGGTATCCAGTGTTGATGGGGCGCAAGACGGCCGAATCGATCGGCCGCGCGCTGCCCGGGCGGCGCAACCTGGTGCTGACGCGTGCGAAGAGGGCGCCGTTTCCCGGCCAGGAAGTCGTGCGTTCGCTGCAGGAAGCGATGTCGATGGCCGACACCCTGATGGTGATCGGCGGCGGCGAAGTCTACGCACTGGCGCTGCCGCACGCGGATGCACTCGAACTCACCGAGGTTGGCACGGTGGTCGAAGGCGCGACGGCGTTCTTTCCCGCCTTCGACGAGAGCGAATGGACCGAAGTGTTCCGGGAAGAACACGAAGGCTTCGTGTTCCGCACCTTGATCAAACAGCGGTCTTCAAACTAACCGCCCGCTGAAGCAGCCTCGGCAATTAGCGAAGTCCTAACCCGCGGGCTTCGCGCGCACTCCTAGACTCGCGCCCGGCGCAGGGAAGCGGGGCGGGCATGGAGCGGCGGAGTCATCGGATCGCGGTGTTGCTGGTGGTGGTGCTGCTGCACGTGCCGCTGCTGTTCGCGATCCGCGACTGGCTCGCGCCTCGCATTCCGCCGAGGCAGGCGGCACGCGAGATGGTGGTGGAGTTCGTGTTGAACGAAGCGTCCGCGCCGCCGCCGCATCCCGTCCGCCGTTCCCGCGAACGCGGGAACCCAGGTGCGCAACGCAACGAACCCCGTCCTTCCCGCGAAAGCGGGAATCCAGTGACTTCTTCGGCCCTGCCGAGGCTCACGGAAGAGCCAGAGTCACTGGGTTCCCGCTTTCGCGGGGACGACGAGGCGTTGCGCGAGGGCGTGCGGCTCTTCGCCACCGACGGCTCGCTGCGCATTCCGTCCACGCTCTCGGAAGACATCGCTCCGAAAGTCGTCGAAGGGCCGAACACCTTCCACATTCCGGCCGGCGACACCTGGATCCTGCGCGAGCCCAAGGCACCCATCGAATACGTCGACACGCGCTTCTCGCAGGTCTTTCTTCCCGACGGCATGAACCCGGTCGAGGAAGCCTGCTGGCGCAACAAGGGGTTCGCTTTCATCATGAGCATGCTCGGGTCGCTCGATTGCGCTGCGCCGGGACAGAAGGATCCGCGCCCCGAGCCGCGGATGATCGTCTACGGCGTCGACGATGCCGACGACATCCTGCGCAAGACCGAAGACTGGGCGCGCTACAACGAGCGTTGAGCGATCACTTCGCGGAAACCCGCCGCATCAGCCAGTGGACGATCGCGGCCGCGGCGACCACGCCGCCCACGATCAGATAGGCCGTCGCCGGGAAATTCGTGGCCAGCACGATGCAATACAACCCGCCGATCACGGGCAGCACCGGTACGCGGCCGATGGCGAACGGCACGCGGAAGGGCCGTTCGCGTTTCGGATCGCGTAGCCGCAACGCGATCAGCGCCGCGTGCACGCAGGTGAAGACCAGCAGGATGCCGAGCGAGGACACGCGCGCGGTGTCGCCGACATTCCCCAGCGGCAGCAAGGCGCAGGCGGCGGCGAACAGCACCAGCGCGGCGACCCACGGCGTGCGGCGCCCCGGCAATTCGCGCCGCAGCAGCGAGGGAAGATCGCCGTCGCGCGCCATGCCGTAGAGCAGCCGGCTGATGCTGATCAGCGTGACCAGGGCCGTGCTCGCCGTGGCGAACAGCGCCGCGACTGCCAGCGTCTGTCCGATCCAGGGTTTGACGGTGCCGGCCACGAGCGTCAGCGGCGAGCGGCTGCCGGCAAGTTGTTCCGGCGACACCAGGGCCAAGGCCGCCCACACCACGAGCAGGTAGATCGCCGTGGTCAACACGATGCTGATCAGCAGCGCGCGCGGCAAATCGCGCTTGGGCTCGCGCGCTTCGTCGCCGAGATTGGCGATGTCCTCGAAGCCGATGTAGACGAAGAAGGCGAGCGCCGCGGCGGCGACGACGCCGTCGAGGTGCTCGCGCTGCGGCAGGCGGATCGCCTCGCCGGGCTCGCCGGCGGCGAGGCCCGTGCCGATCAGCAGCAACAGGCCGCCGACCTCGATGCAGACGAAGGCGATGGTGACCCAGGTCGACTGCCGCAGCCCCGCGATGTTGAGCGCGGTGCACGCCGCCAGCAGACCGACCGCGACGACGGCGGCCGGCAGCTCGACGAACACCGAGAGATAGCCCGAGAAGGCGAGGGAGACCGTCGCCGCCGTCGCCGCCGCGTTCAGGCCGATGACCGTGCCTGCGATGACCGCGATCGCGCGCCACGCGGGAAACGCCTGCTTCAGATACTGATACTCGGCGCCGGCGCGCGGCAGCATTGCCGAGAGTTCCGCGTAGGAAAGGCCGGTGAGGCCGGCGGCGATCGCCGCGAGCACGAAGCTCAGCCACAGGCCGTGCCCGGCTTCGCCCGCGGCCGCGCCGATCACCGAATAGATGCCGGCGCCGACGATGGTGCCGACGCCGTAGAAGATCAGCTGGAGCGGGCCGAGCGAGCGCTGCAGTGCCATGAGTGCTCCGTGCGACGAAGGTCGGAGCGATGCGAAGCAAGTATCGCGCCCGCGCCGTCATTCCCGCGAAGGCGGGAATCCAGTGGCTTGCGCTGGCGAACCGGAACGTGTGGCGATGCGAAAGTCGCTGGATTCCCGCCTTCGCAGGAACGACGTCAATCGTCGCCCGGCTTCGCGCCTTCCTTGCCGGGCACCTGCACGAGGCGCGGTTCCGGCCCGAGTTCCAGCGCCGTGAGCTTGTTGCCCCATACGCAACCGGTGTCGATGCCGTAGACGCCCAGGCCCATGAAGAGGCCGAGCGTGGACCAGTGGCCGCAGACCACGTTGAGATCGCGCGGCGCGTGGCCAGGTACTTCGAACCACGGATAGAGCCCTGGCTTCTGCGTGCCGGGCGCGCCTTTCTCGTTGAAGGCGATGGCGCCGCGCGCATTGCAGAAGCGCAGCCGCGTCATCACGTTGATGATGGCGCGCAGGCGTTCGGGGCCTTCGAGCTTGGGCGACCAGGCATCCGGCTTGTTGCCGTACATGTTCTTGAGCAGCTTGTCGTGGTTCTGGCCATGCAACCGCGCCTCGACTTCACGCGCGCGCTTCTGCGCGATGTCGATGGTCCACTTCGGCGCGAGCCCGGCGTGCACCATGGCCCAGCCCAGCTTGCGGTCGACATGGAACAGCGGGCGCAGGCGCAGCCATTCCAGCAGTTCGCCGCGGTCGGGCGCGAACAGCACGGCCTGCAGATCGGCGTTGACCTTGCGCTGTTCCTCTTCGCGGCGCTGCGCGATGGCGAGCAGCGAGAGATCGTGGTTGCCGAGCACCACGGTACTGTGCAGATCCAGCGATTTCACCAGACGCAGCGTTTCCAGCGACTGCCCGCCGCGGTTGACGAGGTCGCCGCAGAACCAGAGGTGATCCTTGGCCGGGTCGAAGCGGATGGCCTCGAGCAGACGCTGCAGTGCGTCGTGGCAGCCCTGGACATCGCCGATCGCCCAGGTCGCCATCAGTGCAGCGTACGCGGCACGGACAGCGTGAAGGGAGCGATGGGCGCGTCGAAATGGTGGCCATCGTCGGCCACGAGCTGGTAGCTGCCGCGCATCGTGCCCACGTTGGTTTCCAGCACGGCGCCCGAGGTGTATTCGAAGTGGTCGCCGGGGCGCAGCCAGGGCTGTTCGCCGACGACGCCGTCGCCGCGCACTTCCTGCACCTTGCCGTTGGCGTCGGTGATGATCCAGTGGCGCGTCACCAGGCGCGCGGGCACGCCGCCCACGTTGCGGATGCGGATGGTGTAGGCGAAGGCGTAGCGGTTCTCGTCCGGCGCGGATTGCTCGTCCAGGAAGCGCGTCGCCACATCGATGTCGAGGGCGTAGTGGGGCATGCCCGCATTCTACAAACGCAGGCGCCGGGAGAAACCCCGTGTTTCGATTTGCTACAGCTTCCGTTCGGCCAGCAGGTTGGCGAGCGCCACGTAGTGCGCTACGGCCACGGCCTCGGCGCGCGCGCCAGGATCGATGCCCGCGGCCGCGATGGTTTCGGCGTCGCACTGCGACGAAAGCGCATTGCGCAGCGTCTTGCGGCGTTGCGCGAAGGCGGCCTTCACCACGGCTGCGAAGCGTTCCGCATCGGCCAGCCCGATGTCCGCCGGCGGACGCGGCACCAGCCGCACCACGGCCGAGTCCACCTTCGGCGGCGGGCGGAACGCGCCCGGCGGCACCTTGAACAGCGGCGTGACGGTGCAGAAGGCCTGCAGCATCACGCTCAGGCGTCCGTACACCTTGCTGCCGGGTGCCGCCGCCATGCGATCGACGACCTCCTTCTGCAGCATGAAATGCATGTCGCGGATCACCGCGGCGTGCTCGAGCGCGTGGAAGAGGATGGGCGAGGA
>CAMLOR010000260.1 GCA_946481615.1 uncultured Aquimonas sp.
TCGCCGATCTCGACACCATCGCCGACATCGTGCTGCCGCCGACGCCGCCGTACCGGCTCGACGGGCAACTCGTGCGCGACGGCGACGTCTGGCGCTACAACGATTTCGAAGGCAAGGTGGGCGACAGCGATCTGGCGGGCGACGCCGTCGTCACGGTCGGCGGCGAACGTCCGCATCTGAAGGCCAACCTGGTCTCGACCTCGCTGGACTTCGACGATCTCGCCGGCTTCGTCAACGCGCCGGCTTCCGCCGATGCCGGCGAAACCGCGAATGCCGAACAGAAACGCCAGTCCGCGCAACTGGCCGCCAGCGACCGCGTGCTGCCGCAGCGTCCCTACGAACTGGCCAGGCTGCGCCGCATGGATGCCGACGTCACGCTGCGCGCTACGCGCGTGGTCGCCGATCCGCTGCCGCTCGAATCGCTCGAAGGCCATCTGGTGCTCGATGCCGGCAAGGTGACGCTCGACCCGCTGCAACTCGGTGTGGCGGGCGGCACGATCGGCAGCCGCATCGTGCTGGATGCCTCCGGCGCGCCGATCGCTTCCGATGCCGACATCACGCTGCGCGGCCTCGAACTGCCGAAGCTCTTCCCCGAGGCCGAACTGGCCAAAGGCAGCGCAGGCCGCATCGGGGGACGCATCGAGCTGGCCGGCCGCGGCAACTCGGTGGCGCAGATGCTGGCGACGTCGAACGGGCAGGTGGGCCTCGTGATGGGCCGCGGCCGCATCAGCAACCTGCTGCTGGAACTGGCGGGGCTCGATGTGGCCGAAGCGCTCAAGTTCCTGCTCGGCAAGGACCGCATCATCCCGCTGCGTTGCGCGCATGCCGCCTTCGCGGTGAAGGACGGCATCGTCACGTCCGAAACCTTCGTGTTCGACACCACCGACACCGTTCTCTACGGCGAAGGCCAGGTCAGCCTGCGCGACGAAACGCTCGACCTCGTGCTGCGGCCGCAGCCCAAGGACAAATCCATCGTCTCGCTGCGTTCGCCGCTGGAAGTGGACGGTTCGTTCAAGGATCCCGACATCCATCCGAAGGCCGGGCCGCTCGCCCTGCGCGGCCTCGCGGCAGCGGCGCTCTATTCGGTGGCGCCGCCCGCCGCACTGCTCGCGCTGATCGAAACCGGCCCCGGCGAAGACACCGACTGCGCCATCGATTCCACCCCCGCCCAGCAAGGAGAACCCTCATGAGCACGATGCGCCTGCGTTTCACCGGCAGCGAAGACGCGGCCCGCGGCCTGATCAACCTGATCGCCAGCATCGACGGCGTCGAGCACGTCGAGGAAGTGGCATCGCTGATGGGCAGCATCGACGACGAGGATTCGAGCTCGGCCGGATTGAACTCCGACATGGGCCCGGAATCGCGCTCGATCGAAGTGGAAGTGCCCAACGAAACCGCCGCGCGTCGCGTGCGGATGCTGGCCGAAGGGCTGGCGCTCGAGACCGGCGCGGGGATCGAGTTCGAGGAGGATGGCGGGTGGGGCGATAACGTGCGGCGGGAGAGCGATGAGGGCGGAATGGTGCACTGAGGCGGGGGCCTACACCACTTGCCCCGCCGCCCTCCCCGAAGCCCAAGCCCACTGAAAGTTGTATCCACCGAGCCACCCGGTGACGTCGACCACCTCGCCGACGAAATACAACCCCGGCACGCGCTTCGACATCATCGTTGCCGACGACAACCCATCGGTATCCACACCGCCGAGCGTCACCTCCGCCGTGCGATAGCCTTCCGTCCCGCTGGCCACCAGCGGCCAGGCGTCGATCAACGCCGCGACCTCCCGCAGCTCCGGCTCGTTGAACTGCTTCATCGGTTTGCTGCCAGCCCACACCTCGCAGAACCGCTGCGCGAACCGCTTCGGCCACCATTCGCCGAGGATGGTCTTCAACTCCGCCTCCGGCCGTGCCGCGCGTGCCTCGCGCAACATCTCCAGCGCATCGCCCTGCGGCAGCAGGTCGATCAGCAACTCGTCGCCCGGTTGCCAGTACGAAGAAATCTGCAGCACGGCCGGGCCGCTCACGCCGCGATGCGTCACCAGCAGGTAGTTGCTGAAGCTCATGCCATTGGCCGAAGCACGCACCGGCAACGCGACGCCGCTCAGATCCTGCAGCCGCTCCTGGTGCTTGCCGCTCAGCGTCAAGGGCACCAGGCCGGCGCGCGTCGGCAGCACCGCGTGGCCGAACTGCTTCGCCAGCTCGTAGCCGAAACCCGTCGCGCCCATGCTCGGGATCGACAGCCCGCCCGTCGCGACGACCAGCGCCGGCGCCGACACCGTGCCGCGCGCCGTGTGCACGTGGAAACCGGCATCGCCATGCTGCACGCGCTCCACCGCGCAACTCGTGTCGATGCGCACGCCGCCCGCGGCGCATTCGTCCAGCAGCATCTTCACGATGAGCTTCGAGGACTCGTCGCAGAACAGCTGCCCGAGTTCCTTCTCGTGATAGGCGATGCCGTGCTTGCGCACCAGCGCGATGAAATCCCAGGGCGTGTAGCGGGCGAGGGCGCTCTTGCAGAAATGCCGGTTGGCGGAAAGGAAATTCTCCGGCGTCGTGCCGGTGTTGGTGAAATTGCAGCGCCCGCCACCCGACATCAGGATCTTCTTGCCGCAGCGATTGGCGTGCTCGATCACCCGCACGCGCCGGCCGCGCTGCCCGGCGGTGAGCGCGCACATCAGGCCCGCCGCGCCGCCGCCGATCACGATGACATCGACGGCGTCCATCACACCGCTCCGTCGTTCCCGCGAAGGCGGGAACCCAGCGACTCTCGCTTCGCCGCAGCGCATGAAGTCACTGGATTCCCGCCTTCGCGGGAATGACGATGGTCGACGCTCATGCCTTCCGCGCCACGGGAACCACCATTACCGTCCCCACATCGCCCATCACTTGTACTTCGCCCTCCTGCACGAGGCACTGCAGCGACATCGATTTCGCATACAGCCCGCCCAACGCATCGGCGGTGCCCGCCGGCAGATCGATCACCCGCAGATTCGAACACCGCGCCAACCCCGCCGCATTCTTCTCCCACCACAACTCCGACGCGCGCCCCGCATACCCCAGCACGACGACCTCGCGCGCCCGCCCGCAGGCCTTGCGCACGCGCGCCTCGTCGGGTGTGCCCAGCTCGATCCACTGCTCGATCTCGCCCGTCAGCGATTTGCGCCACAGATCCGGCTCGTCGTCGGTGCTCAGGCCACGCCCGAACTCCAGCCGCTCGTCCGCGAACATCGCGAACGCCAGCAACCGCACCATCAATCGCGCCTCCGTCTCCGACGGATGCTGCGCCAGAGTCAACGCATGGGTGGCGTAGTAATGCCGGTCCATGTCGCTCACCTGCAGCTGTGCCTTCACCACCGTGGCCTTGAGCGCCATCGATCTTCCCTGCCATGACCGGCGGCCATTGTAGGGCGGCCTGGGGCGCGCGTAGCCTAGGCGGCCGTTGCGTCCCGTCCCCTCACCGAGGCCGTCCGATGAAAAACGCCGCGCTCCGCTTCAGCCTCCTTCTCGCCCTGGGCCTGTGCGCCGCCGCGCACGCGCAGGACAGCACGCGTTACGTGATCCTGGTCGACAACGGCAAGAAAGCCGGCGAACAGACCGTCGAAACGCAGCCCGATGGCAAGACGAAAGTGCACTTCATCTTCAAGGACAACGGCCGCGGCCCCGAACTCGACGAGGAATACACGCTGCGCCCCGACGGCACCTACGCCGACTACAAGGTGAAAGGCACCACCACCTTCGGCGCGCCCGTCGACGAAAGCTTCCAGAACGACGGCACCACCGCGCGCTGGAAATCCACCTCCGAAAGCGGCGAGAAGCCCGTGGCCGGTCCCGCGCTCTACGTTCCGCTCGGCGGCACGCCGCAGAACGCCTCGCTCGCGATCGCCCTGCTCGCCAAGTCTCCCGACCGCAGCCTGCCGCTCTATCCCTCCGGCACGCTCAAATCGAAGGTGCTGCAGGAAGTCACCGTCGAAAGCGACGGCGTGCCGCGGACGGTGCAGTTGCTCGCCAACACGGGCCTCGGCCTCAATCCGCAGCTCATCTGGGCCACCCAGGGCGACGCCGCGAAAAGCGAAGACGCCCGCATGTTCGCCTTCATCATTCCGGGCTTCCTCACCGCCATCGAGGAAGGCTGGGAGGGTAACGAGAAGAAACTGCTGGACGCGCAGCAGGCGGCCGAAACGCAGATGGTGAAGGACCTCGCCGCGCGCCAGTTCAAGAAACTCGACGGCCTTGCGGTCGTGAAGAACGCGCGCATCTGGGACAGCAAGACCGGCAAGCTGGGCGCGCCCAGCGATGTCTACGTGCTGCGCGGCCGCATCACCGCCATCGTGCCCGCCGGCACGCCCGACAGCGGCGCGCAACACGTGATCGATGCCGGCAACCGCGTGATGATCCCCGGCCTGTTCGACATGCACGGCCACGAATTTGGCCGCTGGGGCGGCGGCTTGCATCTGGCCGCCGGCGTGACCACCGTGCGCGACATGGGCAACGACAACGCCACGCTGCAGGCACTGATCGACGAAACCGAACGCGGAGAAATCCTCGAACCGCAGATCGTGCCCGCCGGCTTCCTGGAAGGCGAATCCAACTTCTCCGCGCGCAACGGCTTCGTCATCAAGAACCTCGAGGAAGCGAAGAAGGCCATCGATTGGTACCACCAGCACGGCTATCCGCAGCTCAAGATCTACAACAGCTTCCCGAAGGAAATCCTGAAAGACACCGTGGCCTACGCGCACTCGCGCGGCCTGCGCGTGAGCGGCCACATCCCGGCCTTCCTCAAGGCGCAGGACGCCATCGACGCCGGCTTCGACGAGATCCAGCACATCAACCAGCTGATGCTGAACTTCCTCGTCAA
>CAMLOR010000261.1 GCA_946481615.1 uncultured Aquimonas sp.
TCGGATTTCTTCGGCAAGCTGCGCGCGGTGCTCGGCAACCGCAGCGACATCCAGGTGGTCGGCGACCGCTTCGTGGTGCCGTCGGAGCTGCTGTTCGAATCCGGCAGCGACGTGCTCACGTCCGCGGCGCGCGGACAGCTGGATCAGTTGGCCTCGACGTTGCGCGAGGTGAGCGCCGAGATTCCGTCGGAACTCGACTGGGTGTTGCGCATCGACGGCCACACCGACCGGCGGCCGATCGCGACTTCGCGCTTCCCGTCGAACTGGGAGCTGTCGACGGCGCGCGCGATCGCGATCGTGAAATACCTCGTGACGCAAGGCATCGAGCCGCGGCGCCTGGCCGCGAACGGATTCGGCGAATTCCGCCCGCTCGATCCGGCCGATACCGAAGCGGCGTATTCGATCAACCGCCGCATCGAGATCCAGCTGACGAACCGCTGAGTATCACGGGGCGCCTCGCCGCGCTCCGGGGCCAGGGACGGCCCACCTAATTCTCTTGCACGAGCATCGCTCACGCGCAGGTGGGAGCCCTGGTGCGACACCTCACGTCGCCCCCGCGAGGGGGGGCCAGGTGCGAGGCCTCCCGCCGCGCTCGCGAAAGTGTCAGCTCAGCTGCGAACCGTCGCTCCCGCGAACACGGGAGCCCAGCGACTTTCGGCGCCCCTCACGACAGGGGATTCCCGCCTTCGCGGGAATGACGGTCAAGCGCGGCCGGCCCGTAATCCGAGCGGCCATCGCACCGCGCGAGTCTGCGAGACATCGCCCCACGCCTGCGCGAACGTTTCGCCCATTTGCGCGACGGGATCCTCACCCCGCTCGCGCACGTACCGCTGCGTCGCCGACCAGCTGCGCAGATAGGCGAGGTACTGCGCGAGCGTCCAATCGCAGTGCATCTCGAACCCCGGCGTCTCGATCCGCTCGAAGGGAAACGGCAACGTGGCATAGCCCGATTCCACATGCCGTCGCTCCGCCGGCCAGTACGGGCCGAGGACGTCTTCATACAGCCGCAGGAAGACACGATCGACCGCGGCATCGACGTTCGACAGCCCGTAGGTCCATGCCGCGAACACGCCGCCCGGCCGCAGCACGCGCCGCACCGCGGGAAAGAAGCGTTCGAGATCGAACCAGTGCAGCGCCTGGGCGACGGTGACGAGGTCGGCGCTGGCGTCTTCGAGGCCCGGCGCCTCGGCCGGTTCGACACGGTATTCGACGTTCGTCGCGGGCTCGGCCTGCGCGATCTGCGGTGCGCTGGGATCGGTGCCGATCACGCGCCCGAAATGCGCCGCGAGCGCGACCGTGGCCTGGCCATTGCCGCAGCCCGCGTCCCACGCCAGTTCGCGCCGCGCACACTGCGCGGCCAGCCAGTCGTACAGGGCGCCGGGATAGCGCGGCCGTGCGGCGGCGTAGCTGCCGGCGTGGCCGGAGAAGTGATCCTTGAAGCTCATGCGGCGATTCTACTTCTGCGAGAATCCGCGCATGGGCAACGACATCACCGTGCGCGCGGCGCGCCGCGACGAGGCGCCGCACCTGGCGGCCTGGGCCGACGCGATGGCCTGGGAGACCGAACACAAGCGCCTCGATCCGGAGACCGTGTTGCGCGGCGCGCAGCGCGTGTTCGACGAACCCGGCCGCGGCCGTTACCTGATCGCCGAGCGTGGCGGCGAAGCCGCCGGAACCTTGCTGCTGACCTACGAATGGAGCGACTGGCGCTGCGCGGACTGGTGGTGGATCCAGAGCGTCTACGTCGCGCCCGCGCATCGCCGGCAGGGCGTGTACGCCGCGCTCTATCGCCACGTGCGCGACGAAGCCGCGGCGCGCAGCGATGTCTGCGGTCTGCGTCTGTACGTGGAGAAGGAAAACGCGGTGGCGCAGCGCACCTACGCCACGCTCGGCATGCAGGACGCCGGCTACTTCATGTACGAGGAAGCGATGGACTGGGTGAAGAAGATCATCGCGAAAGGCTGAGCGCCGCGCGCGCGTCCGCCGCGCCGCGCACCGGTACCGCGCGCACCGCGATGCCATGGGCGCCCAGCACCGCGGCATACTGCCGCTGGCGCGCCTGGAACGCACGCCATGCCATGCGCCGCGCGGCATCGTCGTCCTGCGGAGCGAAGGCGGCCCAGGCATCGGCGTCGAACTCGGCGATGCGTACCTCGCCGCCGGTGTAGTGCAGCAACGGTTCCGGCGGCGCGTCGAGCCATTCCTCGCCCTCGGGCGCCAGCAAGGCCGTCTCGATCAGCGGCCAGAGCGTGGGCAGCCCCGCGTGTTCGTACTGCATCGCGATCATCGCCAGCAGATCGTGCAGGCTGAGGTATCGCGCGTGCTCCAGCTTCGCGCCGAACGCCGATTGCGCGTACAGCGCGGTGCCCGCACCCGCCATACCCGTTTCGAGCAGGCGTTCCTCCATCGCGCGGCCGAGTTCTGCGATGTCCGCGGCTTCGCCCAGCAGCACGAAAGGCAGCACGCGCAGCGGTCCGCCCTGCAGCGCCGGATCGGGCTGCAACGCGGGCAGCGGCATCGCGGCCTCGTGCGCGCCCAGCGCGATCACGCGGCCACGCTGCGTGCCCGGCGCGCGGCGCGCGAGGTCGGCCAGCGCGGCGTGGACCGGCCAGCCGGGCCGCAGCAGTTCGGCGGGGTCGAAATGCGCGCCGGCCAACGCCAGGTCGACGCGTTCGATGCCCGGCAACAGGCGCGGCAGATCGACGGCGACGTGCTGGCCCAGCGTCTCGGCGGCATCGCGCGCGAGCACGGCGTGCAGCGGCGGCGCGGCGGTTTCGAGCGCGAGCGCCCCGAAGGCATGGACGAGGGAACTCATCGGCATAAAGTACCATTCGTCGCGTGCATCGCCTCCGCCTCGAACTGCGCAGCGCTCTCGAACACTGGCTCCTGCCCGCGCTGGCGGTCGTGTTGCCGTGGCCCCTCGCATTCCGCCTGTTCCGCCGCATCGCGCGCTATCCGGGCCTGTACGAAGAGGAATGGCGGCCCGCGCTGGCGCAGGCGCGCGAGTTCGTGAGCATCGAGGACGAACGCGACTGGTGCTGGCGCTTCCGCCTCACGCGCCTGGTCGATCACGCCGATTTCTGGCTCTCGCGCACGCGCAGCGCGCGCTGGCTGCGCAGGCATGTCGACGGCGCCGCGCAGTTCCCGTTGCGCGATCGTGCCGCGGTGGGCGTGTTCTTCCACTGGTGCGCCGGCCTTTGGGGCGTGCGTGCACTGCGCGCCAACGGGCCGCGCGCGGCGGTGCTGGCGGGACGTTTCAGCGCCCATTCGATGGGTGGTGCGCGGCTCGGTTTCCTCTACGGACACGTGCGCCTGAAGGAACTGGCGCGCGCCGGGGGTCGTCCGCTGATCTACGCACCGGGCACGGTGAAGCGCGCGTTGTCGGATCTCGCCCAGGGCCACTGGGTGATCGGCACGCCGGACGTGCCGCCCACCGAGACCGCGTTCGGCAAGCCCGTCACGCTGTTCGGCCGGCCGGGCTGGTTCGCCGAAGGGCTGCTGCTGATCGCGCGCCGCGCGCAGGTGCCCATCGTCATCTTCACGCTGGCGCTGGATCTCGACAGCGGCCGTCGCGAATTGCGCGTGAGCGGCCCGTTCGACCCGCAAGACCCCGACCTGCTGCAGCGCATCGTCGATTACTGGGAAGGCCTGCTGCGGGAAAAATCCTGGGGTTTCACGCTGTGGTCCGCGATGCCGGCCTGGTTTGCCGCCCCGGGCCGTTGAGCAGGCATCCCACCCGCGGAAGGCCGCCATGAAACGCCTCGCCCTGCTGCTTTGCCTCGTTGCCGCGCCGGCCCTGGCCGATACCGAGTTCTATCTTGTCGAGGACCTCGCCGAAGATTCCACGCACGTGCCCGTGCGCGCGCAGGCGCACGAGTTGACGCTGATCTACGACGACCTGGCGCGCGTCGCGGGCGTCGAGGCCACGCTGGTGTGGTCGAACGATCCCGATGTCAACGCCTTCGCCACCGAAGCCGACGGCGAAAAACTCGTGGTGGTGCAGGAAGGCCTGCTCGGCCAGTTCGACGGCGACCGCGACGCCGTGGCCGCGGTGCTCGGTCACGAGCTGGCGCATCACAAGGAAAACCATCTCACCGAAGGCCGTCGCAAGCAGGAAGGCATCCGCATCTTCGGCGCCATCCTGGGCGCGGTGGTGGGCGCGCGCGTCGGCGATCGCAGCGGCGATCTGGCCGGCATCGCCAGCAACGTGGCGGTGAACGCCGGCGCCGGGCTGCTCGCGCTCAAGTTCAGCCGCAACCAGGAGCTCGAAGCCGATCGGCTGACGGTGGAATGGATGATCCGCGCCGGCTACAACCCGCGCGGCATGCTGCGGCTGCAGGATCGCCTCGGCGCGCTGCAGGGCAAGCGCCAGTGGGGCATGCTGAGCACGCATCCCGCCAGCGCGAAGCGCTACAAAGCGGCCGAGAAGCACATCGCGAAGCTGGTGCCGCCCACGGAACTGCTGGAACGCGATACGCAGCCGCTGGTGGGCGAAGACGCGCTGGCGCAGGCCACCCGTTCGGCCGACAAGGCTGCGCTCGATGCCGCGCTCGCGGAATTCGCCGATGTCCAGGCCGGCGTCGCGCTGGCGCCGCCGGCCGTGCTGGAGGCGGCGAAGGTGCGCATCGGCGACAACGTCTCGCTGGGCGACAACGTGCGCATCGGCGGCCGCAAGGACGACTGAACACGCGGCACCTAGAGCCTCGCCTCGGTTCCCCCTGAGCTATCATCCCGGCGACCCGTTTCCGCAACGAGAGCGCGCGAGATGACCCGTTCCCGCACCGCCCGTCCCGTCGGCATCCTCGGCGGCGTCCGCATCCCGTTCTGCCGCAACAACAC
>CAMLOR010000262.1 GCA_946481615.1 uncultured Aquimonas sp.
ATGCTGCCTTTGGTCGCGCTCGTCGGCCGGCCGAACGTCGGCAAGTCCACGCTGTTCAACGCGCTCACGCGCTCGCGCGACGCCCTGGTGCACGACCAGCCGGGCGTCACGCGCGATCGCCACTACGGCGTGTGCCGCCTGATCGAGGACCGGCCTTTCGTGCTGGTCGACACCGGCGGCCTGTCCGGCGAGGACGAAGGCCTCGCCGGCCTCACCGCGCAGCAATCGCTGGCCGCCATCGACGAAGCCGATCTGCTGGTATTCGTGGTCGACGCGCGCGACGGCATCCTGCCGCAGGATCAGAACATCCTCGCCATGCTGCGCCGCAGCGGCAAGCCGGCGATGCTGCTGGTCAACAAGGTCGACGGCACCGACGAGCGCGAAGTGCTCGCCGAGTTCGCGCGCTTCGGCATCGCCAACACCTTCGGCGTTTCGGCGGCGCACCAGCGCGGCCTGCAGCCCGTGCTGGAAGCCATCGCCGACGCGCTGCCCGAGTCGAGCGGCGACGAACTCTCCACGCTCGCCGACGAACCCGACCGCTTGCGCCTGGCCATCGTCGGCCGCCCCAACGTGGGCAAATCGACGCTGGTGAACCGCCTGCTGGGCGAGGAGCGCATGATCGCCTCCGACGTTCCCGGCACCACGCGCGACGCCATTGCCGTCGATCTCGAACGCGACGGCAGGAAATACCGCCTGATCGACACCGCGGGCATCCGCCGCAAGGCCAGGGTCGAGGAAGCGGTCGAGAAGTTCAGCGTCATCAAATCGCTACAGGCGATCGACGCCTCGCAGGTGGTGATCTTCCTGCTCGACGGCACCGAGGGCGTGACCGACCAGGACGCCACCGTGCTGGGCGCCGTGCTGGATTCGGGGCGCGCGCTCGTCATCGCCGTCAACAAGTGGGACGGCCTCACCGACTACCAGCGCGAACAGGTGCGCAACGATCTCGCGCGCCGCCTCACCTTCGTGGCCTACGCGCCGATCGTCACGATCTCCGCCAAGCACGGGTCGGGCCTGAAGGAACTGCTGCGCGCGGTGCACAAGTCGCACGCCTCGGCGACGAAGAAGTTCACCACGGCCGAGCTCACGCGCGCCGTCGAGATGGCCTACGAAAGCCACACGCCGCCGATCGTGCGCGGCCACGCCGCCAAGCTGCGTTTCGCGCATCCGGGCGGCGAGAATCCGCCGACCGTCATCATCCACGGCACGCGCGTGAAGAGCCTGCCGGAAAGCTACAAGCGCTACCTGGAAAATTTCCTGCGCACGCGCTTCAAGCTCGTGGGCACGCCGCTGCGGCTGGAATTCCGCCAGGGCGAGAATCCCTACGCCGGCAAGGTCAACGTGCTGACCGACGCGCAGAAGCGCAAGCGCCAGCGCATGATCCGGCACCATAAGCGCAACGACGGTTGAGATGGCGCCCGGCGTCGCGCTGGGCGTGCTGGCCGGCGGCCGCGGCGAGCGCTTCGGCGGCCGCGACAAGGGTTGGGTGGAAGTGCAGGGCGTGCCGCAGATCCGGCACGTGCTCGACGCCGTGCGTCCGCAGGCGGCGCGCGTGCTGGTGAGCGCCAACCGCAACCGCGACGACTACGCCGCGCTCGGCGTCGACGTCGTGGCCGATGCGGCGGCCGGCTATCCCGGCCCGCTCGCCGGCATCGCCGCCTTGCTCGACGCCGCCGGCGAAGGCCTGCTCGCGACGGTGCCGGTGGACGCGCGCGCGATCCCGCCCGATTTCGTCACTCGCCTGCAGGCCGCTCGCGGCGAGGAGGCCTTCGCGCTCGTCGTGGCCGAGGACGACGAAGGCCTGCAGCCGCTGTTCGCGCTGTATCCGGCCGCGCTCGCCGCGCACGCACGCGAGACGCTGGACAGCGGGCGGCGATCGGTGCGGGAATGGCAGCATCGCTTTCCCGTGTATCCCTGCCGCTTCGAAGGCTGGCGCTTCGGCAATCTCAATACTCCCGGCGATCTGGCATGAGCTTTCCCACCGGCATCGACTTCGCCACCGCGCTTGGGATCGTGCGCGACGTCGGCGCCCGCCATCGCACGGCCGTCGCTCCCCTGGCCCTGCGCGAGGCGCGCGGGCACGCGCTGGCGCAGGAGCTGTCGGCACCGATCGCCTTGCCCTCGTTCGACAATTCCGCGATGGACGGCTTCGCGGTGCGTGCGGATGATTTGCGCGCCGATGGCGAGACGCGGCTGCGCCTGATCGGCACGCAGTTCGCGAGCGTCGATCTCGAACATCGCATCGGTGCCGGCGAATGCCTGCGCATCACCACCGGCGCCGCCATGCCCCCGGGTGCGGACACCGTCGTCATCAAGGAGAACGCACGGTTCGAAGGCGACGAGGTGATCCTCGCGCCCGGCACCGCGTGTGGCGCCAACGTGCGTCTGGCCGGCAGCGATTGCCCGCAGGGCGCGCGCGTCTTGGAAGCCGGCACCACGTTGGGCAGCACCGCGCTCGGCCTGCTCGCGGCGCTGGGCCTCGCTCATGTGCCGGTGCATCGCCGTCCGTCCGTCGCGGTGTTCACCACGGGCGACGAGGTGAAGCCCGTCGGCACTGCACTGCGCCGCGGCGAGATCTACGACAGCAACCGCGTGCTGCTGCAGGCGCTGCTGGCGGAGGAGGGCATCGACACGCTGTCGTGGCCGACATTGCCCGACGATCCGGCGCGCCTGGCCAGCGCTCTTCAGGACGCCGCGTCTTCCTACGATGTGGTGATCACCTGCGGCGGTGTCTCCGCCGGCGAGAAGGATCACCTACCGGCGCTGCTGCGCGAACACGGCATCGTGCACTTCTGGAAAGTGATGATGCGGCCGGGGATGCCGCTGCTGTTCGGCACGTGGGATCGCGCGCTGTTTCTCGGCTTGCCGGGCAATCCGGTGTCGGCGCTGGCGACGTTCCGCCAGCTCGCGTTGCCGCTGCTCGATGCGATGCAGGGCCGCGCCGATCGCGCGCCGGCGCTGCGCGCCCGCTTGCTGGCGCCGGTGCGCAAATCGCACGGCCGCCTCGAATTCCGCCGCGCGCGGCTCTCCTGTGCCGACGACGGCAGGCTGGGCGTGCGGCCGCACCCGGCCGACGGCTCGCACCAGCAACGCGGTGCGGCGGAATCGAATGCATTGATGGTGCTGGTGGAGAACGTGCGCGAGCTTGGCGCGGACGAGACCGTCGAGGTCATCCCCTACGGCCCGATCCAGCGGGGCTGAACTCCCTCTCCTTGAAGGAGAGGGAGGTAGACTGAAGCCATGGTTCGGGAAGTTTCGCCGGTACAAGCCCACGAACGGATGCTCGCAGGCGCCACGCTGATCGACGTCCGCGAAGACCACGAGCGCGCCCTCGGCATGGCCCGGGACGCGCGCGGCATCGCCAAGGCCGCATTCGACGCCGCGCCGGATATGCCGCGCACTGCGGAAATCCTCGTGATCTGCGCCAAGGGAGGCCGTTCGCTCGACTCGGCACAAAAGCTCGTGCAGGCCGGTTATACCGACGTAGCCTCGGTGGCCGGCGGCACCGATGCGTGGCGCGCCGCGGGCCTGCCGATGACCGACGGCGGCGCCGACGCCGATTTCCTCGAACGCTATTCGCGCCATCTGCTGCTGCCGCAGGTCGGCCTCGAAGGGCAGAAGAAGCTCGAAGCCGCGCGCGTGCTGCTCATCGGCGCGGGCGGCCTGGGCTCGCCGGTGTCGTTCTATCTCGCCGCGGCCGGCGTCGGCACGCTGGTGATGGCGGACGACGACGTGGTCGATCGCAGCAACCTGCAGCGCCAGATCCTGCATACCGAAGCGGCGATCGGCATCCCGAAGGTCGCTTCCGCGGCGCGTGCACTCACCGCGATGAATCCGCGCGTGAAGATCGAAGGCGTGCAGCAGCGCGTCACCTCCGCGAACATCGACGCGCTGATCGCCGGCGCCGACGTGGTGGTCGACGGCGCCGACAACTTCCCGCTGCGCTACCTGCTCAACGACGCCTGCATCAAGCACGCGAAGCCGCTGGTGTACGGCGCGGTGCATCGCTTCGAAGGCCAGGTCAGCGTGTTCGACGCCGGCCGCCGGCGCGGCGAAAAGCCGTGCTATCGCTGCCTGTTCCCGGAACCGCCGCGGCCCGAGGATGCGCCCAACTGCGCGGAAGCGGGCGTACTCGGCGTGCTGCCGGGCATCATCGGCCTGTTGCAGGCGAACGAGGCGATCAAGCTGCTGCTCGGCATCGGCGATCCGCTGGCGGGGCGCCTGCTCGGGTTCGATGCGCTGGCGACGAAGTTCCGCGAGATCCGGCTGGCGCCCGATCCGGGATGTCCCGTGTGCGCGCCCGGAACGCCGTTCCCCGGTTACATCGACTACGCGAAGTTCTGCTCGGCACCTGCGTAGGCGCGTCGTTCCCGCGACGACGGGAATCCGTGCGCGACTGCGCGTCGTCGTTCACCCGGAAGCCCGAATCCCTGCGACGACGGAGTTCAGCCGTGCCGCTTCTGCGCCGCCTCGAACGCCGCGAGTTGTTCCATCGTCGCTTCGGGCTGGTACTTCGCCTTCCACTCCCCGAACGGCATCCCGTAGATCGCCTCGCGCGCCGCCTCCTTCGACAGTGGCGTGCCCTGGGCTTCGGCCGCTTCCTGATACCAGTTCGACAGGCAATTGCGGCAGAAGCCGGCCAGGATCATGAGGTCGATGTTCTGCACGTCGCTGCGCTCGCGCAGATGCGCGACGAGGCGGCGGAAGGCGGCCGCTTCGAGCTCGGTCGTGTTCATGGACGGACTCCGGATAGGCGATAATCGGATCACAGTATCCAACGGAACGCCGATGCCCGCCCGCCTCCTGGACGGCAAGAAGATC
>CAMLOR010000263.1 GCA_946481615.1 uncultured Aquimonas sp.
GCCAGCACTTCGTCGGTGATGAGCAGGTCGGGCCGCACCGCGGCGATCACCGCGAAGCCCAGGCGCACCACCATGCCGCTGGAATAGTGCTTGACCGGTTCGTCGAGGTAGCGGCCGATGTCGGCGAAGGCCACGATGTCATCGAAGCGCTCGGCGATCTGCGCCGCGCTCCAGCCGAGCAGGCCGGCGCTGACGGGGATGTTCTCGCGGCCCGTGCGTTCGAGGTCGAAGCCGGCCCCCAGCTCGAGCAGCGCGCCCAGCGTGCCCTGGCGTTCCAGCGTGCCGCTGCTGGGCGTGAGCACGCCGGAGAGCAACTTCAGCAGCGTGGATTTGCCGGCCCCGTTTTCACCGATGATGCCGAGCGATTCGCCGCGCCGGATCTCGATGTCGACGCCGGACAGCACCGGCGCACGTGCGATGGACGCGCCCGCCAGCAACCGCATCCACGCGCGCAGGCGCCCACGCGGATCGCTGTCGCGCGGGTAGGACTTGCCGAGATTCGCGGTGCGCAGCAGCACGTCGCTCACAGGAAGTCCTCGACGTGGGCACGCAGCCGGCGATACGCCGCCAGCGCCAGCAAACCGACGACCGCCGTCCCGGCGAACGCCGCCAGCGCGGCTTCGGGCAGCACGCGGCCGAACAGCAGCGGCTCGCGGATGTTTTCCACCCAGCCGGAAACCGGATTGATCGAGAACCACGGCGCCAGCGCCGCCGGCGCCATCTCGCGCGGGTAGAGGATGGGCGAGAGGAACAACCAGGCCGACAGCAGATAGCCGATCATCTGCCCGAGGTCGCGCACGAAGACCTGGGTCAGCGCCGCCAGCGTGCCGATGCCCAGCGCCAGCGCATACATCGGCAGCCACGCCAGCAGCGCGACGGGCAGGAAGCGCCAGTGCAGCGTGACGCCGAGCAGCGGGAGGGCAACCAGCACCAGCACGAAGCCGGCGAAGTGCAGCAGGAACGGCGTGGTGGCGCGCGCCGCTATCAACACGATCGGCGGCACGGCCACCTTGCGCAGCAGTCCCGCCTGTTCGGCGAGCGCGCCCGAGGCGCGCGTCACGCCTTCGGTGAAGGCGAACCAGGGCCACATGCCGAGCGCCAGGAACGCGACGTAACCGTTGCCGTCGAGGCCCGGCACCCGGGCCTTGAAGATGTGCACGAACACCAGCGCGAACAGCGCCAGCTGCAGCAGGGGCCCGAGCGCCGCCCAGGCCACGCCGATCACATTGCCGGCGTAGCGCTGGGTGAGGTCTTGCCGGACGAACAGCCGGAGCAGGCGCAACGGGCCCACCCGTCAACTATCGGCGGGCTGCGCGGCGTCCTTGCCCTGGGAGCCGAGTTCCGACGGCGAGACGCCGGAATCGAAGTTGCGGATCGCCTTGGTGCCCGCGCCGTCCGGAAGATAGCGGGTACGCAAGGACTGGATGAGATCGGGATTGGCGTCGATCGCCTGGCTGCGTGTCTTGTCGAGGAAGTCCTGGCGGGTGCGCGCAAGGAATTCCTGGCGCAGCTCTTCGACGATCTTCGGCTTGATGGCTTCGTA
Source organism: uncultured Aquimonas sp. (assembly GCA_946481615.1). The sequence goes on from CAMLOR010000263.1 coordinate 1,544, forward strand.
CTCGAAGCGCACGGGCGCCGTGAGCTTCTCCAGCTTGATGATGTGGTATCCCAGGCGCGTGCGGACCACGGGCGAAATGTCGCCTTCCTTCTTCAGCGCGAAGGCGGCCGCAGCGAAATCGGTCTGGATGTCGTCGCGGGTGACGTCCTTGATCAGCCCCAGCTCGGTGCCCGGCGGTGCGGTCTCGGCCAGTTTTTCGTCGGAGTGTTTCGCCACGTAGTCGGCGAAGTCGCCGCCCTTGGCGAGGATCTCGGCGTGCAGCTCCTCGGCCTTCTTCTTCGCCAGCTCATCGCCATGGACATCGCGCGCGATCATGACGTGGCGGATGGTGATACGTTCGGGGCTGCGGTACAACTCGGGGCTGGCGAGGTAGCGTTCCTTGGCCAGCGTCTCGAAGTTCGGGAACTCGATCTCCTTGAGCAGCATCGTGCTGCGGCGCTTGGCCAGGACCTCGTCGCGCGCATAGGCGATGTCGGCGGCCACCACCGGGTCGTTCTGGACGCCCATGGCTTCGGCCTCGTGCGACATCTGCTTGTTGAGCAGCATGTTGCGCAGCAGGGTCTCGATGCGTTCGGGGTCGTTGATGAAGTTGGCACGGCTGTCCGGCGGGATGCGCGAGATGCGCGCGTCGATGTCGGTGAGCGTGAGCTCGACATCGCCCTGCGCGACCACCACATCGGGCGGCAGCGGGCGCGAGGAGGCCGGACGATCGTAGATCGTGGCGCCCTGGGCAGCGGGTTGCGGCTGCAGGGCCTGCGCCTGCGCAGTCGGCGCGAAGACGATCGAGCACAGCAGCAGGGCGGCTGCGGAATGCATGGACTTCATCGGTATTCCTTGTTTTAGCTGGACGTGCGTGACGCTTCGCGGGGCCCAAAAACATCGAACCCCTCGAGCGAGGGGTTCGACTTCACGCACCTATTTTAGTTCAGACCGTCAAGGCACGACAGCGGACTGGATCTTGACGCCCACGTCGCAGCCGTTCGCCGAGTTCGGCGTGTTCTCGCACGAGTGCTCACCGGTCGTCAGGCCGCCTGCCGGATTGGCCTGAAGGATGTGCAGGTAGTAGGTCTTGTTCGGCGCGAGCTTGCAGATCACGTCGTCGGACTGCGCATGCGAGGAACCCGTGGTCCACTGGATCGATCCGGAATTGCCGAAGGTACGGCAACCGCGACGCAGGAACTGATCCGCACTGCCCGTGACCGGCTCACGCAGGTCGCCCTTGCAGGGGCTGATCGCGAAGAACATGCCGTCGGCCGGACGCACCGTGTAGGTTTCGCCGAGCTTGGCCTGGATCTGGTCCCAGTACAGGTTGACGTACTGGTTCGCCGCCGGCGTGAACGCAACGACCGAATACTGGCCCTTGCTCAGGCGCGGCACCGGACCCGGGAAAGCGATGCCCGTGGGATAGGTGGCGCTCGGATTGCCGTCGGGCGCGGAGAACGTCCACGTCCAGGTCTTCTCGACCATCTGGAAGTTGGTCGGGGTGAAGGACGGGTCGGTCGATTCGATGTCGCAGTCGGCGGGCTCGGGATCGGGATCGACGTCGGCCGCCGCGACCGTGACATTCACCGTGGCCGCCGTGCTTGCGCCGGCCGCGTTGTAGCAGACCAGCGAGAAAGCGTAGATGCCCACCGCGCTGACGGTGGCCTGCTCGCCGGTCGAGTTCGCGGTGGCGCGCGCGCCGGTCCAGGTTGTGGTCGAGGGGCCGGTCGACGAAGCCTTGCAAACTTCACCGCTCGTGGACGACCAGTTCAGGCGGATCGTTTCACCGGTACGCACGTCGGTATTGGTGTCGTTGCGGGAGAGCGCGGCCGTCGGAGCGTTCGGGCTCGTGCCGCCCGTTCCCAGCTGGGCGCACTGGCTGTTCGCGTTGAGCGCGCACTCCGCCAGCAGGTTGCCGGCGCTGTCGATCTGCACGCTGGAGCCGGTCTTGAGCGGGATGTCGTGGCCCGTGGGGCTATTGACATTGGTGATGCGGATGACCTGGGCATTGGCAGCCCCGGCGAGGGCGCATCCTGCCAGGATCGCGGCAGTCAACAGGGTGGAGCGCTGAACTCGTTGCATGATTACCTCGTTAGCCGGTCAGGCATTCTTGCCACTGCCGCCCCCAAGGTCAAAGCACTGGCTTAATACACGTTGAATAAAACTGGCGAAGCTAAAAATCGGTTGAATGCCGTCACAGTTGCCCAAAAAACAGAGCCCCCTTGCGGGGGCTCTGGTAACGCACTTCAGTACATTCGCCCTTACGAGGCGGCAAACTCGGCGCCGAACACCGGAGCGTCTTCCGTGCCCGTGACGAGGACGCCACGCGCGAAGCGGCTGGCGCGGTGCTTCGAGAGCAGCGAGTAGTTCGCGAGCATGCCGGGTTCCGCATTGGCATTCACGAAGTTCGCAACCCAGAAGCCCGTGACCGGCAGACCGAACAGCTGGTTGCGCGGCACGGTGCCCGTCAGGTCGGTACCGTCGAGCAGGTAGTTGTTCGCGTTGCCGAGCGTCATGGCAACCCAACCGGCCGTGACGTCTTCACCCGACGCCGTCTGCAGGTTGATGTTGCGGGCGACGCGGCGCGAACCCAGCACGGCCGATTCACCGGCAGTCACTTCTTCTTCCTGGTTGAACGTCACGACGTTCGACTCGAAGCAGAGGCCCAGGGCGACCTGGTCGACTTCCGGCGGCGGCGAGAAGTCGATCACGGCAGCCGGAGCTTCCGGACCTTCTTCACGGTCGTAGTAGGCGACTTCGATCGGCTCGCAGTAGCCCGAGGGATCGAACAGGCCGGTTTCGCCACCACCGATGTTGCCCGGGGGCGTACCGGTGCTGTCGCCCGAGTCGTCCGAATCGTTGGCAAACGGACGCACGCGGCCGAGGCCGTTCGGGAGCTGTTCCAGGTGCAGACGCTTGGTCGGGAAGGTGACAACCCACTCCGAAGCAGCGGCCGTCGTCGCCGAGGTGTTGTACTCGTTGAAGATCTGGTCGTGCATCAGGACCGAGGACACGGCGTCCGGACGGCCGTTGACGAAGTCCAGCGTGATCAGCGCGCCGTTGTTGAAGATGATCGAGTCAGCTTCACCGATGCCCGTCTGGGCCTGCGACAGCGACGGCAGGATCGAACCCGGCGAGGTGTGCAGGACCGGATCGAACGTCGAGGCCGGCAGGGTGTAGAAGCCGTCGATGGCGTCGGCGTTGTACGAGAGGTTCGTACCGTTGGCCACGTCAACGATCGAGCCGGCGCCGAACAGGCCGCCCGTCGGTTCGTCGATGTCGGCGAACG
>CAMLOR010000264.1 GCA_946481615.1 uncultured Aquimonas sp.
TAGTCGAATTCGCAGGCCTGGCCGATGACGATCGGGCCGGCGCCGATGATGAGGATGCTTTTGATGTCGGTGCGCTTTGGCATCGGTCAATCCTTGCCTGCGACCGCCTGTGGGCGGCCGATGTGCTTGTCGAGGAAAGCGAGCAGTTGCTCGTAGAAATCCCTGCGGTATTCGGGAATGCCGAAACCGTGGCCTTCGGCGTCGCGGAAGATTTCGACTTCCGCCGGGTGACCATGGCGTTCCAGCGCGCGCGACATGCGCTGGTACTGGTCGAGCGGCGTCACGAAATCGTTGCCTCCATGCGCGAGCAGCACGGCGGCGCGGATGCTGGCGGCCTGCTGCGCGGGCGACTGGCGCTCGCGCTCGTCGGAATCTTCCGGATAGATCTCTTCGAAGTAGTTTCCCATCCACGCCGATTGGCGGCGGTCGTTGCGGAACATCGCACGGATGTCGTACACGCCGGACATGCCGGCGGCACAGCGATACAGCGCTGGCTCGCGCGCCGCGCTCATCAGGGCGGCGAAGGCGCCGTAGGAGGCACCGTAGATGCATACGCGATCCGCATCGACCATCCCCTGCGCGATCGTCCACTTCACCGCGTCGGTGATGTCGTCGATCATCGCTGCGCCCCATTGCCGGTAGCCGCGCTTGCGGAAGGCCGGGCCATAGCCGTCGGAGCCGCGGAAGTTCACGGCCAGCACGGCATAGCCACGCGAGGCGATCAACTGCGCCTCGGTGTCGAATCCCCACACATCGCGCACGCCGTGCGGACCGCCGTGAGGACGCACGACGAGCGGCAGGTCCTTCGCCTCGCGGCCCGCCGGCACCCAGAGATAGGCGTCGATCTCGAGGCCATCGCGCGCGGTGAAACGCAGCGGCACCTGCTCGGCCATGCGATCGGGGTCGATCTGCTTGCGGTACGACAGCAGTGCGCGGGCTTGTTTGCGCTCGCGGTCGAACAGATAGAGCTGGCCCGGGTCCCGATCGCTGGATGCCGACAGCAGCATCAGGCGCCCGTCGCGCGAGATATCGAAGAAATCGATGTCGCGTCCCGGGAACGAGCGCAGCAGTTCCTTGTACGTGATGGCATCGGGATGCTGCGGTTGCAGGAACTGGTATCGCGGCCGGTCGCCTGCGTAGGCAATCGCGAGCAGATCCGTGCCGTCGGTGGAAGCGAGCGTGCCGGTGACGTCGTAGCGCGCATCCTTGCCGACCCAGGTGAAAGAGTTGTCGGCCGGGTCGAACAATTCCAGGCCCATCGTGCCTTCCGGTGCAGGACCGAGGAAGTACACGCGCTTGCCATCGGCCGCGATGCGCTGAGGGATGCGCGCCTCGTCATCGGCATGGCCGGTGTGCAGGGTTTTCCAGTCGTCGCCTGTGCGCGCGAGGATCACGCGTTCGCGCCGCCAATTCTCGCCGACGAAGTAGCGCGGCTCGCCCTGCAGGCCGAGCACGAAACGGCCTTCCATGGAGGTCGGGCCGACGGCGATGCGTTCGCGCTTGCCTTCGTCAGGGTCGAGCTCGAACAGCGCGGTCCGCCGGTTCTGCATGCCTTCGATCATCAGGCGTGCGCGGCCCTTCCTGCCTCCGGCCGGGCGCAGCACGCGCAGCGACTCGTACAGTTCGAGGCGGAAGCGCTTCGGCTCGTCGATGGAGGCCTCCAGCAGATACAGGCCTTCGAGATTGGTCATCCCGGAGTCGTATTCGTGGAGGTCGTAGCGCGTCTGGAACACGAAGCGCTCATCGTCCAGCCATTGCAGCGAATGCGCGTAGTTGTCATCGGCCATGCGCCAGGCGCGCACGGGATCCAACGTCGCGGTTTCGAACAGCGTGATGCCGCCGCGCTTGCCGTCGGAGGACACGATCGCCAGGCGCTTACCGTCGGGCGACATGCGGATGGATTCGACCGTGGCCGGGCCCAGGAATGCGTCCAGGGGAACCGGCGCAGACCCGGAAGCGCGCCCGCTCCCGGCCAGCGCGATCGCAAGGCAGGCGAGCCAGACCCGCATCACCTGGCGGCGTCCGTCGTGCGGAGCGAGCCGCCCGCGCCGATGTACTTCTCGAAGAAGCCGAGCATCTTCGGATAAAGCTCGGCGTTGTTGTCGAGGTCGTAGAAGCCGTGGCCTTCCTTGTCTTCGATGACCACGATCTCCGGCGCCTTGCCCGCGTCCTTCATGCGGTCGATCAGGAATTCCATCTGGTCGATCGGCACGCGGCGGTCCTTGCGGCCTTGCACCAGCATCACCGGCACGCCGATCTTTTCGGCGTTGTAGGCCGGCGACTGCGCCCTGAGCTCGGCGTCGCCGTCGGGCAGCACGCGCGCCAGGAAGCTCTGGCCGAACTCGCTTTCGGGGATATCCCCCTTGGTGTTCATCATCGGCAGGCTGTATACGCCGACGTAACCCACCGTGCAGCGATACAGCTGCGGCTCGCGAACGACGCTCATCAAGGCGGCATAGCCACCGTAGGACGCGCCGTAGATGCAGATGCGATCGGCGTCGGCGTGGCCCTTGCCGATGGCCCAGCGCACGGCGTCGGTGAGATCGTCCTGCATCGCGCCGCCCCACTGCTTGTAGCCGGCCGACATGAAATCCGTGCCGTAACCGCCCGAGCCGCGATAATTGACCTGCAGCACCGCGTAACCGCGGCTGGCGAAGTACTGCACTTCCGGATTGAAGCGCCAGTCGTCGCGCGGGCCGTGCGGGCCGCCGTGCGGATTGACTATCATCGGGAGGTTCTTGCCGTCGCTGTCCGGCGGCAGCGTGAGATAGCCGTTGATCGTCAGGCCGTCGCGGGCCTTGAAGCGGATCGGCTTCATCTTCGCCATCTTCGCCGGATCGATCCACGGCCGCGCCGAAAGCAGATAGGTGGCCTTCGACAGCTTGCGGTCGTAGAGGAAGGCGCGACCGGGATCCACGTCGCTGTACACCCAGGCCAGCACGTAGCGGCCATCGCGGCTGGCGCTGGTGATCTCCACCGCGAAATCGGCGAAGGAGAGATCGAGCGAGGCGAGCAGCGCGGTTTCCTCGTCGTCGCCGTCGAAATACTTCTTGCGCGGGTAGTCAGGCTCGTAGCTCACACCCAGCAGGCGGCGCCGGTCGTGGCTCCAGATCAGCCCACCGACGTCGGCGACCGGGTTGGAGAACAACTCGGTTTCCTTGCCGGTTTCCGGATCGAGCTGCAGCAAGCGGCGCGGCTCGCCCTTCTCGCTCGAGAGCATGTACACGCCCTTGTCGTCCTCGGTGAAGCCGACCGGCACCTGCGAAGCGCCGCTCAGGGCATCGACGATGGCGACCTTCTTCCACTCGTCTCCTTCGCGGCGCCAGGTTTCCAGCTGCAGCTTCTCGTTCTCGCCGATGGCGTAACGGACGCGGCCCTCGTGATCGATGGCGAAGCCGCCGGACTCCACCGGACTTACCGCGACCTTGGTCATGCGGCCGGTGTAGACATCGACCTTGAACAGGTTCGGGCGCTCGACCGTACGCTGCATCAGGATGTAGCGCGGATCGTCTTCCAGCAGATCGACGATCTCGTAGGTGTTGCCGAGCGTGAGCTGCATGCGCTTGCTGCCGTCGGCGTTGGCGGCATAGACGTGCGCATCCTGCACCAGATAGTCGAAGGAGCCGAGCTTCTCCGCCACCCGCACCACGAAGCGCTCGTCGTTCACCCACACCACGTCGATGACGTGCATGTCCGCGCCGTAATCCCACTTGGCCACGATGCCCTTGTCGGCCGTGCGCAGCACGGCGAGCAGCGTGCGATCGTCCTGCGGCACGGTGACGGCAAGGTATTCGCCCGTGGGCGAAAGCTCGATGTCGTTGACTTCGCTGTGGCGGAAGAAATCGCGCACGTCGATCCCGGCGGCAGCCGCGGAGGCCCCACCGAAGGCCAGAAGCGCGGCGAACAGCAGGCGGATCATGCGCCGCGCTCCATCGAGCGGATGAACCGGTCGAACAGCGAGCCCACGTCGTGCGGGCCCGGACTCGCCTCCGGATGGCCCTGGAACGAGAAGGCCGGTGCATCGGTGAGTTCGATGCCCTGGTTGGAGCCGTCGAACAGCGAGCGGTGGGTGACGCGCACGTTCGGGGGCAGCGTCGATTCGTCGACCGCGAAGCCGTGGTTCTGGCTGGAGATCATCACCTTGCCGGTGTCGAGATCGAGCACCGGATGGTTGGCGCCGTGGTGGCCGAACTTCATTTTGTGCGTCTTCGCGCCGGCGCCCAGGCCGAGCAACTGGTGGCCGAGGCAGATGCCGAAGGTCGGAATCTTGCGTTCGATGAAGGTCTTGATGGCTTCGATCGCGTACTCGCAGGCCTCCGGGTCGCCCGGGCCGTTCGAGAGGAAGATGCCGTCGGGGTTTTCCGCCAGCGCCTGCGCCGCGGGCGTCTGCGCCGGCACCACCGTGAGGCGGCAGCCGCGGTCGACCAGCATGCGCAGGATGTTGCGCTTGACGCCGTAGTCGTAGGCCACGACGTGGAACTTCGCCTCGGGGCGCGCGAAGGCGCCGGTGTCCAGATCGAGCGAGCCTTCGGCCCAGCCGTAGCGTTCGGCCACGCAGACTTCCTTGGCGAGGTCCATGCCCTTGAGGCCCGGGAAAGCACGTGCCGCCGCGATGGCTTTCTCGACGTCGACGGCGTCGCCCGCCATCAGCGCGCCGTTCTGCGCGCCGCGGTCGCGCAGCAGGCGTGTGAGCTTGCGGGTGTCGATGTCGGCGATGGCCACCACGTTGCGGGCGCGCAGCCACGCAGGCAGATCGACCTGGCTGCGCCAGTTGCTGGGCGCGATCGGCACTTCGCGCACGATGAG